>JBEBHD010000207.1:0-10022 GCA_040080915.1 Saprospiraceae bacterium
GCCGCTTGTTTTATCCAATAAAAAAAACGTTTACTCGGCTTTGCCGCCAACCAATTCGTCCTGCAACTTTTTCAAGTCGTCCCACTTTTCGCTGGCAGCCAGATCGGCTTGTTTGGGCCACGATTCCGGATCATGTACGTTGTATTGCGTCCCTCCGCCTTCAAGGATTTCGCGCAGGCGGTAGGGCGATGTCATGGATAATTGTGCCCAAGTCGTGATGCCTGCGTCGTTCAGCAGTTTGGCTATTTTCGGGCCAATGCCTTCCACGATTTCCAAGCTGTCCCATTTTACTTTGGTACCGGCGAACATGACCGTGCGTACTTCGGGAGCGGCAGCTGCTGTAGGTGGGGCCTTCACGCCCCGGCTGCCCTTGCCATCGCCGCCAGCCTGTTCGCGCAGGGCGTTGCGCTCGCTTTCGCACATGATGAGCGCGTCCTTGGCCTTGCGCAAATCGCTCGTCTTGGCTTCTAAGTCAGCTTCGGTTTTGGACAGGTTCAGGCGCAGTTCTGTGATGGCGTTGTTCTGGTCGCTCACTTTGAGGTTCAGCTCCGCATTTTCGTCGCGCAGTGCCGTCACTTTGTGGTAAATATAGGCAAACAGCCAGCCCAAGAGGAACGGAACGATGCACAGAGCGAGGCCGACGGGCAGGTTTTCGGTGAAACTGTTGAGAAAAATATAGGCAAAGTACATGGTGTTGAATTTGTTTTGATCAGTTAACGGTTGACGGTGGTGATCACGACACGGCGGTTTTGGTGCCGCCCATCGTCGGTGCTATTGTCGGCCACGGGTTGGCTTTCACCCTTGGAATCCACTTTGATCCGGTCGGCAGCGATGCCGTTATCGGTCAGAAACTTGGCAATGCCCTTGGCGCGGGCGAGGCCGAGTTGCACGTTGGCGGCATCCTCGCCCACGTTGTCGGTATGCCCTACGAGCAAGAAGGTCGCCTTCGTGGACTTGTGCTTTTCAACCAATTTGGTCAAGTAAGCATCCACCTTTGGGTCTTTGTCCTTTTCGGTGGACTTGAACGGGAAGAGGAAAATAACGTCGTTGTCCGACTCAATGATGGCTCCTTCTTCCATGGCGAGCACCATTTTGAGCCAGGAGAAATCTGCCGACTCCATCGGCGGGCCGCCATCGGCGAGGGCATCTTCGACCGACTTGAAGGCGAGCCGAACACGGCTGTCGGGCAGTTCGGAGAGTTTGGCGCGGAGGGCCTTTGCACGAGCCAAGCCAAGGTCGGCCGTTTCGCCGGTACGCTGCCAGCCGTTGATGATGAGGGTGTCGCCTTGGCCGCCTTTTCCGAGCAAAGCCTTTTTCCAGGCTTCGAAATTGGCATCTGCCTCGGGGTTGTCGGCGTTCCATTTGAACAATGGCACGCCACTCGTTTTTGCAACTTCCTTCCCAGGAACTTGGCCGTCGCAGCATTTGCAAACGTGGCAGTGCCAAAAATTGACTGCCCAAGCCGAGTATCCCACAAACAGAAGAGCAATGAGCCACAGTGGAATTTTACTCATGTTGTGATTGGTTTAAAATTTTGTCATGGTGATGCTTGGGCAAATATATCCACGACTAATTTAAATGACCTCGGAATATTGAAAACTTATTTTTTCGGCCTTTCTTTGCCCGTCAACTGATCACCCTCACAACAGGATTTTTGATGAAGCTCATACCCAAGGATTTTGTCTCAACTTACCTTCCTTTTGCCCAAAAAACGCAGGAAATGGCCAAAATAAGCGCCATTGCCATCCTTGCCCAAGCCGCCTTGGAAAGCGGCTGGGGCGAAAAAGCCGTGGGCAACATGTTTTTCGGCATTAAGGCCAAAGCCACCGATCCGGAGAACAAACGGCAGTTGGTCACCACCACGGAATACTTGGACAGCCCCGACAAAGGCCACTTGTTCCCGGAGGTGCTGTCCGTCGAGCAGGTAGGGCCGAAAAAATGGAAATACAAAGTGAAGGACTGGTTTCGGAAATACGAGACGGCAGAAGGCTCGTTCAACGACCACACGCTGTTTTTCCTGACCAACAAACGCTACGCCGAGGCACTGAAAGTGGGCCTTGACTACGAGGCGTTTTTTGCCGAAATTGCCAAAGCAGGGTACGCCACTTCACCTATTTATTTTGAGACACTCGTAAAAGTGGCCAAGAGCATCGAGCGAAACCTGCCCGGCGCAACGGCCCCGGCGGCGCGGCGGTCGGTGGGCAACCCGATGTTAGAGAGCGCCCGCAGCGAAGAACTGCCCGAGCTTTCGGATGATGACCTGCGGATGATGGTGCCCAACAGGCCCAAACCGCGCGCTACGGCAAAGCGCTGACTTCTCCCACGCCCCCGCTTTTTGTCCGAAGCGGGACAACTGGTTTCCGCCCTGACGCGAATGCCCTGCGTTCGGGTTGGAGTGCCTATTTTTGCCGCCCATAATTTTAAAAATCTACTTGCATACCCTGCTTCGCACATGGCATGCACAGTCTTTCTCGCACGCAAACCACTCCTTTCAATGTCCACTAAACACTATTTCGACCCCGAAGACCTGAAAAAATTTGGAAACATCGCAGCCTGGCAAAAGCCCATGGCCGACAAATTCTTCAGCTGGTATGCCGAGGTTTTCAAAGCAGGTGCGCTCACCGAACGAGAAAAAGCGCTCATTGCCCTCGCCGTGGCACACACCGTTCAGTGCCCGTACTGCATTGATGCCTACACCACTGACTGCCTCGGCAAAGGAGCCGACGAAGAACAAATGATGGAAGCCGTACATGTGGCTGCAGCCATCCGCGCCGGTTCCAGCCTCGTATTTTCCACCCAAATGATGAACCACGCCGAAACACAAACCTTCTAACCAAAAAATGAGCATTCACCAGCGCGGCAAGTCGCTTGCATCCCGTAATAGCGCCCTTTCAGACACATTTTTTCAGTTGGAGGTACTGAACGGCAAGGCCGTCAGCGATGTCCGAATACCGCAATTTTCGGAGACGATCAAACAGGCGGGCTTTACTTCGGGCGTGCTGAAACCAACACGTATCGAGATATTCCAGGTCAATGTGGGCAAGCTCTGCAACCAGACTTGCGCCCACTGCCACGTGGATGCCGGACCCGACCGCAAGGCCGAAAATATGAACCGGGCCACGTTTGAAAAATGCCTCGACATCTTGCGCCGATACGATATACCAACTGTGGACATCACCGGCGGGGCACCCGAAATGAACCCGAATTTCCGCTGGTTCGTGGAGGAATGCCGAGCATTAGGCAAGCATGTCATGGACCGCTGCAACCTTACCATCATCATGTCAAACCCCAAGTACCGCGACCTGCCGCAGTTTTTTGCCGAACACCAGATTGAGGTCGTTTCCTCCCTGCCCCACTACAATGCCCGTCGCACCGACAGCCAGCGCGGCGACGGTGTTTTCGGCGACAGCATCAAGGCGATACGCCTGCTGAACGCCATAGGTTACGGGCAAGAAGGTTCTGACCTGAAACTGAACTTGGTGTACAACCCCACCGGGACATTCCTGCCCGGCAACCAGGCCGCCCTTGAGCACGAGTTCAAAACCCAATTGAAACGCCAGCACGACGTGGTTTTCAACAATCTGTACGCCATCACGAACATGCCCATCAGCCGGTTTCTGGACTACCTGCTGGAATCCGGCCAATACGAATCGTACATGCAAGGCCTGTTGGACGCATACAACCCCTCGGCAGTGGCAGGCGTGATGTGCCGCAATACCATTTCCGTCAGCTGGGAAGGCTACTTGTACGACTGTGACTTCAACCAGATGCTTGACCTGAAAGTGGCCGGGTCGTACGTACACGTGGACGATTTTGACCTCGATGCACTCGAAAACCGCAATATCGTGCTCAACCAACACTGCTACGGCTGTACGGCCGGTGCAGGCTCGAGTTGTGGCGGGCAGGTGGCGTAAATCAATCTTTGTACGGGTCGTAAATTTCCGGTGCGGCCATCGCCACGCCGATGGGACGCAGGCGGTGCATCACTTCAATGGTGCCTTCGTGAAAGGCAAGCACCTCCTCCAATTTTTTGTAACACTCCGGAGCCTCGTCGGCACCACCGCCGCGCAGCGCGATCCCTTGTTTTTTTATCCGTTTTTTGACCGAAGGCCAGTCCACCACGCCTTGGGTCAAGTACTGAACCTGACCGTTTTTCCAGCGTTTTTTTCCGGCGGCCTTGGTACGGCTCATGGCCCGCCCGGCACCATGTACGGTGGAATACAGGCCTTCGCGGCTGCGCCCGCTGTCTTTGCCGCAAATGATGACCGAAATATCACTCATGGTGGCCCCAACAAAACCGTACTGACCGGGGAATGCCGGCGTAGCCCCTTTGCGCACGACGTAGTGTTTCTGTCCGTAGTGCTCCTCTTCCCAGAGAAAATTGTGGTGGTTGTGTACTTCGAAAACGGGTTTTGCGCCGAGGATTTCCAACACTTTGGCTACCACGGTGTCGCGCCCGGCATAGGCGTACTCGCCCGCGAGGCGCATAGCGGCGAGGTAGTCCCGCCCCAATTCACTGGCTGCATCGAACAGGATGGGCGGTGCATCCATGCCACCTTCGGGAACGTGTTCGTCGAAACGCTTGCCCTTGGACAGGGCGATGAAACCCGTCGTGGTTTTGTGGCCAAAACCGCGCGAACCGAAGTGGACACCAATCCAAAGCCAGCCCAGTTCATCCTCGAAAATATCTACAAAATGGTTGCCAGAGCCGACCGTGCCGAGCTGATCCATCGCCAATTTCATCATGGCACGCTGGGGTTTGAACGCCGCTTTTGCGATGGAGTCGAACACCGAATGGTCTATCGGCTTGGGGTTGGGCCGTCCCATGCCGAAGCCGATTTGTTTAAAAATGGCATCCATGACCTTGTCGGTATCCACGTCAGCGGCGCGGATATTGGTTTGGCAGGCCTTGTTTCCGCAGGCGATGTCGAACCCCACGCCGGAGAGGCTGATCTTGTCCCGGTAAGCCACCACGCCCCCGATGGGGTGCCCGTAGCCGTAGTGCGCATCTGCAGTGAGTGCAGCGCGGTCGTCGGGGCCGCTGGCGCAACGCTGTATCTGTTCGATGGCGTTCGGGTCAATGATCGGTTCGCCGAAAATGGTCAGTTTCACTGCATTGAGTGATTGAGTGATTAAGTGATTCAACTGCTGCTTTCACGACGATCTTGATCCCAGTTGGTGCTGGCCAGTGCGATGGTGACAAACCCTGCCATGACCATGAGCACTTTCGCCACGATTGCAAACAGTCGGCCCGGAATTTCCAAAAACTGCAAAAACGCCCACTGGGCACCCACCAACTGCAAAATCATAGCAGTGAGGCCGACGATAACCAGCAGCAGGCCAAAAACGATCCAACGTCCTTTATTTTTCATGCGAATTTTTTTTGTGTGTTACTCGGTGCCCAAGGTCGGCATAACTTTGGGGCACCAAATTTGTTTGAAACGACCAACAAAATCACCACCGTTTTGCCATCCACCAACGCCCACCGCTCATCGTCCACCGTCAAGTTGATCGAATGCCCGCGCGACGCGATGCAAGGGCTGCACGATTTTATCGAAACGGACGTAAAAGCAGCCTACATCAACCAATTGCTGCGTGTGGGCTTCGACTCGCTCGACTTCGGTTCGTTCGTCAGTCCCAAGGCGATCCCGCAGATGCGCGACACCGCCGAAGTGCTGGCAAAGTTAGACCTTTCGGAAACGGCTACCAAACTACTGGCCATTGTGGCCAACGAGCGCGGCGCGGAAGATGCGTGCCGGTTCCCCGAAATTACCTATCTCGGCTACCCGTTCAGCGTGAGCGAGACATTCCAGTTGCGCAACACCAACGCGACCATCGCCGAGAGCGTGGAGCGCACAAAAGCCATTCAGGAATTGTGCGAGCACCATGGGAAAACGCTGGTGCTGTACCTGTCCATGGGTTTTGGCAACCCCTACGGCGACCCGTGGAACGCCGAGATCGTTCAAAAATGGGTGGATTCACTCGTACCCTACGGCATCCGTGTCTTCTCACTGTCCGACACCATCGGCTGCTCCAACCCGGAAAATATCTCCTACCTTTTTGGCAGCCTGATCCCGGCCTACCCGGGCATCGAGTTTGGTGCACACCTGCACACCCTGCCGCAAAACTGGTGTGAAAAAATTCAGGCGGCTTGGTCTGCCGGCTGCCGTCGCTACGACGGGGCCATGCGCGGCTTTGGCGGCTGCCCGATGGCCAAAGATGACCTGACGGGCAACATGGCGACCGAAAACTTGGTGTATTTTTTTGATGAAATGAACGAAGACCTCGGCATCAACCGGCCTGCTTTTGGCAGAAGTATGGCTCAGGCGCTGGAGGTTTTTCCGAGCTAAGTACCGGGACTGAAGGTTACTTTTTGTGCGTCCTAAGCGGATTTTCTCGCCCCAATCTTCGCCCGCGCAAACTCCACCACAATCGGCAGCACCGAAATGCCGATTATACCGAAAACCACGACTTCGAAATTGTTTTTCACGATAGGAATTTGTCCAAAAAAGTAGCCTGCCAAGGTCAGCAGGGTCACCCACAAGATGCCGCCACCGATGCAGTAGCCGATGAAGCGGCGATATTGCATCTTGCCCACGCCCGCTACGAACGGCGCAAACGTGCGCACGATGGGCACGAATCGTGCGATGACCAAGGTGCGGCCACCGTACTTTTCATAAAACTGCTGCGTGCGCTCGATATAGGAGCGTTTGAGAAACCAGTAATCGCGGGTGAACACCTTATTGCCGAGGAATTTTCCGAAAAAATAATTGGTGTTGTCGCCCAGTATGGCGGCCATGAACAGCAAGGGGATCAGGAGCCAGACGTTCAGGATGCCGGTTTTGGCCGTGATGGCTCCGGCAGCAAACAACAGCGAGTCGCCCGGAAGGAAAGGGGTTACAACGAGGCCCGTTTCACAAAAAATGATCAACGCAAGCAGCAGGTACGTCGTCACTTCGTAGTCGCGCATGATCTGTTCGAGGTGTACGTCGAGGTGTCGGATAATGTCAATAAATTGGGTCAGCAAGTCCAGCATGCGGGATCGAAATGTATGTATTTGAAAAAATATGTGGCAACAGGCCTTCCAGTTTTAAAAAAAACTGGAAGGTCAAAGAATCTAATCCGACAACAACACCACCGGTACCGTTTGCCGAACCATGCGCCCCTCGTGCAGCAGGCTCACTTCCAACCACGTCAAACCGCCAGCATGCCCATGCGGTGCCTGAACGGAAAAACGAAACTGCCCCTCCCCTACCCTGCGGGCATCCCAAACGAAAATTTCCTGACCCAGCAGCGACAGGAGCCGAAACTTCAGGTCACCGGAAAACGGTAGGATCACCTCCACCTGTCCTTCGCCGCGCAACGGATTGGGCAGTACGCGCAGGCCGAGTGCGGCTTCCGTTGGCTCCACAACACCAGTCGTTTGACACTGGGAGGATAGTTCGGGGCAATACATGCGCCGGGCCAGCGTGCAGTCGAGTACAAACGGGTTGGGCTTGTTTTCCTGATAGGGCGCGATGCGCAGGGTTTTGATGAGCTCAGCAGAGTCGGCCCGGTCTTGGTCGTGCCATTGACAGAGGGTCGGGCGCTGGAGCGCAAAAAAGTCGGGGTCGGCAGCCATCGCCTCAGTCGTGTACATGGTGTAAAAGTAAAAAATGGCGCGTGCCAGATCGCCCTTTACCGGTTCTCGCGGTTCGAAGGCGGAAGCCTTGCCCTCACTGTACAGGTGGATGTTTTGGGTGGGTATCGAGGTAAAAACCTGCGCCTGATAAAACCACTGCAGGGTTTGCGGGTCGGGGATTTCGGCAAAAGGCAGGTTGCCGCGGGCCTCGTTTACCGGAATACGGGCTGGAAACAAATGGTGCATATCGCTGCGGGCGTTGCCATCGGCGGCACCCTTGGCCTGTGGGTAGGTGTGCTCGGTGTTCATGCCCAGCGGGCTGCCGCCCAAATAAATGTATTGGGTTGGGTCTTGCGTCGGGTCGAGGTAGAGGGTGTAGCCGGAGTAAATGCACCGCAGGCTGTCGTCGTCTTTGGCCAGTACTTTGGCGTAGAGTGTGTCGCGGGCGTTGGCGTAGTCCAGCACGACGACGGGTTTGTACGCCCCCACCACCGCTTGATACAGCGCCGATCCGTTGAGGCTGGGAAAAACCGGTGTGAATATTTGCCCGCGCAGCGGGCTAAAAACACCAAAGGCAAAAAAAAGAAGTGCGGCTTGACGCGCCATATTTGTATAAATTTTGGGTGCAAGGTACGGGAAGATTGAGCCATCTCGCCGTGCTGCCGCCGTTGGTATTTTTAAAGCCGACGCATAGTCCCCCACCGGATATTTATTATACTTCGCGCCTCTGCGGTTCAACAGCCCTGAAAAAAGCAGAGCCGCCCTGGGGACCAAGGCGACTCTGTTTTGTATTTGTTGGCAAGCTTAGTTTTTCACTTCCTCAAATTCCACATCCTGCGTGTTGCCGGAGCCATTTCCGGCGTGAGCGCCTGCACCGCCCGTTGGGCCTTCAGCGCTGCCGCCGTTGGCAGCCTGTGTGGACTGGTAAATGTCCTGACTGGCTGCGGCCCAGGCGCTGCTGAGCGATTCGGAGGCCGTATCAATACGGGCCAGGTCTTCGGCTTTGTGCGCCTCACGAAGATCGTTCAGAGCCTTTTCAATGTTCTCGCGGTGGTTGGCCGGCACCTTGTCGCCAAACTCGCGCAGCTGTTTTTCAGTCTGGAAAACCATCGAGTCGGCCTGGTTGAGTTTTTCGGCACGTTCGCGGGTAGCACGGTCGGTCTCGGCGTTGGCAGCGGCCTCGGCTTTCATGCGGGCAATGTCAGCATCCGAAAGGCCGGTGCTGGCCTCGATGCGGATGTTTTGTTTTTTGCCGCTGCCTTTGTCCAATGCGGTCACCGAGAGTATGCCGTTGGCATCAATGTCGAAGGTGACCTCGACCTGTGGCACGCCACGCGGTGCGGGCGGAATACCGTCGAGGATGAAGCGACCGACCGAGCGGTTGTCCCGGGCCATGGCGCGTTCGCCTTGCAGGATATGGATTTCCACCTGCGGCTGGTTGTCGGAGGCCGTCGAGTAGGTCTTGGTTTTTTTGGTAGGTACGGTCGTATTGGCCTCTATGACCACATCGTACACGCCGCCCATGGTTTCGATGCCCAGCGAGAGCGGGGTCACGTCGAGCAGGAGCACGTCGGTCACCGAGCCGCTGAGCACGCCGCCCTGAATGGCTGCTCCAATGGCCACGACCTCGTCGGGGTTCACGCTCTTGTTTGGTTTTTTGCCAAAAAACTTTTCCACGGCCTCTTGGATGCGCGGGATGCGGGTGGAGCCGCCAACGAGGATAACCTCTTCGATGTCCGAGGCTTGCAGGCCAGCATCTTTTAGAGCCAGGCGGCAAGGCTCAAGGGTACGCTGTACGAGGTGGTCAATCATGTTCTCGAACTTGGCGCGGCTGAGTTTTTTCACCAAGTGTTTCGGCACGCCGTCCACAGCGGTGATATAGGGTAGATTGACCTCCGTTTCTTGTCCGGCCGACAGTTCGATCTTGGCTTTTTCCGCAGCCTCTTTCAGGCGCTGGAGGGCCATCGGGTCTTTGCGGAGGTCCATTTTTTCTTCGTTCTGAAACTCAGCGGCCAGCCATTCGATGATGACATGATCGAAGTCGTCGCCGCCGAGGTGTGTGTCGCCGTTCGTGGATTTTACTTCGAAGACACCGCCGCCCAGTTCGAGTACGGACACGTCGAACGTACCGCCGCCGAGGTCGTACACGGCGATGGTCATGTCTTTGTGTCGTTTGTCGAGGCCATAAGCCAGAGCTGCTGCCGTGGGTTCATTCACGATGCGCTGCACGTTCAGGCCAGCGATGGCGCCTGCCTCTTTGGTGGCCTGGCGTTGGGAGTCGTTGAAGTAGGCTGGCACGGTACTGACGGCATCCGTGACGGTCTCGCCGAGGTAGTCCTCTGCCACTTTTTTCATTTTTTGCAGCACAATGGCCGATATCTCCTGCGGCGTGTACGGGCGC
>JBEBHD010000025.1:0-35119 GCA_040080915.1 Saprospiraceae bacterium
AGCGCCGATGGTACTGCGACAGCTGTCGCGGGAGAGTAGGTCGATGCCAACACAACATACCAAGCCTCCGTTGCTCACGCAACGGAGGCTTTTTTGTTTGCCGTCCGACCTTTTTTTATGGAAAAATACCTTCTCATCGCACCCCAAGTCCGTGAAGCCATAGCCAATAACCATGCTGTGGTAGCACTCGAAAGCACTATTATTGCCCACGGCGGCATGCCCTTTCCTAAAAACGTAGAAACCGCCCTGCGTGTGGAGCAAACGGTACGGGCTGTAGGTGCCGTACCAGCTACCTGTGCCATCCTCGACGGCAAAATCAAGGTAGGCCTCAGCCCTGACGAAATCGAGCGCATCGGCAAAACCGGAGCAGCCATGCCCAAGGCCAGCCGCCGCGACCTACCCTACCTGCTTAGCCAAGGACGGTGCGGTGCCACTACCGTAGCCTCCACTATGATCGCCGCCCATCTTGCCGGCATTCGGGTTTTCGCCACTGGAGGCATTGGCGGGGTACATCGGGGTGCCGCCACCAGTATGGACATATCGGCTGACCTACAAGAACTGGCCATCACACCAGTGGCTGTCGTATGTGCCGGGGCCAAGAGTATCCTTGACCTCGGCCTAACTCTCGAATACTTGGAAACACACGGTGTGCCCGTGCTTGGTTACCAGACCGATGAACTGCCTGCGTTTTACTCCCGACACAGCGGGTTCGGACTGGACTACCGGTTGGAAACCCCTGTAGAAATCGCCCGACTGCTCCGCACAAAATGGGAACTGGACCCGCGCGGCGGTGTCGTGGTGGCCAACCCGGTGCCGTCTGAACACGCACTTGATGCCGCAGTCATGGAGCAGGCTATCGCTGAGGCTCTGGCCGAAGCCAACAGGCAGCAGATCAGAGGGAAAGCCATTTCACCTTTTTTGCTAAGTCGGATTAAACAGCTTACGAACGGAAATAGCCTTGAGGCCAATATCGAATTGGTGTGCAACAACGCCCGCTTGGCGGCAGAAATCGCGCGTTGTTTTTTGGACTAATCTCACAACACCACCTCAGATTCCCACGTGCCATCGGGCAGTTGGTAAAGCCGCCAAAACGCGCCAGCGATGATGTCTGGGTCGTATTGTGTGCCGGGCTGCACCATACCACTGATCGTGACCGTGGACACTCGAATCCTGAGTGGGGCACATTCATCGGCAAGACAGCGGGCAAGGTTGCGCATACCCGCTTTCCCAATGCTGAGCGAAACTAATTCGGGTGGAGCCTGAAATGACGAGCCGCCGCCGGTAAAAAAGATGGTGCCCGAGCCGCGTTTTTTCATGGTTGGAAAAAATGCCTGCGCTGCAATCAATGCTCCGACGGTGTTTACCTGAAAATCACTGTGCAGTACCGAAAGCAACAATTCTGAGGGCGGCATCGGGCTGAATGCACTGGCATTGTAGTGCAAAATATCGAGGTCGGGATGTTCGACGGCGAGCCGGGCCAGCAAGGCTGAAAACGCGGCCTCGTCGGCTATGTCCACGGCAAAACCGCGACTTCGGATGCCGTCATTGGCCAGTTCGGTTTCGTATCGGCGCAGTTTATCCGCGTCGCGGGCGATCATCAGCACCTCAAAGCCTTCGCCACCGAACCTGCGGGCAACGGCCATTCCGACTCCGGGGCCGATCCCAATGAGCAACAATTTCATGGATTTTTTTTGCCCTGCTAAACGGTTTGTGGGGCAGAAGGTTCGCGCCTGCCTGTGTTACAAAAGGTGTAAGGCCCGTGGAGTTTTGGGAGGCTCACAGAGTTTTCCCGACTTGGCACTTTTTTGTGCCACGAGGGTGGAAGTTCAAACATCAATCCGGGCGTACTTGGCATTAGCCTCAATGAAAGCCCGACGTGGCGGAACCTCGTCGCCCATGAGCATGGCAAACATGCGGTCGGCCTCGGCGGCATCGTCAATGGTGGCCTGCTTGAGTATGCGGGCAGCAGGGTCCATAGTGGTTTCCCAGAGCTGTTCGGCGTTCATTTCACCGAGGCCCTTGTAGCGCTGTACCTTCACAGAATCGTCGTCTTCGCGGCCGCCGGAAAAATCGAGTTGTGCGGCTTTTCGGTCTTTGTCGTTCCAGCAGTAGCGCTGGTTTTTGCCCTTTTTCACCAAGTATAGTGGCGGCTGAGCGATGTAGACGTGGCCCTTTTCGATCAGTTCGCGCATGTAGCGGAAGAAAAACGTGAGGATGAGCGTGGTGATGTGGCTACCATCAATATCGGCGTCGCACATGATCACGATCTTGTGGTAGCGCAATTTTTCGGTAAGCAGAACACGGTGGCCCTCGTCATTTTCGCCGACAGACACGCCGAGAGCGGTGAACATGTTTTTGATCTCCTCGTTCTCGTAAATTTTGTGCTCGAGGGCTTTTTCCACATTCAGGATTTTGCCGCGCAGCGGCAAAATAGCCTGCGAGTGACGGTCGCGGCCCTGCTTGGCCGTTCCGCCAGCGGAATCGCCCTCGACAAGGAAAATTTCGCTTTCGGCTGGGTTCCGGCTGGCGCAGTCGGCCAGTTTTCCGGGCAGGCCGCCGCCGGTAAGCGCACCCTTGCGCTGCACCATTTCGCGTGCCTTGCGGGCGGCGTTGCGGGCAGTAGCAGCCAGCACCACTTTGTCAATGATGCGCCGGGCTTGGGAGGGATTTTCTTCAAGAAAAACTTTGAGCGCGTCGCCCACGCAGCGGCTCACGATGCCGAGCACCTCGGAGTTGCCGAGTTCGCCCTTGGTTTGGCCCTTGAACTGTGGCTCTTGCACCTTCACCGATACGATGGCCGTGAGGCCCTCCATGAAGTCCTCACCACTGATATTGAAGTTGATTTTTTTGAAAAAACCGTTGTCGTCGCCGTATTTCTTGAACTCGCGGGTGAGTGCCCGCCTGAAACCGCTGACGTGCGTGCCGCCGTCGCGGGTGGTGATGTTGTTGACAAAGGAGACGACATTTTCGGAGTAGGAGGTGTTGTACATCATGGCCACTTCCACTTCCACGTTCTCCTCGTTCGTGGCGATGTAGATCGGGTCTTCGATGAGACTGGTCTTGGCCTCATCGAGCCAACGGACAAACTCGCGCAGGCCGCCTTCGGAATGAAAGTACTCGGTTTTGAAGCCATCACCTTCGGTTTCGCGCTCGTCCACTAATTCGAGGCGAAGGCCTTTGTTCAAAAAAGCCAGCTCGCGAAGCCGGTGCGCCAACACATCGAACTTGTACTCAAGGGTTTCAAAAATCTCAGAGTCGGGGGTGAAGGTGACTTGGGTGCCGCGTTTGTCGGTCTTGCCGATCTCGCGCACATCATACTGAGGCTTGCCCTGTTTGTACTCCTGCTCGAACACCTTTCCGGCGCGGTGAACTTCAGCGCGGAGGTGCATGGACAGGGCATTGACGCAGGACACGCCCACACCGTGCAAGCCGCCGGAAACTTTGTACGAGTCCTTGTCGAACTTACCGCCGGCGTGCAACACGGTCATAACCACCTCAAGGGCCGATTTTTTCAGTTTTGGGTGGATGTCGGTGGGTATTCCGCGGCCGTTGTCGCGCACGGTGATGCTGTTGTCAGGGTGGATATTGACCCAAATGTGGCTGCAATGCCCGGCGAGGTGCTCGTCAATGGAATTGTCCACGACCTCCCACACAAGGTGGTGCAAACCCTTGCCATCGGTGCTGCCGATGTACATACCCGGGCGCTTGCGTACGGCTTCGAGGCCTTCGAGGGCAGTGATGCTACTGGCACCGTACTCGGCGTTTTTCTCTGGTTGTTCCGGCTGATTTTCCAGCCCGTCTTTTACTTCTTCTTTCATTCCGCAAAGGTAAAAAAAACCTCGCGCACAACGTCACGGCACGAGATTTGTCTACCCGCAAAACCCGCGAAAAGTGAAAATCCGTCTTGGGGGCAACCGATACCCACAGGCCAGCGTCATTGGCCTGTTTGAACACACCGTAATCCGGGATTTTACCAACTAATTCTGTTTACCTGCTTTTTGAAAATGACGAAGAAGAACATCCTTCTTGCGACAGCCGGACTGTTTTCCCTTGCCGCCCTCTACGCCTACACGAGCGATGCGACCGTAGTGCCGCACGCCGCATTCCCAGAAGAGTTTTCAGCACTCGACACACTGCCTCCGCTCAACGAGCGCAAGGATGACTTCATGACCGGGAAGCCGAACAATCCCGTTGACCTGCAGGACCCGAAGGCCGTGCAAAAACAGGTGGAGTACGACCCGATTACGGACATGTACATCATCACGGAAAAAATCGGCGACGATTACTTCCGCGCGCCCACCTACATGACCTTTGACGAGTACGTCCGCTGGCGCGACGAAAAACAACAACAAGACTTTTTTGACCGGATGCAAGGTGTGTCCAAGCCGGGTTCCAAATCAGGCGGTACTGCCGACCCGATTGCCAAATTCGAGGTCAAAACCGGCTTGGTGGAGCGCCTGTTTGGCGGCACCAACGTGGATATCAAGCCGCAGGGCAACATCAACCTCACCTTCGGCTATAACTACCAGCGGGTGCAAAACCCCATCCTACCCCTCAGCCAGCAGAGCCAGGGCAACTTCGACTTCGACATGGACATCAACATGAGCGCAGCGGGGCAGATCGGCGAAAAACTCAAGATCAATTTCAACTACAACACCCAGGCCACGTTTGACTTCGACAACCAGATGAAGTTGGCCTACGACACCAAGAATTTTTCCGAGGACGAGATCATCCAAAATATCGAGGCGGGCAACGTATCCCTGCCCTTGCGCTCCAACCTCATCAAGGGCGTTCAAAACCTTTTCGGCTTCAAAACCGCGCTGAAATTCGGCCACCTCAACGTCACCCTGCTCGCCGCCCAGCAGCGCTCGCGCCAAAACAACCTGTCGCTGCAAGGCGGCTCCCAGCTACAGACCTACCAAAAACTCGTGGACGAGTACGACGAAAACCGCCACTTTCTGCTCAGCCACTGGAACCGGGAGCAGTTTGAGCCGGCGCTGCGCTGCCTGCCGGTGCCGTTGTCGCTGTTCACGGTCACGCGCATGGAGGTTTGGGTCAGCGCCCCCGGCGGCTCCAGCGGGGGCGGCCTCAATCAAGACCAGAACCGGACGCAACGCACCATCGCCGCGCTCATGGACCTCGGCGAACCCAAGCCCTACTTGGACGGCTCCACAACCGACCGACCGGACTATACAGTGCCCGCGCCCCCGGCGCAGGACATCAAAGGCGACGGCTTGCCCGCCAACCAAAACAACGCCCTTTACCCCACGATTTTGGGCGACATCAACGCGGATTCTACGCTGCGCCTCAATGACAAGGTACTACCCTATTTGGCCAACAAGCTCAAACTGCGCGAAATTCGCGACTTCGCAGTGACGAACGCCCGTCCGCTATCGCAATCCGAGTTCACCTACAACGACCAGTTGGGCTTCATCAGCATCAGCTCCAACGTGTTGCCCGACCAGGTGGTAGGCGTGGCATTTGAGTACACGTACAACGGCGTTGCCTACAAAGTCGGCGAGTTCAGCAGTGACCTGGCCAATACCGACTCGGTAAGCCAGACCACGAACGCGCTTTTTGTAAAAATGCTAAAAGGCACAACGGCCAACGTGCGCTTCCCCATCTGGGACCTGATGATGAAAAACGTGTACTCCGTCGGTTCGGTCAATGTAGACCCGCAGGAGTTTCGTTTTGACATCTTTTACGAAGACCCGGGCAAGGGCTATAAGCGGTTTTTGAACGGCTCCGACATCCCCCCGGGCGTGGCCAACATCCCCCTGCTCCAGCTCTTCCGCCTCGATACGCTCAACCTGCAGGGCGACCCTGGCCCCGACGGCATCTTCGACTTTGTGCCGGGCCTGACCATCAACCTGCGCAACGGCCGCGTCATGTTCCCCGTACTGGAACCCTTCGGCTCACACCTGGCCAAGCGCCTGACTGCCGCCGGTGCGCCTCAGGAGGTGATTGACCGCTACACCTATCCCCAGTTGTACGACTCCACGTTGTTCCGGGCACGAGAATTTCAGGAGCGCAACCGCTTTGCGCTGCGCGGTTCCTACAAATCGTCCACGTCATCCGAAATTTCCCTCGGCACCTTCAACCTGCCGCGCGGGTCGGTGCGCGTGAGCGCGGGCAGCCGCCAACTGATCGAAAACCAGGACTACATCGTGGACTACAACATCGGTAAGGTGAAAATCCTGGCTGAGGATATCCTGCAGTCGGGCCAAAACGTGAACGTCAGTTTTGAGGACAATACCCTGTTCGGATTTCAGAACCGAACCATGCTCGGTGCCCGGTTGGACTACACCATCGGCAAGGACATCAATATTGGGGCCACGTACATGAACCTGTTCGAGCGCCCGCTCACACAAAAAGTGAACTATGGCGACGATCCGATTGATAATTCGGTGTACGGCCTTGACTTCAGCATAACCAAAGAAGCGCCGTGGCTCACCAAGTTGGTGGACAAAATACCACTCATCAACACCAAGGAAGCGTCCACCATTTCGGCGCAAGCCGAGGTGGCCTGGCTCCGTCCGGGGCACAACGGGGCCATCAACCAAGCCAACGAGGAGGGCGGTATCGCGTACATTGACGACTTCGAGGGCAGCTCCACCAACCAGCCCCTCGCCAACCCGGCCAACAGCTGGGCCATCGCTTCGGTGCCGCAAGGCGACCTGAGCTTGTTCCCCGAAAACGCCGCCGACACCAGCATCGGTCTCGCCCTCGGTGCCAACCGCGCCCGACTTTCCTGGTACATCGCCGACCCCAGTGCCCGCGACAATGTGGACGGAAACAACCCGTACACCCGACAGATCCAGTTTCAGGATATTTTCCCCAACCGCCAGCTGACTCCACTGGAGCAATCGGCCCTGCGCCCACTTGACGTGAGCATTTTTCCCCGTGAGCGCGGACCGTACAACTACGAACTGCCCGACGGCTACCCCGGATTTTCTAAGGGCCTGACCACCACGGGCGAACTCGACGAGCCGGAAACCCGCTGGGCCGGTTTCATGCGCGCGCTCAACACCGTGGACTTCGAGGCCGCCAACATTGAGTTCGTGGAGTTTTGGATGTTGAACCCCTACATGGACAAGCAGGACGGCTCCAATATCTCCAAGGACGGCGATATGTACATTGACCTTGGCTACATTTCGGAGGACATCATGCGCGACTCACGTCAGTTTTTCGAAAACGGCTTGCCCACCGGTACCTCAAACGGCTCTACCACCAATACCCGCTGGGGGCGTGTGCCCAACCTGATGCCTGTGGTCAATGCCTTTGACAACGATCAGGCCAAACGCGGCTTGCAAGACCTCGGCCTTGATGGCCTGGACGACGACGGCGAGCGTACCTTTTTTGCCCAATGGTTGAATCAGATCATGGCTTCCTCCTTGTCGCCGAACGCCAAAACCGCAATCACGGAGGATCCATCCAGCGACAACTTTGTTTTCTACCGCGACCCGATTTTCAACTCAACTGAACCCGGTCTACTGGAACGGTATCGCCGCTTCAACAGCCAGCAAGGGAATTCGCCGTCCATTGACCCCAACCAGACCCAAAACACCACGTCCACCAACTTCCCCGACAGCGAAGACCTCAACCGAGACCAGTCCCTGAACCAGTCGGAGTCCTATTTCCGGTACAAAATCCCCATGAAAAAGCGCCTCGTTACGTTCACCGACGGCAAGCAATTGGAAGCGCTGGATATGGAATCCCCCGATCTGATTGATATCATCACCGACACGGTGGTCTTCGACCGCAACGGCGACCGATTCGTGTGGTACCGGTTCAAGCTGCCCCTCGATCATGTGCGCCGCCAGGCCGTCAACGACATTCAGGATTTCCGTTCCATCCGTTTTGTCCGTATGCTTTGGAAGGGCTTCACCGAGCGCACTACGTTCCGTTTCGCCACCCTCGAACTCGGTCGTAACCAGTGGCGGCGCTACACACAGGGCATTTTCCCCAGAGAAATGGGTTGTGACGTAGGTGGTCCGATCCCGTTCGATGTGAACGCGGTCAGCATTGAGCAAAACTCTGCCCGGGCACCGTTCAACTACACGATCCCATACGGTATTTCCCGTGAGCAGTCCGTGGGCGCTTTTCCCGATATTTTGCAAAACGAGCAGGCGCTGGCCATGAGCATTTGCAGCCTGACGCAGTGCGACTCCCGCGCTATTTTCAAAATGATTAACATGGACTTGCGGCAATTCAACCGCTTGAGAATGTTTGCACACGCCGAACGGGTGGATGAGCCGTTGGACAGCAGCGACATGACCATTTTCATCCGGCTTGGCTCCGACTTTTCGCGCAATTTTTACGAGTACGAACTTCCACTTTACCCCTCCGACCCCATCAATGTCGTGAACGGCAACCCCGATACCCGCTCGTATAAAGAAGAGGTGTGGCGGCCCGAAAACAACTTCGACTTCCCGTTGAGTTTGTTGACTGAAATAAAAAAACAACGCAACCAAAACCCGAATTGGAACCTCGAAGAGCCATTTGTCATCACCGACCCCGAAAACCCCCGCGCAAAAGTCAAGGTGGTGGGCAACCCCAACCTCGGTTTTGTCAAAGGAGCCATGATCGGTGTGCGCAACGTGGATACCGACCTGCTTCCGCACTGCGTGGAAGTGTGGGTAAACGAGCTGCGCCTCAATGGCTTCAATGAGCAAGCGGGCTACGCAGGCCAGGCCCGAGTGGATATGAAACTGGCCGACCTTGGCAACATTTCCGTAGCGGGCAACTACACCAGCATCGGCTGGGGCAGTATCGAGCAGAAGTTGGTGCAGCGCCAGCGCGAGGACATTGCTCAGTACGACCTGTCCACTAATTTAGAACTCGGCAAGTTTTTCCCGCAAAACTTTGGCCTTCGCCTACCCTTCTATGCCCAATACTCCAAAACGGTTAAAACCCCGGAGTACGACCCGTACGATCTCGATATCAAACTGGCCGAAAAATTAGACAACGAGGCCGACCCGATCAAGCGCGACAGCATCAGCACCGCCGCCAAGGACGTGGTCACCGTGAGCGGTTTCAATTTTACTAACGTGCGCAAGGAACACACCGGCCAGCCCCGCAAGGTGCGCCTGCCCTGGCACATCGAAAATTTTAGCCTGACCTACGCCTTCAACCAGGAGCAACGACGCAATCCGTTCATCCTTAATGACGAAACCAACCGCTATAAGGGTGCCATTGACTACCAGTACGCCACAGGCATGAAGCCCATTGAGCCGTTCAAGAACCTGGTCAAAAACGACAAGTGGCTCAAATGGCTCAAAGAGTTCAATTTCAACCCGCTGCCCAACAACTATGGTTTCAGTACCAACTTGGAGCGGGTGTCGCAAGTAACGACTTACCGGTTTGCGGGTGAAGACCCCGCCCTGAACACCTACTACAACCGCCGTTTCACCTGGGACCGCAACTACGACCTTGGCTGGGACATCACCAAAAACCTCCGCTTCAACTTCGATGCCCAGGTACGCAGCCTCATTGACGAGCCGCAGCAGCTCGAAAACGGCATCCCCGTCACACCTGAAGCGCGGCGGGACTCTATTTGGAAAAACATCAAGCAGTTGGGTCGCCCTAAAAACTACACGCACAACGCCAGCCTCAACTACACCCTGCCGCTCAAATACATCCCGATGATGGACTGGGTCACGATGAAAGCATCCTATTCCGCCGGGTACACCTGGACGGCACAGTCCCTCAAACTCCAGTACATGAGCGACGTGCCGCCGCAGCACGCCGACAATGTGAACTACCGCTCTCTCGGCAACGTCATACAGAACAAAAACACGCGCCAGATCAACGGTACGTTCAGTTTTGAAACCCTGTACAACAAAGTCCCCTACTTGGCCAAGATCAACAAGCCCGCCGGAACGGGCGGCGGCCCACGCCCCGGCGCTCCCGGTGGCGACAAGCAGCCCGCCAACCCGACCAACCGCAACAACATCCCGCGCGACCTGAACCCCGCCGGTGTTCCCGGCGGCGGACTTAATCCCACTGGCGGGCAAGTGCCTGGTGGCCTCAATCCGCCGTCCGACCCGTCTATTCCGCGAGACCGAAACCCCGATGCGCCGCCGCCAGCACCCACCGATCCGTCCAACCCGGCACAGCCCGGTCTGCCCGGCAGTCCGCTCGACCCGTCCAAGCCCGGTGGCGCTCCGGCCAACCCCGCCGCCCCGCTCGGCCCCGATGGGAAACCGCTTCCAGCAGATGGCAAGCCTGGCGGCAAGGAGAAAAAAGCGCCCAAACCCAAAAAAGACAAGAGCGAGGATCGCGAACCGTCCATGGCCGAACGCATTGCATTGCGCCCGCTGATGATGCTGCGGTCGGCTCGGTTTACGTACACCGAAAATTTCAGTACAGTGGTGCCCGGCTTTACACCCGATGCCAAGCTCATGGGCCTCAGCGAGGGCTTTGATGCGCCGGGTTGGGCTTTTGTAGCCGGTTTTCAGCCCGAATCCAGTTGGCTTGATGATGCCGCCCGCCAAGGCTGGATCACGCATCGCCCAGAGCTCAACCAGCAGGTGACGCGCAACTACTCCCAAGCCTTCGACGCTTCGGCGAGCATTGAGCCGTTCACGGATTTTAAAGTCGAGTTGACGGTCAACAAGCAGTTTTCGCGCAACAGCACCGAGCTGTTCAAAGACCAGATTTTCCGGCTCGATCCCGACTCTGTGGACTTCCAGCACCGCGCCGCCCGGGATATGGGCAGTTACAGCGTGTCATATTTTACCCTGAACACCTTATTCGATGACGACCTCAACGGTATGTTCGCCCGGTATGAAAGTTATCGGCCAATCATTTCCGACCGACTCGGCATTGAGGCTGGCAACACCGACCCGCACGCCAAAGACCCCGGTTACCGCTATGGCTACGGCAAGTTCCACCAAGAAGTGCTCATCCCGGCCTTCCTTGCTGCCTACAAAAACGATGATCCGAATAAGATAAACCTCGGCGTGTTCAGCACCCTGCCCGCTATCAACTGGCGCCTGAATTACAACGGCTTGTCCAAGGTCGGCAAGTTGAAGGATATTTTTGCCAGTATCCAGATCACGCACGGCTACAAGAACACCCTGACGGTAAACTCCTACAACACGGACCTTTTCTACGACCAGAACGTGCCGTACACCATTGACACGCTCAACTACAACTATGTGGCCCGGTACGAGATTCCACAAGTGGTCATCACCGAACAGTTCACGCCCCTCATCGGTATTGACGTGAAACTCAAAAACGATATGACCTTCAAGGTAGACTACAAAAAAAGCCGTACTCTCGCCATGTCGTTCATGGACTACCAACTGGCCGAAACGCGCTCCACGGGCTTTACTATCGGTTTTGGCTACCGCATGAAAAATGTGAACATCGGTTTTTTGACCGGCAACAAAAAAAGCAAGAGCCGGGGGAAAAAGGCCACCACCGATCCTACTACCCCACCGCCTGCTGCACCGCGCTCCGGTGGCCAGCAAGCCAACGACCTGACCTTCAAGTTCGACTTCGACCTGCGCGACGATATCACAATCAACCACCGCCTCGAACAGGTGGACGAGGCAGTGGCCACTCGCGGCTCCCGCATCATCAGTATCAACCCGTCCATTGACTATGCGTTGAACAGTAAGCTGTCTTTGCGTGTTTTCACGGACTACCGACAGACTATACCAAAAACGTCCCAGTCATTCCCGATAACGACAATCACCGCCGGGGTGGCTGTCAAGTTTTCGCTGAATTAGGTTAGAGGGTTAGAAGGTTTGAGGGTTTCTGGTTAGAAACACCCGGGCCGGAAATTTTCTAACCCTCAACCTTCCAACCTTTCCCCGGAAATGACTTTTCGACCCGTATTTGGGGCGACACGCCCGATCCTGATTGCAGGCCCCTGTTCGGCAGAAACCGAAGAGCAGGTGCTGGCCACCGCAAATGCCCTGAACACCAGTGGCGACATCTCCCTTTTTCGTGCGGGCATTTGGAAACCTCGTACCCGCCCGGGGGCGTTCGAGGGCGTGGGCACGCCAGGGCTGAACTGGCTCCGGCGCGTACGCGAGGAGGTCGGGCTGCCCGTGACCACTGAGGTGGCCAATGCCCAGCACGTCCACGAGTGCCTCGAGCACGGAATTGACGTGCTCTGGATCGGTGCCCGCACTACCGTGAATCCGTTCTCGGTACAGGAAATAGCCGAAGCGCTGACTGGTGTGGATATTCCCGTGTTGGTGAAGAACCCCGTGAATCCCGACTACAAATTGTGGGTCGGCGCGCTCGAACGGCTGCACAAGGCCGGGCTTAGTCGCGTGGCCGCCGTGCATCGGGGTTTTTCCAGTTATGGCCACGTCAAGTACCGCAATGCACCACGCTGGCAAATGGCCATTGACCTGATGCAGGAGCTGCCCGATCTGGAGGTTATTTGCGACATCAGTCACATCTGCGGCCGCCGCGACATTCTGGCCGAAACCGCCCAGAAGGCCTACGACCTCAACTTTGACGGCCTAATGGTGGAAGTTCACCCCGATCCCGACCGCGCCTGGAGCGATGCCGCCCAGCAGCTTACGCCCGACCGTTTTTCCGACATGCTCGGCCAATTGGTCCGACGGGCCGTCACCACCGACGATCCCGATTTTTTGGCCCGGATGGAAAATTGCCGCAGCGTCATTGACGAAATTGACGAGGAGGTCATCAGCCTCATTGCCCGGCGCATGCAATTGGTGAAGGAAATCGGAGCCGTAAAAAAAGAAAAAAATGTGGCCGTGCTCCAACCCGAACGCTTTCGCGCCCTGCGAGAAGCCCTGTTGCGTCGGGGTGAAAAAAACGAGCTCAGCGCCGAGTTTATCGCCCTGTTTCTGGAGGCCGTACACCAAGAGAGCATCAGCCAGCAAGAGCAGATCATCAACGACATCACACAAGAGGTGCCACAGAAAGGGTAGAAAAGGAAACATTCCGCGTGCGTAGGTCTTTTGGCCCCGCGCTAACCGCTTAGAAGTTGATGACACAGTTTTTTGAATACGCCCCGTCGCGGTGCAGAAGCGGGGAATTCAAGTACAAAGCCGTACTTTTGCAGTCCTTTTCCGATACCTAAAACGACACGCCATGACGGACCCGAAAGCGCTCATCATACCCGACAAGGTGCCCAAACACATTGCCATCATCATGGACGGTAACGGTCGCTGGGCTAAACAAAAAGGGCTGCCGCGCGTACTCGGCCACCGAAGCGGCGTGAAAAGTGTGCGCGAGGTGACCGAAGCCGCCGCCGAAATCGGTGTGCATTATCTCACACTTTACGCTTTCAGCACCGAAAACTGGAGCCGCCCGCCCGCCGAAGTGACTGCTCTGATGAGCCTGTTGGTGGAAACCATCCGCGGAGAAATACGAGACCTGAACAAAAACGGTGTGCGCCTCATGGCCATCGGCGACATTGAGGCCCTGCCCAAAGCCAGCCAAACAGCGCTCCTGGAAGGCATCGAAAAAACCAAAAACAACCAGCGCCTCACCCTCGTGCTGGCACTCAACTACTCAGCCAAGTGGGAAATCCTGCGGGCCGCGCGTATTTTGGCCGAAAAATCCGCACAAGGGCTGCTGCGCCCCGAAGACATAGACGAGCACACTTTCGAAAGCGCCCTGAGCACACATGGCATTCCCGACCCGGAACTGCTCATCCGCACCAGCGGCGAAACCCGCATCTCCAATTTCCTGCTCTGGCAAATCGCCTACGCCGAGCTGTATTTCACGCCCGTGTTTTGGCCCGACTTCGGTCGCAAAGAACTGTTTGAGGCCATCCTCAGCTACCAGCGACGCGAGCGACGCTTCGGGATGCTCAGTGAGCAGGTGAGCGGGTGAGCGGGTGAGCGGGTGAGAGAGTGAGAGGGTGAGAGAGTGAGCGGGTGAGAGGGTGAGAGAGTGAGCGGGTGAGAGAGTGAGAGGGTGAGCGGGTGAGAGAGTGAGCGGGTGAGAGAGTGAGCGGGTGAGAGAGTGAGAGAGTGAGAGGGGTGAGCGGGTGAGAGAGTGAGCGGGTGAGAGAGTGAGAGGGTGAGAGAGTGAGCCCAAAAGGGCGATATAGATTACCGCATAGAGACAGGCCTTGACGTGCAAAAATTGTACTTTTGTGCCCCGGTTCAGTTCATTCACGTTCAACCACAACTGTTCCGTTTTACCTCGGTGAAAAAGCCGACGAGATGCCAAGCATCCCGCAAACAACCGGCTTTTTTGCAGAGGTAAAACGGAACAGTTTACATTACCACCATGCTCGAAGAAACAATCAACCGAGACCTCGTAGTGGCCATGAAGGCCAAAGACGAAGTAGCCCTGCGGGGCATCCGCGCCATCAAGAGCGCTATTTTGCTGGCCAAGACCGACGGCTCCGGCCAGACCCTTGATGAGGCCCGCGAGGTTCAAATGCTCCAAAAACTGCTGAAAAGCCGGCAGGACTCGTACGAAATTTACATCAAAAACAACCGGCCCGATCTGGCGAACAAAGAAATCGAAGAAATCGAGGTCATCAAGCGCTACCTGCCCGCCATGTTGGAGGGTACCGAATTGGAGGCCGCCCTGCAGGAAATCATCGCCGAGGTAGGGGCCGAGTCACCCAAGGACATGGGCAAGGTGATGGGCGCGGCCAGCAAAAAACTGGCGGGCAAAGCCGAAGGGCGCCTGATTTCCGAAGCCGTAAAAAAACTGCTCGGAGCATGATCCTGCGTGCCGAAAACCTGCTCAAAAACTACGGCAAGCGTACCGTCGTGCGCGGCGTGTCCTTTGATGTGAAGCAGGGCGAGATCGTCGGCCTTCTCGGCCCCAACGGCGCAGGCAAGACCACCTCGTTCTACATGGTGGTGGGGTTCATCAAGCCCACCGAGGGCGTGGTATTCCTCGACGAAGCAGAAATCACTGACCTGCCCATGTACCGCCGAGCCAAGGAGGGCATCGGCTACCTGCCGCAAGAGCCGAGCGTGTTTCGCAAACTGAGCGTGGAAGACAACATCCGCGCCGTGCTCGAAATGGGCCGCTTGAGCAAACAAGAGCAGCGCGACAAGTTGGAGGAACTCATTTCCGAGTTCAACCTGCACAAAGTACGCAAAAGCAATGGCGATACCCTTTCCGGCGGCGAGCGCCGCCGAACCGAAATTGCCCGTGCCCTCGCCAGCGACCCCAAATTCATCCTGCTCGACGAGCCGTTTGCCGGTATTGACCCCATCGCCGTGGAGGACATCCAGTACATCGTGGCCAAACTCAAGACCAAAAACATCGGCATCCTCATCACCGACCACAACGTGCAGGAAACCCTCAGCATCACCGACCGGGCCTATCTCATGTTCGAGGGGGCCATCCTGCGTGCCGGCACCGCCGAAGAACTTGCCGCCGATGAAATGGTGCGCAGCGTGTACCTCGGAAAACACTTCGAACTGCGGAGGAAAGTGATTGAGGTTTAATTCCCCCCGGCTTTATGTCATTGCCCCTGTCATTTTGTCCGCTTTGCCGGGGATTAGCCCGCTTGGAATGAATTGTGTAGCCCCCGGCCTTTCGCCCACACCAAAGTCCTACATTTGCGTTTTAAAAAAGGTTAGAGGGTTTCTGGTTCGGCCAACCTTCCAACCAGAAACCCTCTGACCAGAAACCCTCTAACCAGAAACCTTCTAACCTTTTTCAGCAAGATGTTAAGTCTACTAAAAAAAATACTCGGCACGAAGCAGGACCGCGATATGGGCAAGTACCACGGTGCTGTGGATCAGGTAAACGCCCGCTTCGCCGAATACCAAAACCTGTCCAACGACGACCTGCGCGGCAAAACCTTGGAGTTTCGCGAACGCATTGCTGAGTATCTGAAGGATATTGACACGGAAATAGCATCCGTCAACCAGCAAGCGTTGGATACGGAGGATTTCAACGACAAGGAAAATCTGTTCAAAGAAGTGGACGACCTGCGCAAACAGCGCGACAAGGCACTCGAGGAAATCTTGCTCGACATCCTGCCCGAAGGCTTTGCTGTCGTGAAAGAAACCAGCCGCCGATTCTCCCAAAACGAAGAACTCGTGGTGACCGCCACCGACCACGACCGCCACCTTGCCGCCCAGTCCAACAAAACATACGTGCGCATCGAAGGCGAAAAAGCGATCTGGAAAAATCGCTGGACAGCCGCTGGCGGCGATGTCACCTGGAACATGGTACACTACGACGTGCAGCTCATCGGCGGCATGGTTTTGCACGACGGCAAGATCGCCGAGATGGGCACTGGGGAGGGCAAAACACTCGTGGCCACACTGCCCGCATACCTCAACGGAGTGGCTGGCGAAGGCGTTCACATCGTCACCGTCAACGACTACCTCGCCCGCCGCGACCAGGAGTGGGTCGGCCCGATCTACGAATTCCTGATGCTTACGGTGGACTGTATTGACAAGTACCGCCCGCACTCGCCCGAACGCATTCAGGCTTATCGCTGCGACATCACATTCGGTACCAACGCCGAGTTCGGCTTCGATTACCTGCGCGACAACATGGTCATCAGCCCCGAAGAACTCGTGCAGCGCAAACACCACTACACCATCGTGGACGAAGTGGACTCCGTGCTCATTGACGATGCCCGCACCCCGCTCATCATTTCCGGCCCCGTTACTCGTGGTGCCGAAGATCAAGAGTACGTGGACCTCAACCCTACCGTTCGGCGCCTGTTCGATGAGCAAAACAAACTGGCTACCAAGTTTTTGGCAGAAGCCCGAAAACTGTTTTCCGAAGGACAAACCGGATTGGAGGATGGCCAGGCGGGCATGGCCCTGTTGCGCACGCACCGCGCCCTGCCCAAGTACCGCCCGCTCATTAAGTTTCTCAGCGAGGAGGGCGCGAAGGTTTTGCTCCAAAAGTCCGACGACTTTTACATGCAGGAAAACAACAAGCGCATGCCCGATGTGGACCGCGAACTGTTGTTTACCATTGATGAAAAAAACCGCAACGTGGAGCTCACCGAAAGGGGCGTCGAGTTCCTTAGCCGATTCAACAACGAGCCCAACTTTTTCATCCTGCCCGACATCGGCATCGAACTGGTCAATATTGACAACACGCCCGGCCTTTCCCCTGCCGAAAAAACCGAGGCCAAGGAGCGGCTTTCGCAGGATTACGGCGTGAAAAGCCGCCGTGTACACGCCATCCAGCAGTTGCTCAAGGCGTACACCTTGTTTGAAAAAGACAACGAGTACATCGTGACCCCCGAGGGCGAAGTCAAGATCGTGGACGAACAGACGGGCCGCGTCATGGAAGGCCGCCGCTACTCTGATGGCCTGCACCAGGCACTCGAAGCCAAGGAAAACGTGAAGGTAGGCGAGATCACCCAAACCTATGCTACCGTCACGTTGCAGAACTATTTCCGCATGTACCACAAGCTGTCGGGCATGACCGGCACCGCCGAAACCGAGGCCAAGGAATTGTGGGACATCTATAAATTGGACGTGGTGGTGATTCCCACTAACCGCAAGATCGTGCGCGACGACCAAGAAGACTTGGTGTACAAAACCTCCCGCGAAAAATACAACGCCGTCATTGACGAGATCGTCCGCCTGCGCGATGCCGGGCGCCCCACGCTGGTCGGCACCACTTCGGTGGAAATTTCAGAGCTACTCTCGCGCATGTTGCGCCTGCGCGGCATTGACCACAAAGTACTCAACGCCAAACAACACCAACACGAAGCCGAGATCGTGGCCGAGGCTGGCTTGGCTGGCAGGGTTACCATTGCTACCAACATGGCCGGTCGCGGAACCGACATCAAACTCGGCCCCGGCGTGAAAGACGCGGGCGGCTTGGCCATCATCGGCACCGAACGCCACGAAAGCCGCCGGGTGGACCGCCAGTTGCGCGGCCGCGCCGGGCGACAGGGCGACCCCGGCTCGTCCCAGTTCTACGTTTCCCTGGAGGACAACCTCATGCGCCTGTTCCAGAGCGACCGCATCGCTGGCCTCATGGATAAAATGGGCCACAAAGAGGGCGACGTGATCCAGCACTCCATGGTCACCAAGTCCATCGAACGCGCCCAGAAAAAAGTGGAAGAAAACCACTTCGGCACCCGTAAGCGCCTGCTCGAGTACGATGACGTGATGAATATCCAGCGCGAGGCCATTTACAAAAAACGCCGCAACGCCCTGTTCGGCGACCGCCTTGCCGTGGACATCAATAATGCCTTCCTGTCCATCACCAACGAACTCGTACACGTACACCGTGAAGGCGGCGATTTTGAAACTTTCCGCCTTGATTCCATCCGCGTCATCGGCGTGGACCCGGAAATGGACCCCGTGTGGTTCAAAAGCACTTCGTTGGAAACCGTGCTGCACACGTTCCAGACCCAGGTGTTCGACATCTACACCCTCAAGCGCCAAAACGTGTCGGGCCGCCTGCTACCGATCATCAAGGACGTACACGCCCGCGAGGGCGAGCGCTACAAGCGCATCGTGGTGCCGTTTACCGACGGGGCCTTGGGGCTGAACATCAGCGCCGATATGCAGGAGGCACTCCAGTCCAACGGAAAAAGCATCATGCACGACGTGGAAAAAGTGGCCACGCTCGCGCTGATTGACGATGCCTGGAAAGAACACCTGCGCAATGTGGACGACCTGAAGGAATCCGTACAAGGCGCTTCGTTCGAGCAAAAAGACCCGCTCGTGATCTACAAAATGGAGGCCTACAACCTGTTTGAAAGCCTGATCGGGCACATCAACTCCAACGTCACGTCATTCCTGCTCAAAGGCACCTTGGCTCTTGCCGACGAAAATCAGGTGCAGCAGCAACGCGCCGCCGAAGCCGCCCGCCGTGCCCAACAACCGGGCCAACGGCCGCGATTCACCGCCAATAACCAGCAGCAAATGACCGAGGCCCAACAGGCTGCCCAGCGCGCCGCCCAAGCCGCCGGGCACAACGGCCCCGTGCAACGCACACAGCCGATCGTACGCGAAAAAGTGGTGGGCCGAAATGATGCCTGCCCCTGCGGCAGCGGGAAAAAGTACAAGCATTGCCACGGGAAGTAGGGGCTTATGAAAAACAGGCATAACCTGTTGCAAAAAATCGAGAATATCTTTGTTGGCGCTTCGGCGCATGGAAAGGGGGGTTAGTCCGCTCGATGGAGTATGAGGGCACGAGGCCGTCCTTGAAGCACGACAAAGAAGGGAAGAGCACGGTCAGGGTCAGGGCGAAAAGCAGGAGAGGACGGGTGGTGGGCATAGTGTTTTGCGACCAGTTAGAAGGAAATAAGATACCAGGTGCCCGCTGTGCTAACTTTGCCTTCACCCCAACAACCGACGGTATAGTCCCATCCCCAATGATAAAAATCGGACGTGTTCGTTTCGACCACCCTGGGGTGGCTCTGGTGCCAAATAGTGTGCTTGGCCATCCGATCAGCATAGATTAATGCTTCATATGAGATGGATATAACTTCGCTAGGTAGCACGTTTCGTTTGAATACGGCGAGCAAGGGGAAAACGCGCCCATTCCTCTTTTCGCTTGACACGTAACGAATGACCGGCATTTCATTGGGCAGTCGTGCGAGTAATTCTACTTCGAAGTTTCGCGTCTCAAACCACTCGTGCGGCAGCGCTGGAATCGTGATCCGGTACAGGTAATCGGGCTCTTTTTCCCTCCAAAACGTCCACGAATAGGTGTGACTCTCGTCTAAATGCACATTTCCCTGCAATTCGAAGGCACGGCCCAGCCGCGCACAAAGCGAATCCACCAACAACACGCTTTCCTCCAGCGGCACGCAGTTGCGCTTGCAGGGGTCTATGCACATAGGATCACGGCTCCAGTACTTGCCCTTATAGCCGCACTTGTCGCGCCAGCGCAAAAAGGCATCCATACGCTTAAGCACTAATTTGTCCGTATGTACGGCGTGCGGCTGGCCCAACGCGACGACCTCGTCGCGCATGCCGTTGTCGCAGTCCTCGGCCTGTGGTAATATCTCGTAAAACGATATGCCCCGCTCGTTGAGCAGGCTCTGAGGGTCCAGCAACATATAGTCCTCGCTGTACTTGACCGTGACATGGAAAAAATCGAACTGATCATGCACCGCTACCGGTGGGGCTGCATAATGGTAGGCCATAAAACGCCGGTTGCCGCCGAATATGTCCCAGGGATACCACGTGTGGGGTGCCTGAGCGATCACAGCCGGGCGTACCTTTCCCACGTTCCAGACAAAGCCTCGGAAAACGTCCGGCATCTTGATCACCACGCAGGGATCGATCTGCAGCACCAGCTCCAACAAAGAGAGCGCACCTCATCGTCCGCACAGGCCGCCAGGTGCTGGTACAGCGTCTTGCCCGAGGCGTTGATCGGGTCGTCCTTGTGCAAGCCGAAGAACAACTCCTCGTAGTGGTTGTCTTTGGCCACACAAAAGTGTTTCTTGAAGTACTCGGCAAATTCCCGGTCCGCAAAAGCCCGGGCCACCGTTTTGGCGAAGCCGAGCCGCAGTTGGAACATCAATTTCTTGTCTGCGTCGCTGTCCCAGTAGGCCGACATCCGCTCGATGGAGTATGAGGGCACGAGGCCGTCCTTGAAGCACGACAAAGAAGGGAAGAGCAGGGCCAGGGTCAGGGCGAAAAGCAAGAGGGTGCGAGTGGTGGGCATGGTTTTTTGTCCATTAAAGTTTAGGAAAGAGTTGCATTGCAACACAAAGAAAGCCATTTTTGGTAAAATAACCGATTGCCCTTTGCATTGCAATGCGAACGAAGCGAGTAAGTTGCCGATCAGGCTAACGGACTTAATTGTACCATGGACAATCAAACTGCAAAGTCACCGTGCCAGTACTGTTGCTTTGGCCCCATTTCCATGGATTGTCATACGGTTGGCAATACTCCAGTTTTGTGTTGCCAAGGTAATAGTTTGCTCCGGCGGTGATCTGATAGGTAACGGTTTTTTGAACCGTATTGGTGGTCTGCCAGCTCAGGTTTCCTTCCGTATCAATAAAGTACCCTTACCCGTGATTTATGATGGTATCAAATTAGATGCCGGGTACCGGATTGACCTGCTGGTTGAGGACAAAATCATTGTTGAGGTAAAGTCTGTGGATCAGCTGATTCCAATTCATCAAGCGCAATTGGTGACTTACCTGAAACTCTCCGGAAAACAATTAGGCTTGCTGATCAATTTCAATGTGCAAGACTTGAAGACCGGGATCAAACGCCTCGTGCTTTGATAGTTCACCACAGATTTACACAGATTTACACAGATTTTCCTCTCAAGTAATCTGTGTAAATCTGTGCGAATCTGTGGTGCATTTCCTCAAGGTGTAATCGCCGTCATCTTCTTCGCCAACACTCCGTAAGGCGTTCTCAGTTCGTAGTACAAAACACCCGTCGCGTGCAGGCTGCAGAGCGGGGATGTTCTGTCCGCAGGGGTAGTTTGCTCCCTCACAGTCTGCGCAAGTCAGTTCTTGGTACCGCTGGAGCAGCATGTATTGAGTCGGCAATGGCAACCCTCCAAGACCATGTCAGCGCAACAGGCGAAACGATCAGAATTGCACGAGACAGAGCATTCCGCAGGCCCCAGTGTCCTTGAGCATTGGGTGGATCCACAGCCGCCAGCAATGCAGCCTTTGTCGCAGCCCGCTGGATCCGCCGTGCCGCCACTAAGCCTGAAAGCGATGGATTCAGCAGTGGCTAACGGCGCACCTTCAGACGACAAAAACCTATAACGAGCGATTCCATGTACTGGGTTGGTCCAAACGTTTCCTTCATGGGATGTCCCTGCGGCAACTACACTGAAATGGTACCGCTGATTGTTCTCCCCGACTAATTGGATATCCGAGCTTTCGTAGTACTCCGCTGAGGCAATTGATGTGGTTTGAATGTCCCAATTCGAGCCTTGCACGAGAAAATATTCGGACACGTTGCCATTTGCTTGAATCTTGAAAACCGCGAATTCATCAGCATGACGCTTCAGTGTGTAGGTGTTTTGCGGCTTGACAGACTGTTTACAGCCTTCAGTAATAATAAAACTTTGGGCGTTCGAGAAGATCACGATTGTGCCCAAGGCAAATGAGGAAAATAGGAACACGCTTTTCATTTCAGTGCATTTTTTTGTTCGCCTACTCTATTCGCTTTTCGGCATCCGCGTCCGTACTCTCAGGGTTTTCCGGCCACCCCCGCATGTAACCCGGCAAGCAACCGGCTTCATGCCCTACAAAGGTGATGGTCAGAGGTGATACAAGGCAAGCCGCAAAACACATTGATTGAAATTTAATATCTTAGAGTTAACCTGAAAATCAACGAGTTGAGCCTTGTGTTTTGCCAATAAAATAGCCCTCCCGGTCACAAACCGGAAGGGCTAACGTGTTGTTAACAGCACAACATCAGTATAACTGCTCGTCAAATACAACAATTGGATATGACATCACAAAACAACCTAAGCTACGCCATCATCGGTTGTGCGTTCAAGGTACACACCCAACTTGGGCCGGGACTACTCGAATCTACTTACGAGATTTGCCTGCTGCATGAATTATCAAGAGCAAGCCTGACAGCCATCCGCCAAGTGCCCTTACCCGTGATTTATGATGGTGTCAAATTAGATGCCGGGTACCGGATTGACCTGCTGGTTGAGGACAAAATCATTGTTGAGGTAAAGTCTGTGGATCAGCTGATTCCAATTCACCAAGCACAACTCATGACTTACCTGAAACTCTCCGGAAAAGAATTAGGCTTGCTGATCAATTTCAACGTGCAAGACTTGAAGATCGGGATCAAACGCCTCGTGCTTTGATAGTTCACCACAGATTTACACAGATTTACACAGATTTTCCTCTCAAGTAATCTGTGTAAATCTGTGCGAATCTGTGGTGCATTTCCTCAAGGCGTAATCGCCGTCATCTTCTTCGCCAATACTCCGTAAGGCGTTCTCAGTTCGTAGTACAAAACGCCCGTCGCGTGCAGGTCGCGCAGGAGAACAGTCTCCTCGTGGTAACCCGCCGGGTAGGCCTTGTTCGTGCGGTACAGCTCACGGCCCGAAGCGTCGAGAATGCGCAGTTGCGCGTCGCAGCCCCGTTCGAGCGAGAAACCAATGACGGTGCGGGCGGTTTTGCAGCAGTTTCATGCCGGGCGCTTCTGTCGGGTCGGGCACAGCGGTCGTTTGCTCAATGTGCAAGACTTGAAGACCGGGATCAAGCGCCTCGTGCTTTGATAGTTCACCACAGATTTACACAGATTTTCCTCTCAAGTAATCTGTGTAAATCTGTGCGAATCTGTGGTGCATTTCCTCAAGGCGTAATCGCCGTCATCTTCTTCGCCAATACTCCGTAAGGCGTTCTCAGTTCGTAGTACAAAACGCCCGTCGCGTGCAGGTCGCGCAGGAGAACAGTCTCCTCGTGGTAACCCGCCGGGTAGGCCTTGTTCGTGCGGTACAGCTCACGGCCCGAAGCGTCGAGAATGCGCAGTTGCGCGTCGCAGCCCCGTTCGAGCGAGAAACCAATGACGGTGCGCTCCGTGAACGGATTCGGGCGGTTTTGCAGCAATTTCATACCGGGCGCTTCTGTCGGGTCGGAAACAGCGGTCGTTTGCTCATTGTAAAACTCCAGTTTGATTTCCGCCACCTGGTGGTCCATGTTGTACGCCTCGGCGCTGAGCACGTTGGCATTCAAGTTTAGCACCTCACTGAGTTTGGCACCGCTTTGTTTCACGGCAAAACGCAAGGCAAACACCGGCATCTCGGCAGCAATGGTCTGACCGTACGGGTCAATCCAGGCACTGCGGATTTCGCCCTCGGCGGCTTTGTACAAACCAAAGTGCCCGGCAGGCGTAAGGCCCATCTGCGACGAGATCGGCTCCACAGACAGCAGTTCAAGCGCGTCGGTGTCGAAACCAAGGGCCAACTGGTAGCCCGCGAGGTTGTCGAAGGCTGCCATTCGCACCGGAACGAAGATGTTCTGGCCAGCCTCCAGCATCCGATCCAGCACGCGCAGGCGCAGCGGGTCGAGGTTTTCAGGCTTGTTCGCCGGGTTACCCGTAGCATTCACATCACCCGTTTTGATACCGTAGAAGTCCTCCCCTACCGCGTCGGCGGCCACAGCGGTCAACACGCGAGTACTCGGTATCGGGTTGGCAAACGGATTGCTGCCCGGATCGTAGCCCGTCGAGTACGGCGTGTTCAACTTGGTCGGAACGAAACGCCACGGCTTGTTCAGGAAGTAAGCCATAGCACTCGAACTGCCAAGAATGGCCTGCCGGATGATGGACGCGTCAAGCGTAGTGATGGCGTTGCTCATGTTCACGTCGGCAGCAATCATTTTGTAGCCGTCGGGGAACGTGTGCAGGCCCACGATGTACTGCTGCACCAACAACGCGTCCAGCACGGATACGCCGTTGAGCGGCAGGGCGGGCGGGCTGGTCTTGGTCGGTGTTACCACGAAGTTGCCGCCGCCGCCGGAAATCAGCTCGTATTTGCCGTCGGCAAGCGTCGGACCGTCTGTATCAGTTCCGTCGCCGCTGAGGGCTACCATTGCCTGTGCCACACCGGTCATGTCGGAATCGTCACCCTCCCAGATGAGCGTGCCGCTGATCTGGATACATTCGGTGACGATCACCGTAAACGAGCAAGTAGCGCTATTTCCGTTTCCGTCAAACACCGTCCACGTGACGGTAGTGGTGCCTTCGTTGAAAGCCACGCCGTCAAGCGAACCAGTGCCGCTGATTTCGGTATCACCGTCGAGAACGTAGGTGATCCTGATGCTGTCGCAATTATCGGTCGGGTCATCCGGATCGAGATCAGTACCATCCACGACGTAGGTACAACCAGTGCTGTTGGGTGCCACCTCAATGCTACTCGGGCAGCCGAAGTCCGGCTTGATCGTGTCGAGCACAGTGATGATCTGGACTTGTGCCGAAGCCATATTGGTACAGCCGTCTGTCAGCGTCCAGGTACGCTCAATGATGTATTCCGAAGCGCCCTGACCCGGTATGCGCACGTCGGTGGAAGCCGCGTTCAAGCCGGTCTGGCAGTTGTCCTGTTCGTTGGTCACGTCGCCGGTTCCGCTGAGGTTGGCATCACAGTTTTCGTCGAGATAAACTGTCACGTCGGCGGGTGCCGTGAAGGTCGGCGGCGTGTCGTCTACTACTATCACCAGGTAACTCAGCGTATCAGCGCTTTGGTTGTTACAGCCATCCACGATTACCATACGAATCTCAAACGCCTTGATGCAATTATCGCCGGATGTGACGATAGCCACCACGCGGGCTTTCAGGTCGGCGGAAGGCGAGCAGTTATCCGTCAGGCAACCGAGGATACCCGGCACGGGAATGCCGCCAATTTTGATCTGGAAGGTGTCCGAAATCAGTTGTCCAACGTTCAGGTTCACAGTCGCGGCAATCGGGCAAACCGAACCATCGGATGTTCCCACGACATACGTCGCCGCATCGGAGTTGTTACCGTACAGGGCGAGCAGCGCACAATCGCCGTTAAACGTCGGTGCCTGCGTGTCGAGGACGTGGATCGAAGCCGAGCAGGCAGCGGTGTTGCCGCAGTTGTCCGAAACGGTGAAAAGCACCGTCAGCCCTTGCGTCAAGTTGCAGGCCACTGGCGGGATGGAATCACCGTCGTAGTCGTTGTCGTACACCAGCGTGCCGCCGCAGTTGTCCGTCGCTGAAGCGGACGTGAGCCAATTCAAGATTTTCAAATCTTTTTCCTCGTCGTCGCATTCGAGTGTGAGGTTGGTCGGGCAGGTCAGCACGGGTTTTGTCGTATCGGCAATCGTGATGGTTTGCACAAACGCCGAAGTCGAATTACCGGAGCCGTCCATGACCATCCAGGTGTTGGTAAACGTGCCAACGGGCGGGCAGGATGTTGTCGGTATAAACGTGCCCGCGGATTTCACCGGAGTCACCGGGCCGCAATTGTCCGTGGCCGTCGGCGCGAGCGATTGGGCTGCCGCCAAACCTGCGGCATCGCCGCACTCCACGGTGCGGTCGAGCGTGCCCGGCTGGGTTACCCAAACGGGTGGGATCAGGTCGCGCACCAAAACCGTTGCCGAGCAAGTCGAACTCAGGCCGCAGCCGTCGGTGACGGTGAGCGTAACGGTGTTGGCACCGAGGTTGGCGCAGGTGAACGTCGTTTGCGAGGTCGAAACGGTCACGGGACCGCATACGTCGCTGGAGCCGTTGTTCACCGCGTCGTCGGCTATTGTCACCGAGCCGTTCTGTCCGAGTTCGACCGTGATGTTCTGGCACACAGCCGTCGGTGGCGTGGTATCGGTCACCGTGATGGTCTGCGTATGCACGATGCTGTTGCTGCAATTGTCCGAAGCCATCCACGTGCGGGTGAGCACGTACCGGATCGGGCAGGTGCCGTCAACCCGCGTTTCGCCGAACGTCACCTCCACGTCGTTGGCGCAGTTGTCTTCAGCCAACAGCACCGCCGGAGCTGGCACCTGGCTACATTCCACGGTGATATCGCCGGGCAGGGCACTTTCCCAAGTCGGCACCGACGTGTCTTGCACCACAATGGTTTGGACATACTGGGTGGAGTTGTTGCAGTTGTCCACGGCTGTCCAGGTACGAATCAGAGCGTAGTAATCCGGGCATTCACCGCCTACGCGCTCTTGTCCGTCGTAGGTCACCGTCACGTTGGCATCGCAAACATCAGTCGCCGTCGGGTCGGCCACAGCCGGAATGGCATCGCATTCCACGGTCACGTCGGCGGGCACATCGGTCCAGGTTGGTACTTGCGTATCCTGCACAGTGATCGTTTGCACAAACACCGTCGAGTTGCCGCAAGCATCGCCCAAGGCCCAGGAGCGCAGGATGACGTAACTGTTGGGGCACTGACCCGGGATAGAATCCTGGCCGATGTAGCTCATCGTCGGATTGGCATCACAGTTGTCCGATACCGTCGGCGAACCAACAGGCGGTACCACATCGCCACATTGCAGGTTCATGTCCGGTACACCCGCCAAAGTAGGCGGCTGCGAGTCCGTGATCGTGATGACTTGCGAGCAAGCGGCAGCGTTGTTACAGTCGTCGGCAGTGATCCAGTTGCGCAGCAGAATCTGGGTGCAGCCGTTGGGCGGTAGCAGGTTGTCAATCTTGTTACTGGCCAACATCTGGTCGCAGTTGTCCGAAAGCGTCGGCTCGCCGGTGTTCGACGGATCGGTGCTTTCGTTGCATTGCACGGTCACGTCAGCCGGGCACACAATGACCGGTCGTGTGGTGTCCTGCATAGTGATCGTTTGCACACAAATGGTCGAGTTGCCGCAGGCATCCACAGCCATCCAGGTACGGGAGATGGTTTTGATGACCGGGCAAACGCCGGTTGTGCTGACATCGCTGTGGGTCACCGTCGGGTTGCCATCGCACAGATCGGTTGCCGTAGCCACGCCCGTAATCGTCACTACCGGATCAATTTCGCAATTGATGACCGTGTCTTTCGGGCAGGTAATTGCCGGAGGTGTGTCGTCCACAACATGGATCGTCTGCGTGCAGGCGGCTGGGTTGTTGCAGTTATCCACCGTCAGCCATGTGCGCAGGATGGTGCGCTCGTTGGGGCAAGTGCCCGCCGTGGCAAAGTCGGTGAATGTCAGGCCAGGGTCGGGATCGCAATTGTCGTCGGTTGTTGCCGTGCCGAGGGCTGTGTTCACCGCCGGGTTCAGACTTTGCTCGCAGTTCACCGTTTTGTCCGTCGGACAAGTGATGACCGGCGCGACGATGTCCCGCACAAAAATGCTCTGCGAACACGAGATCGCCTGGTTGCCGCAGGCATCGAAAGCGGTCCACGTGCGGACGATCGAGTACGTCTGGTCGGAGCAAAGGCCGTTGTTGGTCTGCGTGCTCTGGTCGTTAAAATTGACCGTCGGTGCCGTGTCGCAGTTGTCCGAAACCATCGGCGATCCGGCTGCGGTGGGCGACGGGTCGTCGCAGCTCACGGTCGTGCTCGGCGGGCAAACGAGGGTGGGCGCGTTGTCGTCCACCACGGTGATCGTCTGCGAGCACTGGGTGCTGTTGCCGCAGTTGTCGGTGGCTGTCCAGGTGCGCACGATGGCGTATTCGTGCAGGCAAGTGCCGTCGGTGGAAATGCTCGAGTGGGTCACCACCGGCATCGGATCGCAGTTGTCGGTGGCAGTTGCTATGCCCGTGGCGGTCGGGGCCGTGCTTTCGTCGCAATTCACCGTCAGCGACGGCGGGCAGAACGTGATGGTTGGCACCTTGTTTTCCAAAATAGTGAACCGCTGTTGGCGCTGCTGGAAGTTGCCGCAATCGTCGTACACCCGCCACAGCACCCGGATGAGGCGGTAGCAGGAGTCGGCATTGCCGTCGAAGTCGGTCTGGATGTTCCAAACAAACAATTTCAGGCTGTCGCCAAACGAACAATTGTCGCTGTACACCGTCGGACCATTTTGCAAAATGCCGTGTACGTTGAACGTAAACGCGGCATTACCCACGGCTACCGGCACGCTCTGGCTGGCCGTCAGGCTGATCTCGGCGTTTGCCGGACAGGTAGCGCCTGCGTCGGTCGTCAGCGTAACGTCTGCTGGTTTCGTGAAGACGGGCAAAAGCGTATCCAGTACGGTGATGATCTGGTCGTGCGTGGTCAGGTTGCCGCAGCCGTCGTTCAGGCTCCAGGTGCGCGTGATGATTTTGCTGCCAAAACACGGGCCGTTGGCGATTGCGTCGCTAAAGACCGCGTTCAGGTTCGATCCGCAGTTGTCGGTTTCGTTCGTCACGTCGCCCGTGACAGCCGTGCTCGCGTCGTAGCCGCAATTGGCATTGGCATACACAGTTATGTCAGCGGGTTCGGTAAATGTCGGTACCATGCTGTCGTCCACGTTGATGGTTTGCACGCAAGTACCTACGTTGCCGCAGTTGTCGGTGGACGACCAAGTGCGGGTGATGAGGTACTCTTGCGGGCAATTGCCCAGTGTCACCGCATCGCTGCGCGTTGGCGTGGTGGCCGAGCCGCAGTTGTCTGTTGCTGTCGCAAAACCAAGAACAGTGGCGCTGGTATCGCTGCCGCACTCCACGGTTACGCTCGTCGGGCAAACAACCACCGGCCCTTTCGTATCCAGGATGGTGATCTTCTGCTGGCACAAAGCGCCGTTGTCGCAGGCATCACCAGCCAGCCAAATGCGCGTGAACTCGCGGTTGGCCGGGCAACCGGGCAGCGGCACAGCTGGCAGATTGGTGTGCGTAACCACCGGAGCCGGGTCGCAGTTGTCCGTGACCATGGGCGTACCGGTGGTAGCCGGTGTCGTGTTCTGGTCGCACTCGATCGTGATGTTCATTGGGCAAATAATGACCGGGCGCGTGGTGTCCTGCACGATGATGGTTTGCACACACGTGCTGGTGTTGCCACAGAGATCAAAGGCGGCAAATACGCGGGCAATACTGCGGGCTTGCGGACAGTCCGGATCGGGCGTGGCCGTTTCCAGAATGGTCACTATTTGCGGCTGCGCGTCGCAGTTGTCGGTAGCCGTTGCAAATCCCGTGTTGGCGTACGTCGGCGGCACCTCGCAATTGATCACCGTATCAGCCGGACAGGTTATGACCGGAGATATGTTGTCCACCAGCGCGATGACCTGATCGCAAACCGCCACATTGCCACAAACATCGAAGGCAAACCAGGTGCGGGTGATGGTCGAAAGCGTATCGTTTGCGCAGGGCGCGGTGGAACCTTTGTCGTCCCAAACGATGGTCGGCATCGGGTCGCAGGCATCTGTCGCCGTGGCGTGCATGTTCAACGAATCGGGATGCGTCTGCGCGTCACAAGCCACCGTGATGTCCGCCGGACAGATGATTTGCGGAGCGCTATTGTCGAATACAAGAATAGTTTGCAAACAAACGCTGGTGAGGCTGTTGCCACAATCGTCGCTGACCGTCCAGGTACGCGTGATGCGGCGCATGAGCGGGCATTGGCCCGTGATAGCCACCACCTGATCGTCGAAATCGTAAGAAACTCCTGGGTCGCAATTGTCTGAAGCAGTGGGCACGCCCGTGCCCATCGGGCTTTCGTCGGCACCGCATTCGAGGGTGATGTCCGACGGCGGGCAGTCCAACAGTTCCGGCTCCGTGGTGTCCTGCACGGTAATCGTTTGTAAACAGGTTGCCTCGTTGCCACAGGCATCGGCGGCCAGCCAGGTGCGGTTGATCGTGTAGTTTGCCGGGCAATTACCCGGTACCGTGCCATCGAAAGAATTCAGCACCGGGGCCGGGTCGCAGTTGTCCTGCGCTGCAGCCGAACCGGTTTCCGTTGGTGCGGTAGACTCGTCGCACTCGACCACCACATCAACCGGGCAGAAAATGACCGGACGGGTCGTATCCTGCGCCACGACGACCTGTTGGCAGGTTGCTGAGTTGCCGCAATAGTCCGAGGTAAACCAAGTCAGCGTGTACGTGATCATCTGCGGGCAATCCACGTCGGGCACGCCGTTTTGGGTAATCAATGTCACCGGCGGTGCCGGGTCGCAGTTGTCCGAGGTCGTCGGCGTACCGGTCATGGACGGGATTGCCGTAAACCGATCTTCGCAATTAACTATGGTATTCACCGGGCAGGTAATCATCGGCGCCTCGGTGTCCACCACCTCAATTACCTGGGAGCAGGTGGCAAAATTACCGCAGGCATCGGTGGCTGTCCAACGGCGCTTGATGGTGTAGGTGAAATCCGAGCACATGCCTGAGTTGGTCTGCGAGGAGATGTCAATGTGGTCAATGGCCGGGCTGCCGTCGCAGTTGTCGGTGGCGGTAGCGCTTCCGGTATCCACCGGGTCGGTGCTCTCGTCGCACTGCACGGTCACGTCCGCAGGGCAGGTGATCGTCGGGGCCATGCTGTCGTCCACGGTAATCATTTGCACGCAAGTGCCAACATTACCGCAGTCGTCTGAGGAAGTCCAGATGCGGGTGATAACAAATTCCTGCGGGCAATTGCCTGGCTGAACGGTGCTGCTGTGCGCGGGCACCGAGGCCGTACCACAGTTGTCCAAAACACTGGGGATACCAATCGCGGTGACGCTCGTGTCGGTGCCGCACTCCACTGTGAGCGTTGTCACGCAGTTAATCGCCGGCGGTGTATCGTCCACAACGAAGATCGTTTGCACGCAGGCTGTTGCGTTGCCGCAGGCATCTATGGCTGCCCAAGTGCGGTCAATCCTGTATTCCTGCGGGCAGCTGACAGATGGCGTTTGCACGTCGTTTACGAAAATCACGTCCGCGCCAGTGTCGCAGTTGTCAATGGCGATTGCCGTGCCGGTGGCACTGCTGCCGGGCGACAAGTCTTCGTGGCATTCCACCACAATCGGGTTCGGGCAGGCGATGACGGGCGGCGTGGTGTCTTGCACGTTGATGGTCTGCACGCAGGTGTTGCTGTTGCCGCAAGCATCGGTGGCCGTCCAGGTGCGCATGATGGTGTAGGTAAAATCAGAGCAGGTGCCATTGCTGGTTTTTGTGCTCACGTCGGCAAAGTTCACTGTCGGGGCGGTGTCGCAGTTGTCCAAAACTGTTGGCATTCCGGCCTGCCCGTTCGGGCTGAGGTCGGCGTTGCACTGCAGGGCCGCATTAGCCGGACAAGTGATGACCGGTCCCGTGATGTCCTGCACTGTGATTTTCTGGATACAGACAGCAGCGTTCAGGCAGTTGTCCAGAGCCAGCCAGCGGCGGTTTATAACCCGCTCCTGTGGGCAATCACCCGAAACGGGCGTGTCAAGGGAGGTAATGGAAACCGACTGGTCGCAGTTGTCCGAAGCGATGGCCGTACCGGTATTGGTCGGTATCGGGTTCACTTCGCAGTTTATCGTGATGTCAAGCGGACAAATGATCGTCGGCTTGGTCGTGTCCTGCACCGTGATGGTCTGGGTGCAGGGTATGGCCTGATTGCCACAGTCGTCCACCGCAGTCCAGGTGCGGACAAGGGTACGGGCATCCGGGCAGTTGCCGGGCGTGCTGCTGTCGTTGAAGTTGACCGTAGGCGTAGCGTCGCAGTTGTCGGTGACTGTTGCCGTTCCGGCAAATGTAGGCGTAGAGGCATGGCAGTTCACGGTCGTGTTTGGCGGGCAAACGAGCACGGGTAGCGTATTGTCCACCACCGTGATAGTCTGGGTTTGTTCCAGCGTATTGCCGCAGCCATCGGTTAGCGTCCAGGTCCGGACAATGTTGCCCGTGCCATTGCAGCCGCCAAGGTTAGGCGCGTCCGAGTAGGTAGCGTTCAAATTGTCCACACAGTTGTCGGATTCGTCCGTCACGTCGCCGGTCAGGAGCAGGTCGTTGGCATTTTGCTCGCAGCTGATGGTCACGCCCTGCGGCACCGTGAAGACGGGTGCCGTATTGTCGAAGATGTTGTAAATGCAAACAAACAGCGTCGGCTGCTCATTGCCGCAGGCATCGCTGATGCGGAACGAAACCGTGATCGTGCGCTGGCAGGGCAGTGCGGTGTTGTTGATGTCTATTGACACCACCTCAGCACGCAGTTCGGAATCCGTGGAGCAGTTGTCAAACAAACACCCCGACAACGGTTGTACCTGAAAGCCAGCCACCGTCCAAGACTGCGAGGTGGTCAGCACATCGCCCACATTCAGGCTGATATCCGCGTCGGCGGGGCAGTCGTAGCCGTCCTCGGTGTACAGGTTGAGCGGCATGAACTGGCAAGTAGGCGCAAACGTCGGCGGCGTGTCGTCAACAACCTCAATGGATTGCACACAGTCCGTACTGTTTCCACAGGCATCCGTTGCCGTCCAAGTACGAGAAATCAATTTGTTGTACGGGCAGGACCCATCTGTCACGTCGTCAGCAGAGACGATGGACACCACCGGGCCGCAGTTGTCCGTGGCCGTCGCCACACCCGTATCCATCGGGTCGGTGCTCTCGTCGCACTGCACCGTCACGTCCACCGGGCAGGTGATCGTTGGTGCCATCGTGTCGTCCACGGTGATCGTTTGCACGCAAGCGCCCACATTGCTGCAGTCATCGAAAGATGTCCAAGTACGGGCGATGACGTATTCCTGCGGGCAATTGCCGGGCGTGATTGCATCGCTGCGGGTAGGCGCGGATGCTACTCCACAGTTGTCCATTGATATCGCAAATCCGAGCGCGGCAGCACTCGTGTCAGCGCTGCATTCCACACTTGTACTCGCGGGGCAAGTCACAACCGGCCCTTGCGTATCTTTCTTGGTGATCGTTTGTTGACAAACGGAAGCATTGTTGCAGTTATCCAAAGCAGCCCAAGTCCGGGTGATAATCGTATCGCGGATGCAAGGGCCAAACTGGGCCTTGCCATCAATGAACGTCACAATCGGTGCCGGGTCGCAGTTGTCAATAACAATGGGCACGCCAAGCGGTGTGTTCACATACGGGTTCGTATTCGCATCGCACTCGATGGTGCGGTCGGCGGGGCACTGCATGGCCGGTGCCGACACGTCGCGCACGGTGATGGTCTGCACACCTGAAGTGGAATTACCACAATCGTCCGTCACCGTCCAGGTACGCTGGATGGTGTAGCTCTGGTTGCAACTGCCCGGCAGCGTGTTGTCTGTGTGCGTGGGCACTAAGTTGGCGGAGCAATTGTCCATAGCCGTAGCCATGCCCGCCTGTCCTGCAGGTGTGAGAATGTCGTTGCAGTTGAGCGACAGGTCGCCGGGCAGGGTCAACACAGGATTGGTAATGTCCTGCACCGTGATGATCTGCTCGCAAGTATTGATGTTGGCACAATTGTCCACTGCTACCCAGCGGCGACGTACGACAAAACGGTCGGGGCAATTGCCCGCCGTCACGATGTCGAGGTGAGTCACGCCCGGCGTCGCATCACAATTGTCCTGCACGATGGGCAGGCCGGTGTTGGCCGGGATCGTGTCCACCTCGCAATTGATCGTGGTGTTGATCGGGCAAATCATGGCCGGGCGCGTGGTGTCCTGCACGAAAATGGTCTGCACACACGTCGTCATGTTGTTGCACGCATCGGTGGCTTTCCACGTGCGCGTGATCGTATAACGCTGGTCGGTGCAGGCACCATTGTTGGTTTGCGTGCTCACGTCGCTGTGCATAACCGTCGGATTTATGTCGCAGTTGTCCGTAACAGTCGGAATGCCCGTGTTGGTCGGAATGGCTGGCACCTCGCAGTTGATTGTAATGGTTGCCGGGCAGGTGATTTCCGGCGCTTCCACGTCCTGCACACCGATGATCTGCAAGCAGGTCGTCGAGTTGCCGCAGTCGTCCACAGCCGTCCAGGTCCGCTCAATGCGGTAGTTACCCGGGCAGTTGCCCGAAACGTTGTTGTCCGAAGAACTGATTGTCGGCATCGGGTCGCAATTGTCCGTGGCCGTGGCTGTTCCCGTGCTGGTCGGTATCTGCGGGTCTTCGCAATTCACCGTCACCCCCTGCGGGCAGGTGATGACCGGTTTGGTGTTTTCCAAAATGGTGAAAAACTGCTGGCGCTGGCGGAAGTTGCCGCAGTCGTCGTACACCCGCCACAACACCCGAATGAGGCGGTAGCACTCGTCGGCGTTGCCGTCGAAGTCCGTCTGGATGTTCCATACGAACAGTTTCAGGCTGTCGGCAGGCGAGCAGTTGTCGCTGTAGTCCGTCGAGCCAGTTTGGCCCAAGCCGTGTACGGTAAACGTGAACGGCGCATTGCCCGTCGCCACGGGGTTCACCTGGTCAACAACCAACCCGATGGATGCCATGATCGGGCAGGATGCCCCCGCATCGGTCGTCAGTGTCACGTCTGCCGGTTTCGTGAACGTGGGTATGATCGTGTCCAGCACCGTGATGATCTGGGTGTGCGTGGTCAGGTTGCCGCAGTCGTCGCTCAACGCCCACGTCCGGGTCAGCACCTTGCTTCCCGCGCAGGGGCCGTCGGCCACCGCGTCAGTGAACGTCGCGTCGAGGCTCGTATCGCAGTTGTCGGCCTCGTTTGTCACGTCACCCGTTGCGCCTGTTCCGGCGTTGTAGTTGCAGTTGCCGTCGGCGTAAACCGTGATGTCGGCAGGCTGCGTGAACGTCGGATGTGTCGTGTCCGCGATCGTGATGATTTGGGTAAACACCGTGCTGGTGTTCCCGCAGTCGTCCGTCACCGTCCAGGTGTTGGTGTACGTTCCCGCTTGCGGGCACTGGGTGCTGGGCACAAACGCTCCGGCATTTTTCACGATGTTCGTCACGTCGCCGTCGCAGTTGTCCGAGGCGGTTGGGAACAAACTTTGCGCAGC
>JBEBHD010000208.1:0-9965 GCA_040080915.1 Saprospiraceae bacterium
GTGTATAAGAGACAGCGCCAATACCACCCCGACGAGCACCGTACTCAACACATGCGCAGCGCCCGTCACAAATGTGATCCACAATGTACGGCCAGACGACCAACCCTCCTGCCGCCCAATGGCTAGCACAGGAAGCCAGTGACTAGGGATCAGGGCGTGGAAAAAACTCAGCAGCAAACTCCCGATCAAAAGGGCGCTCATGGGCTCGCGGTTTTCAAGAATTGAAAAAGTGTGCAAAGATCGGCGTTGGCACTAAGACTTTCCAGGTTTTTAAACCTGGAAAGTCTTGGTGCAATAGTCTGGCAGGTCATACCATTTTTTCGATCTCGTAGATCGAGTTCACCTTGCCAGCAAACAGGCAGTACAATTTCGGTCGGTCGCTGAGTACCGCTATTTCGGTCGGGCGCCCATCGTCAATATGGCTGGCTTTCAATTTTGTTTTTATCGTGAAGTATGAAAAAAGGTGCTCAAAACGCACCGATTCAGCAAAATACTGCTGCATCTGGCGCAGCATTTTGTAGGCGTTGCTGGGCGGTCGTCGGGAGCATTCCGTACAAATGCCCGGTGCCTCCGGGCGGCAACGCGGGTCGGACTCTGGTTGCTGGCAGTCGAAACGAGGCAGGTTGTCGTACGAAATCTTGTGGTGTGTGTACGCCACCGACGACAGTGATAATAACCCGCTCAGTCCATAAGGCATGATAGAACCGAAAGGGCCGTCCATGACGGTCAGGCCCATTTCCCGAAACTGCTCGGAGGCGATGAATGCTATTTCCGAAATCTCGTGCGTCAGGTCGAGGTCCCGAACGCCGAACAACCGGTTCACGGCATTGGTGGCTGCGTAGGTGGCGTTGATGACCTTTGGGGCGATGAGTGATGAGTGATGAGGCGCTATTTCAAGATGCCAGTCGTTGCTGTCGGAGGAGGTTTTTTTGATTCGGGTGTTTTTGTACACGGAAATGTTGGGGTGTGTTTCTACACGGTTGCGGTAGTACTCGCGTAGGAGTACGGGGTCGAAGGAAAATTCCACCGTTTTGTACAGGGCTTCCAATCGGTTGAAATTGAATAACGGGTGCTCCCAAACCCGCTCGCAGGGGATGCTGAGATGCTGGCAAAACCGCTCGAACTGACCCGGATCGGTGAACGACCCGAACCGATCAATGGCGTAGTATTTTTCAAAAGAAAAATTGATGAACCGTTTGTGCTCAGCAGTAAAACGCTCCTTGTGTTCATCACTCAACGCCGCTGTAGCCACCGAACGCGGGTAGTGGTACCCCCCGTGCAAACGGGCTTGGTTCACCAACGAGGCTTTTTGAAACAACTGATTTTCCTTCTCCAACAGCGCCACCCGGGCACCCTTGCCCGCTAAGTAAAGGGCAGCATAACACCCAAATATGCCGCCCCCAATCACAATAGTATCAAATCGCATATTGGGTTAAAATAGGTTTCTGGTTAGGGGGTTAGAGGGTTTTGGGTTAGAGGGTTAGAGGGTTAGAGGGTTTCTGTTGTTCATCCTCTCAACAGAAACCCTCTAACCTTCTAACCCTCTAACCCTCTAACCAGAAACCCTTTTATGGTGTTGCACGTGCCAGTTCGATCATGGCGCTGAGCTCTTCCACGAGAGCGTCGTTGTCGCCGGAGTAGCCGACGCTCTTGAATCGGATTTTGCCTTTCTGGTCCACGATGAATTTGGTGGGGATGCCGCTTACGCCGAAGGAAGCTACCACGGAGTCGTCGTTATCCATCAAAACATTGAACGTGTAGGCCTTGCTTTGGATGAATTCGGTGGCGTTTTTCAACTTGTCGCCGCCGCGCTCCCACGTGTCCACGAAAACAAAGGCTACGTTGGGGTCATCTTTGAACTTGTTCACCGCATTTTGCATACCGGGGAACGATGCTTTGCACGGGCCGCACCAGGTGGCCCAAAAGTCTACCACGACCACCTTGCCCTTCAAACTTTGCAAGCTCACATCCTGCCCTTCCAAATTTTTCAAGGCAAAGCCGGGTGCGGGCTGGTCCAGCATCTTAGCGGCGATTTCCTTTTTCATGTTCTCCTTGGCGATCTTTTCCAAACCTGCCAGGTAGGCATCGGTACCTGCCGACGACTTGTCCTCCGACGTGTACAGACGTTTGAACTGCTCCTTCATTTTCGGCGAGGCTTTGCCATGAAGAATGAAACCCTCCAAGCGATAGCGCAGGTCGGGAGCCTTGGTGCGCTCCAAGTAAGCCGTGTAGCGCTCATTCATTTCGGCCTCCTTGCCCTCCGTGATCTCCACGGCTTGTGCCTGGTACTTGAGGGCTGTGTGCGGGTCGTTTTGTTTGTCGAGGATGAACGCGTAGGTGTCGGCGTTTTGGGCAAAGGTGAACTTGCGGTTTTGTTCCCAAGTGCTGTGTGGCATGTACGGCGGCTTGGCTTTTTGCGGGCGCAGCATTTCGTTGTAGGCCCATTCAGTGGCTTCGGCGGCCATACGTTGGGCTTGTTCGATGTGCTCGCCTTTCTCAGCGAGGTTCCAGGCGGTGTTGTTGTACAAACTGGCCCGGCTTGCAGGTGCCATTTTTTCAGCAGCCTTTTTCAACATGTCCCAGTTTTTTTGCTCCACGGCCTTGTTGCCCTGCATGGCGTACAGCTCGGCCACCTCGTCTTTCTCCTCGGCTGTGGCGGGCGGGAAATCTTTCAGGTAAGTCTCGATGGATTTTTCCATCTGGGTCATATCGGTGGCGCTGCGCAATTCCTGCCGACGCTGTTGGCGCATGTAGGTGCCTTTGGGAAAATCCTTGGCAAGCGACTCGCGCAGCAGTTTGGCGGGTTCCGCAGCCGAAAGCCGGTCGTACAAACGGGCCACGGCGACGCGGTCTTTTTCGGGCAACCCCGTAGCAGCGACCTCGTTAAGCACGGCAAGTGCCTCGGCTTTACCGTCGTCGCCGCGCTTGACGGCCATGATGCAGTTGGCGTAGGAAACAGCGTATTGTTTTTTCAGGGCTGGGTTGGCTGCGAAGGCAGAATTGTAAAAATCGAGGGCAACGCCAGGCTTGCGGTCGAGCTCGAACAAACTTCCCCAATCGCGGTAAACCAAGGCGTGAGCGGCCATACTTTGCGGCAGTGGCTTGCCTGAGGCATCGTGCAGGTGTACGAAGTAGCCCTCACCTTTGTTGTTGTCCCATGACTCGCCCGCCTGAAAGGCCAAAACGGCCACTTGTGCGTTGGCACTCATGGTAAACTGGCCGGATATTTTCCCGCCGGAAATATTCAGCAACACATCCCGCGTTTGCGGCTGATCAGCAACGAACTCCAGTACCACAGCCTCCACGGCTTCCGTGGCCTTAGCCAACGGCCCGCCCGCAATGTCGTACTCAAACTGGATCGAAGCGCCAGCCTTGGGTTTTTCAGGCGTGATATTCAAGGGCGAAACTTGGGCTTGCAGCAGCGAAACAAAGGCAAGCAACACAGGCAATAGCAGTAGTTTTTTCATGTAAAAAATATTTATGCTGTTTTTGTTTGAAGGAGTGACGCGCCTTTTTTTGCTCAAAATCGCGGGCATACGACCCGCGCCTTGCGCTCTGCCGGGTGGAAGTACGTCAAGGAAAGTTCAAAGGCCCCGCGTGAGTTGTTCGCTACGGCGAGCGACGACGTGGTGATGTCGTAACTGGCCCCCAACATCCAGCGCTCCAATTCAAGCATAGCCACGACGGCAATAGATTCCAGGTGCATCCCGCCGTCGAGACGGTTGCCGAGACGCGACCAAGCACCGAGGCGCAGGGCCAGTTCGTTGCGGTCGTTGTTCGAGTAGCGGAGGTTTATCCCGAAATCGGCCTCGAAGGCCGGGCCTTGGCGCATGACCTGCACACCTGGCATCAGGCCGAAGTTGTTACTCATGGGCAAAAGGCCGCCTGTGTGCAGAACCAAACGGGAGTACAACCGTTCGGAACCGTCGTCGGCAAGCGTTACCACAGGTTGGTTGATGTGGTGTAGCGCCGCGCCCGCCGACCAGTGGCCGCCGCGATGACCGAACATGGCGTACCACAACACGCCCGCATTGAAGTCGAGGTAAACATTGGTGTTCGCACCGGAGTTAGGTTCGCCGTTTCCGGTATTGAAATCGGGCGCTTCCGCCACATTATCGAACTGACGGCTGAACCACAACCGGCCCCAATCAATGCTGTTTTGGCCAAAACCCAATTGTGCGCCCACGCTAACAAAATGCTTGGTTCGGCGCGGACCGCCAGCCAGTTGCATCAGAAACGCCCCGCCCAACTGGCCCTTGTTTTGGGAAAACCGAGACGTGCCCGCCTCATCGTGCATTAGTCCGATGCCCAAAGCAAAATAGTCGTCTCGGCTCACACCGAGACGCATGTCGGCAGCGGCTGAATAGGTGCGAAACGGCACTTCCGGGAGGATACTGCTCCACTGGTCGCGGTAGTTGGCCGTCACGCGCCAGCGACCGTCGAAGGCACCGGTCATGGCCGGATTGAGGTTCCACGGCGAAGCAAAATACTGGGTAAATCGCGGGTCTTGGCCGTACAAGTCGGTAACAACGAGCAGGAGAAAGCAAGCCAAAATGCCCCAAGTGGGTCGTGTGCAACGTATCATAGCGGTAGTTTTGCCTCGAATGAACGGCCAAATGTAGCAATTATCGAACAAGCGCGGTATCTCCCTGCACGGTCTGCGAAAAACCGTCCAAGTATTCCACCTCGGCGTACCAGACGTAGATGCCCGTTTGGCAGGTTTGCCCTCGAAAGGTGCCGTCCCATCCGCGCATGGTGTCGTTTGCCAGGAAATCAAAATCCTCGTACACCAGCTCGCCCCAGCGGTCAAAAACCCGAAAAACCCGTATCCGCCGTATCTGCTCGCCCTTGCCGTGTACGACCAACCGGTCGTTGTTCCCGTCGCCGTTGGGGCTAAATCCCGTAGGCACATACACGCCCCTCGGTTTTTCCACCTCCACCCGAACCGAAGCGCGGCCTGTACACCCGTTCGTGTCGGTCACGAGCACGGTGTACGTGTTGGTGTACAGCGGTTTGGCCCAAACGGCGGAGCATTCTGGCGGGTTGACGCACGTCAGGTCGCCCGTCGTCGCTCCCCGCCAAACATACGTGGCGGTTCCGGCGGTGTTGAACGCATCGGCGGTGAGCAATACGCTGTCGCCAAGTGTGATGGTCACGTCAGGGTCGGCTTGTACGATGATCGGCGCAGGTTGGTTTAGCACAAATGTCGCGGTAGTGATACACCCCAACCCGTCCAGTACCCGCACATCATACAAGCTGGCAGCGAGACCGAAAAAAGTGCCCGACCCGGTAAACGATTGCCCGTCAAGGCTATACCGGAATGGCCCCGTCCCACCTGTGACGGTTAGTTGCGCCCAACCGTTTCGGTACCCGAAACACTGAGGCTCCCGCGTTTCCACCGATATCACCGGCGGATTTGGTTGGTTCAAGGCTGTACTGTCGGCAACCGTGCAGCCATTTTTATCGCTGACTGTAATGGTGTACAGCCCGGGGCCGAGTCCACTAAGGCTGTCGTCAACGGCTCCAGTATTCCAATCGAACTTGTAGCCAGGTGTTCCGCCCTGTGGCACGGCTCGCACCACGCCGTTGCTGTCATTGTTGCAAACAAGGGTCTCCACATCAAGGGCGAGGGTCAGCAGTGGCGGCTCAGTCACGGTAGTCGTGGCCGTTCCGGTGCAGCCTTGCGCTGTTCGGGCGGTCACGGTGTAGGTGCCAGGCGGCAGGTTGTTCAGCGTTTGGCCAACTGGCCCGGTGTTCCATCGGTATTCCGTAATAGGGTGTGGGCTTTGCACCGAAATCACTGCCACCGAGCCGTTGGCCAAGCCGAAACAAGTGATGTCGGTGGCTTGAACATTGGGCACGATGGGCAGTGGATTGTCAAGAAAATAAGGAAACACGGCGCTGCAACCGGTTTGGTCGCTCACCGTCAGGGTGTAGTTTTGGCCTCCGGCCAAACCGTTGACGTACAGGGTGTCGCCCGTGCCGGGCACGCTCCAAAAGAAAGAATAATTGCCGAATGAACCGTTCCCCGCCCCTCCGCTAACTTGGTTGACAGCGGCTTGGCCGTCCTTGGCACCGTTGCAGGTGGGCAGAATGAAGGCTACGTTGACACGAATGCTATCCCACGTTGCGACGGTCACCGTCGCGGAGGCGCTGCAGCCCTTAGCATCCGAGGCGGTCACGGTATAGGTGCCCACGGCGAGTGCGGCCGGGGTTGGTCCCATCTGATTGTTGCTCCAGGAAAACGAGTACGGCTGCCCGTTGCCGCCGCTGGCCGTGGCATTTGCCGCCCCGTCGCTGGCTCCTATGCAGGAGCGGCGTGTTTGAACAGCAACCACTTGCAACGGCCCAGCGGGCTGTGTCACTACAGCAGGTTGCGCTATGGCAGTGCAGCCATGGGTGTCTGTCACTGTGAGCGAATACGTCCCGGCGGTCAGGCCACCCAGATCGGGCGTGCTTGCGGGCACGCTCCACGCGTATTGGTACGGTGGTGTTCCGCCAGTGGTCGTTGATTTGGCCGTGCCGTCGTTGCCGCCAAAGCAACTAACCGCCGTGGCCAATACGACCACGCCGAGTTGGGGCGGTTGGGCAACGGTGGCCGAGGCTGTGGTGCTGCACCCGTTCGCATCCGAAACGGTGACTGTGTACGTACCCGTGCCGAGGTTCGCGATACCGGGGCTGGACGGTGCGTTTGGCAAACTCCATGCAAACACGAGCGTGCCCGTACCGCCTTTGGCGAAAACCACGACTGCGCCATTGGTCCCGCCAAAACACGAAACGGCCTCCGGAACAATGCTGTCAATCAAAACCGGATCGGGACAAGGCAAGGTATTGGCGGCCACGAGCGTACAGCCGTTGGCATCTAAAACCGTGACGGTGTAGGCTCCGCAACTCAAATTTTGGATGCTGCCAGTGGTAGCTCCCGTGTTCCACAAAAATTGGTGCGGCGGGGTTCCGCCCATGGGCGTGGCGGTTAAGTTGCCGTTTTGGTCGCCCATGCACAGGGGCGGGTTTCCCGAAAACTGTACCGCAAGCGGCACTGCCGTCGCAATGACCGCCGATACGCTTGATGTGCAGCCGTTGGCATCGGCCACAGTGACTGTGTAGGTGCCGGGGCAGAGGTTTTGCGGAGCAGGTTCGCCCGGGGGTATGCCGGAGTTGCTCCAAAAAATGGTGTACGCGCCGGTGCCGCCCGAAATGGCAAGGGCCAGTTGGCCATCGCAGGCGCCGGTACAAGTTTCATCTTGCGCATTGGCAATTTGAACAATTAATTCAGCGGGCGCGGTCAGCGATACGCTCCGGGTGGCGGTGCAGCCGTTCCGGTCGGTCAGGGTGACGGTGTGCATACCGGCTCCGAGGCCAGTCGCTGTCTTGGTCATTTGGCCGTTGCTCCAAAAATAACTATACGGCATAATCCCGCCGTGGGCGAAAATAGTAGATGTGCCGTTGCTGCCGCCAAAACACGCTATTGGTGTAGTGCCAACGCTGTCCACTACCAGCAGGGTCGGTTGGAGTACCTGTACCAATGTCACCGCCTGGCAGCCGATGTCATCAGTCACTGTCACGGAGTGGAATCCCGCCTTGAGGCTGTCGGCCGCGCTGGAAGTGTCGCCGTTGTTCCATTTGTAGGTGTAGGGCGGTATGGCGCCGCTGGCAAAAACCGAAGCACCGCCGTCCATACCGCCGAAACAGGTTACGGAGTCCTGTGCGGACATAAATTCGAACTTGGGTGGTTCGCCGATGGTGTCTTGCGCGACCGCCGTACAGCCGTTGGCATCCGTGACGGTGACGGCGTAGCAGCCTGCGAACAGGTCAATGGCCACTGGCCCGTTCATCGTGGCACCGCCCTGGCAGCGCCGCCAGGTGTAGGCCAAGGCACCGGTGCCGCCAGTAGCCGTGGCCGAAACAGCACCGCTGTTGTCGGCAAAACACTCGGCATCCGTGACGCTGATCTGGATGGCGATGGGTGGCGGTTCGAGGATGGAGAACGAGACGGTGTCACGACAGCCTGCGGAGTCATACACGGCCACTTGGTAGTTGCCTGCGGCAAAAAAAGTGGAAAAATCGCCAGTGGGAAACGGGCTGGGGTTTCCGAGGACAAAAAACTGAGTCGGGCCTATCGCGCCATTGGCGACCACCAGGGCCGAGCCGGTGGGCGTACCGGAGCAGGCTGCAGAATCGAGTGTGGCGACACTGGCCGCGAGCAGGCACTCGACGAAGGCCATGCTGGCCGTGATACTTAGCACCGTGCAACCCGGGTTGGCGCTGACGGGCCGAATTTCAAGAACGACAAGGTCGCCGGGCACCAACCCGGTCACTGTGTGTGACAGCGGGCCACTGGCCGGCAGCCAAGGCCCTCCGTTCACGCTGACCTCGAACCCCACGCTTCCGGGCACGGGGTTCCAAGCCCAAGTCATGTTGCCGCCGTTCATGGCCACCACTTGCACATTGCCGGGAGCAGGCACCTCGCAGGGGGGGGCGCAGGAAATTTGTGCCGACCAGCCTGCGGCGGCTCCACTGGCATCGGAAAAAAACGTGACGGTCAGGCAGCCGCCGGGGTTATTGGCCGATGCTTGAACTTGAAACGATTGTCCGGGAGAAAAATCGCTGAAACAAACCAACACGGGGGCGAGTACGTTCGAGCCGTCGAGAATGCACAGCGAGTCGCCCGGGGCGAGCAGGAGGCTGTCAAAAAGTAGCAATACATGGGAGCCGCCGATGCCGTCGGGGCAAATGGTGGTGTGGAGGTTTTGATTATTTGGGTAATCGCCCGCACTTCCGCCCCCATCAAGGAAGGTTCCGCTGCACGAGGCAACGGGCGCACCGTTCATCACAAAGATTTGGCCGTCGGCTGCCAGAGCATAGAAGAGGAGAATGGCCAAAAGAAGCGGTTTGTTTGACATAGTGCAGGGGATGGTAATCGGTTATCCGATGCAAAAAAATGCAAAATGCCGGAGACGCGCGAGCAAGATTTCGCTGCCTCCGGCATTTCCTATCAAATAAGGCCAGTGGACTCCGTGACCAACATGTTTTACTGCTTTTTGCCGTCCTGTTTGGGAGCAGTCAATGTTCCCGGGCCGCCAGCCGAGGGCGGTGGCGTGGAACCGGCAGGAGCCAGTGTGCCGGGGGAAGCACCACCGGGCTGACCGCCTTGGGCGGCAGGTTGGGCACCGCCGCCTGCTGGCGAAAGTGCGCCAGGAGCTGCCAAAGCGCCGGGGGCGGCGGTGCCGCTTGCTGGCTGCCCTGCCTCGGCACCGGTCGAACGGGCAGCGATCCAGTCTGGCATGGCGGGCGCGGGCATGGCGGCCGAAGCGGTTTTTTCAGCAGCGGGAGCGGCATTCCAGTCGGCCATGGCTTTGTCAAAGCCCTTGCCGGCTTCTTCGCACATGCTGTTCATGCGGGATACGCGCTCTGCGTAGCCGTCAATGTTGGCCAAGAGAACTTCCATATCTTTCAAAATGGCATCTTTTTTCACTTTGCCATCGGTGTACTCGTCCAGCATGGCCTGTATCTTGGCTACCATTTCGTCCTGAGCAATGATCATAGAACCGCAACCCTGTTGGATCTGGTTGACTCGGAGAAAATGGTCCATGTACCCGAACTTGGGGTTGTTTTTCAGGCCATCGGGAGCCATAGACATTTTCCCCACCAAGTCGGCGCTCTGTTTTTGGCCACCCTCAAAGGCTGCACGGGTTTCCTGCGCCTTGTTCAGGCTGTTTTGAATTTGTTCCACATAGGCGTTGTCAATGCTATTGCAGGCTCCCAACAGAAGCAGGAATGCGGCAAAAAGAGGCAATGCGCTGTTTTTCATAAATCGTGTTGTTGTGTTTAAAAAAACCTTGTTTTAAAAATCGGCGCAAAGTTAGGCCATTCAGCGTATTTCCGGGACGGCAGCATACCTTTGCCTTTGTTAGGTTAGAGGGTTTCGGGTTAGAAGGTTTCTGGTTGTTCACCCACTCAATAAA
>JBEBHD010000209.1:0-9949 GCA_040080915.1 Saprospiraceae bacterium
TTCATCATTCATCATTCATCATTTAACATTCATAATTCATCATTCAGAATACGTATGGAAATGATAAATGCCATCGGGCGCCGAAAAACAGCCGTTGCCCGGGTTTACCTGATGCAAGGTGAAGGCAAGATCACGGTAAACGGAAAAGATTACCGCGAGTACTTCCCTCAGGTACACGTACAACACAACGTAACCGATCCCTTCGCAGTGGTCGGTGTGGACAACATCTATGACCTTAAGGTCAATGTACGCGGCGGCGGCTTCAAAGGTCAGGCTGAAGCGGTGCGCATGGGCTTGAGCCGCGCTTTGGTGAAACTGAACGAAGAGTTCAAAAAGCCGCTCAAAGACAAAAAATTCCTCACGCGCGATAGCCGTGCCGTGGAACGCAAGAAGTACGGCCAGCCCAAAGCACGCAAACGCTTCCAGTTCTCCAAACGTTAAAATCTTGAACAATGCAGAAGCCTACCTATAAAGAATTGCTCGATGCAGGCTGCCACTTTGGTCACCTGCGCAAGAAGTGGAACCCGAAAATGACTCCATACATTTTCATGGAGCATAAGGGCATCCACATCATTGATCTCAACCGAACTGCCGAATGCCTCGAACGAACCGCCCAGGCGATGAAGCTCATGGCCAAGAGCGGCAAGAAAATCATGTTCGTGGCCACCAAGAAACAGGCGCGCGAGATAGTACAAAAAGCTGCCGAAAGCGTCGGTATGCCCTTCGTGACCGACCGTTGGTTGGGCGGCATGATGACCAACTTTATGACCATCCGCAAGTCGGTCAAGAAGATGAACAACATTGAGCGCATGCTTGCAGATGCTACGCTGACCAGCATCACCAAGAAAGAGCGCCTCACACTGAGCCGCGAACACGCCAAGATGAACAAACAGCTCGGGGGTATCGCTAACCTCAACCGACTGCCTTCCGCTGTGTATATCGTGGATATTCACCACGAACACCTCGCACTGGCCGAGGCACGCAAACTCGGCATCAAGACGCTCGGCATCGTGGACACCAACTCTGACCCGACCTTGGTGGACTACGCCATCCCCAGCAATGACGATGCCTCCAAAGCCATTGCCTACATCACCAACTACCTCACGGAAGCTATCCGCGAGGGATTGGAAGAGCGCAAAGCCATCAAGGGCGATGAAAAAGAAGGCGCAGAAGCCTAATCACTCAATCACTCAATCACTCAATCACTCAATAGATAAATGTCTGAAGTTAAAATTTCGACAGCCGATATTCAAAAGCTCCGGGAAATGACCGGCGCTGGAATGATGGATTGCAAAAAAGCCCTCATCGAAGCGAACGGCGACTACCAGGGTGCCGTTGACGAACTTCGCAAAAAAGGCATCGCCAAGGCCGCCAAGCGCGAAGACCGCGAAGCCAAAGAAGGCGTAGTTATAGCCCAAACCAATGCCGACCAGACCAAAGGCATCATCGTCGCCCTCCAGTGCGAGACCGACTTCGTAGCTCGCAACGACGGCTACATTGCCATGGCCCAAAAAATGGCCGACATCGCACTCGCCAACCTCCCCGCCTCCCTCGAGGCCCTGCTTGACCTGCCCTACGAAGCCGGCGTAAGTATCCGTGAAAAAGTGGGCGAGCAGAACGGCGTGATCGGCGAAAAAATCGAACTCGGCCGCTACCAGCTGGTCGAGGGCGCTTCGGTCGTAACCTACAACCACTCCAACCGCAAACGCTCCGTACTGCTCGCGCTGAACAAGGCGGGCCATGACGAAGCCGGGCGCAACCTCGCCATGCAGATCGCCGCCATGAACCCGGTGTCGGTCAGCAAGGACGATATTGACCCGAAAATCGTGGAAAAAGAGATCGAGATCGGTATGGAACTCGCCCGCAACGAAGGCAAGGCAGAAGACATGCTCGAAAAGATCGCGCTGGGTCGTCTGAACAAGTTCTATCAGGAAAACACACTGCTCGGCCAGAAATACGTGAAAAACAACGAACAGACAGTGGAGCAGTACTTGAAAAGCCTCGAGAAAGACCTCACCGTGTCGGGCTTCAAGCACGTTGCGATTTAATCGCCTCCAGCTTCTGACGGGTTATGCAAGTCCCGGATTTCCCGCACAGAAATCCGGGACTTTTTTTTGCCGCTTTTGAAAGTAGTGCGACCTTTTTCCTCCCGCCCATGCACATTTCCGCCAAGTTGCACTAAGTTTGCCCGCCGACCAACGACCATCCCTACCGAACGTGCAAAATCCAACCCATCCATGACCGAGACAAAGGCACACCTGTTCTACGTTGAGGACGACGAAAGCCTCAGCTACGTCACCCGCGACAACCTTGAGTTCAACGGCTACCACGTCACCTACGCCGAAGACGGCCAAAAAGCACTCGATATCATTCGATCCGGCCAAAAATTTGACTTGTGCATTCTTGACGTGATGCTGCCCGAAGTGGACGGCTTCACCCTTGCTGAGGAAATCCGCAAGCGCGACGATCAGGTACCCATCATTTTCCTCACTGCCAAGAGCATGAAGCAGGACAAAATCCACGGCCTCACCATCGGTGCCGATGATTACATGACCAAGCCGTTCAGCATCGAGGAACTCCTGCTTAAGATTGATATTTTCCTCCGCCGATCCACCTACACCGGCATCCTCAAGTCCAACACGCCTGTCAGCATCGGTAGTTACCGCTTCGACTACAAAAATCTCAACCTCGCCCACGGCGACGAAGAGGGCGAAACACTCACCCAAAAAGAAGCCGACCTGCTCAAACTGCTGAACGAAAACCGGAGCCAGGTGGTCAAGCGCTCCTACATCCTCGAAACCATCTGGGGCAAGGACGATTACTTCCTCGGCCGCAGCCTTGACGTGTTCATCTCCCGCCTGCGCAAGTACCTCAACCGCGACGAACGGATTAAGATCGAAAACATCCACGGCGTAGGATTCAAATTCCGCGTTGACTGAGGTTGGAAGGTTACTGGTTAGAGGGTTAGAAGGTTTCTGGTTCGCCCAACCTTACTCGCAACCAGAAACCTGCTAACCCTCTAACCAGCAACTTTCTAATGATTGTGTCTGCCATAGTAGCCGTCGCCAAAAACGGGGTGATCGGAAAGGACAATGAAATTCCGTGGTACCTGCCCGCCGATTTGGCCTATTTCAAGCGCACCACGCTGGAACACCATGTGCTTATGGGGCGCAACAGTTTTCACAGCATTGGCCGCCCGTTGCCCAAACGGGTGAACGTGGTGATCACCCGTGATCCCTTTTTTGCGGCAGAAGGTGTGCTCGTAGCGCACTCGGTGGAAGAGGCGCTCGGTATTGCGTACGACAACGGCGAAGAAGAGGCTTTCATCATCGGGGGCGGTGCCATCTATCGTAACAGCATGGATATTTGGGACAAGATTTACCTCACTGAAGTGGACATCAAGCCACATGGCGACGTGTTTTTTCCCGAAATTGACCCCACAGAATGGCAAGAAACGTGGCGTGAGGAACACCAAGCCGATGAAAAAAACGAGTACGCCTACACTTTCCGAATTCTAGAACGGGTGACAGGTGACTTAGAATTTGAAAATGAGTAGTATGGCTCCAACCTCGGTCCACCCATTTCGTGTTTTTGTCTGCTTCCGAGCGTTATCTTTGCCCCCTTCGTAATCTCCGCAGCCTACTCGTTTCACCATGTACCACCCAAAATCGGTCACAACGGCACGCTTGGTCGTCGGGGTGCTTTTGGCCGCCCTGTTTGGCTTTTCCTGCGGCTCGAACGATCCCGAACCATTGCCAGCGGTAGCCATGACCATTGACACCGTGACCGGAGCCCCCACTAAATTGCCCAATCCATGGAAAAACGCCGGTTGCGACCTCGTGACCGATGCCGAAGTGGTCAAGATGTTCGCTGTGGACGTGAAACGACAGGCTTTCAACGCCCGCACGCTGCCCGACCGCGGTTTCTGCCTGCGCTACTGGATGAAACCCAATTGGAAGGAAATCGAAAGTGCAAACGAAAAGCCCGATGCCGTGTACCGCGAGTTTAAAAACACCCTCGTGACACAAGTGCTGGACTACGGCCGGGAGTTTGTTGCCCGCCAGCAATTCGACCTGCTCCGCAACCAACAGCGCAGCACCTACGAGCAGGACGTGCCCAACCTCGGTGAAGATGCCCTCTGGAGCACCTCCACCACCTCTCTCGTGATCAAAAAAGGCCATTTTGTACTGAAAATCACGCTCGACTGGGCCGACACGCCGCACGACAACTTAGCTCCCGCCAAAAAAATAGCCGAACGGGCGCTCTGGCGTATGCGCTAAGGCACTCAATACCGGCACGGATCAAAAGCCTCGGCGGGCACGCTGGTAACCCGCCCACCGGCGATTTCAGCCACCAACTTGCCCGTACCTGCGGCAAGGCTCAAGCCCAGCATGGCATGGCCGGTGGCAATCATCAGGTTGGCGTTCTTGCGGGCAAACCCGATGTATGGCATGCCATCGGCAGACACCGGACGGAACCCAAACCAGACTTTTTCCCGCAGGTTTTTCCGCAGGTTATCCAAATCGGCCAGCTGCCGAAAGGCTGGGTCTTCCAAGTAACCGGGCAGGTAGCGCGGGACTGCTTCGAGGATACCCTGCACGCGGGGAAACAGGATGCGGTCGTTGATCGGGCCGATCTCCATGGTGCTGCCGATGCGCAAACGGCCAGGCCACGGGGTGAGTGCTACCTTGGCCTCCAGCAAAATACACGGGTAGTGCAGCCGCTTGGCGGGATTTTCCACGGTCATGGAGTAGCCCTTGCCGGGCATGAGGGGTAGGTATTCGCCCACCATACGCGCCAGTTGGGGCGACCACGAGCCAGCGGCCAGCACCACAAGGTCAGGGAATTCTGTTCTGACCTCAGGTTTCGGTGTGTTTATGCGGTAGCGAACTGATTTCACCGCGCCAGTCTGGCGTTCAAAGCCAACGACTTCCGCGTTGCGCACGATGCGCACGCCGCGTTTTTCCAGAAAAGCCGGTAACTGCTGCATCAGGGCGTTGGGGTACAAGTGGGCATCGTCGCGGAACAGCACACCGCCCCGCACGGCGGGTTTCAGGTCAGGCTCGAGTGTATGCACCTGCTCTCGGCCAAGCACCTCCACTTGCAGGCCCAGTTGTTCGGCCTTTCGGGCGTTTTCGTGCTCCTCCCGCTCCATTTTTTCCGTTTGGAAATACATCATGCAGCCGCGTTCCACGAGGCCAAAGTCCATTTCGCCTTCATCGGCCCAGTTCTGAAACAGTTTTTTGGAAAACAACAACAGGTCGGTGAGCGGGCGGGCGCTGCGCTCAACGTGCGTCCGGGTAGAGGCCCGCATGAACTTGAGGCCCCAGTCCACCAAACCCCAGCGCAAACCGGGCCGGACGTAGAACGGGCTTTTCGAGTCGAACATCCACCAAAACCCTTTTTCGACCATACCTGGCGCGGCCAGGGGCACAAAGTGGGAAGGCGAGAGGTAGCCCATGTTGCCGAAGGAGCAATTGTCGGTGAGGTCGCCTTTTTCCAACACGGTCACCTCCCAGTCGTCTTCCTGAAGGTAGCGAGCGGCGCTGAGGCCGATAATGCCGCCGCCAATAACGAGTGCTTGCATGGCGATTAGGCTCCTTGTTCAAATGTTCCGTCGGCATGCCGGGCAAACCTGCCCTCGGTGCGGCCGTGTACCTGATCGTAGCGTTTCCAGGGCCAACCGCCGAATTTGGTGGCGTGGTAGTCCTCGAACGCCTGCTGGATTTCCTCCTTGGTGTTCATCACGAACGGCCCGTACTGGATCACCGTTTCGCCGATGGGGCGGCCTTGCAGCACGAGGATTCGGGCCTCGTCGCCATCACCATTGGCGATGTGCAGGTCTGTGGCGGCGTTCACTACCACAGAGTGGTATTTTTCAATCGCTTTTCCCGCCAGCGCGATCTGGTTGCCTTTGTAAAAATACAACGAGCGGTTGATTCCCTTCCCTGCCTTGGGCAGGGTGAAGGCGGCACCCGGCTCGAGTTTCAGGTTGAAAACGGCTACTTCGTTTGCCGGGTCGGCGGCCCAGGAGTTGGGCGGCGGTGCGGGTGCGATGTGACCGTTCAACGTACCGGCAATCACCTCCACGACGGTGGCTCTGCCAGCGGCATCGGTAATTACGGGCTTGGGAATCTTGCTGCCCCAGAGCATTTTGAAATGCGGTTCTACCATCTTGTTTTTCTTGGGCAGGTTGAGCCAAATCTGGAACAATTCCATCGGGTTGTCCGCCTCTTTGTCCAACAGGGGAAACATTTCGGAGTGCTGAACGCCGCCGCCAGCGGTCATCCATTGCACGTCGCCCTCGCCGTAGCGACCCGACGCGCCCATGGAATCGGCGTGGTCCACGATGCCCTCGCGCACCACGGTGATGGTTTCAAAACCCCGGTGCGGGTGGCCGGGAAAACCGGGCACTTTTTTGCCGTGGTACATGCGCCAGCCGTCCTTGATGATGAAATCGTCGCCGAGGTGCCGCCCCTGGAGCGAGACAGCCGGGCCGAGGTCATCGTTTCCCTTGGGGAATTTGTCCTCGTGGTGTACGCAAAACAGGAACGGATCCAATGTGTCCCAACTAAAGCCCATCGGCTTCACGTCGAGCACGGGGTGCGGGTCGGCCTCCGGGCCGGAGGCGGGTTCTTTCTGTTTGCCGCCCCACGACATACCGAGTGCGGAAACCAATCCGAGGGAGAGTTTGGTCAGGAAACTTCTTCTGTCGTCTTTGTGCGTGTCCATAGTTGTTTGTTTTTGGTAAACACTCTGCGTCTCTGCGGTGCATTAGAACATGCCCGGTAACGTGGCTGGGCATCGCATTGTTTACAAATCGAAGTTGGGCGAGAGCTGCTCCGCATCGCGGGCGTAAAACTCATTGATGATGCGCACCACTTCCTCCGGGTCGTCGGTGATGTGGAACAGGCTGAGGTCGCCGGGGCTGATATTTTGGTGGCGGTTGAGCATGACCTCCACCATCCAGTCTTTCAGGCCGGTCCAAAACTCGGTGCCCATGAGCACCACTGGCACAGGGGTGATTGTTTTGGTCTGCACCAGTGTGAGCACCTCGAACATTTCGTCGAGGGTGCCGAAGCCGCCGGGCATGACCACGAAACCTTGGGCGTACTTCACGAACATGACCTTGCGCACAAAAAAGTACCGGTGCTTGATGTTGAGCGCCGGAGCGATGAACGGGTTGTGGCTCTGCTCAAACGGCAGGTCAATATTGAGACCAACCGAGGTGCCGCTTTTCATCCAGGCACCCTTGTTGCCAGCCTCCATCACGCCGGGGCCGCCGCCGGTGATGATGCCGTAGCCTTCTTCCGAGAGGCGGGAAGCCACTTTGGTAGCCAAATCGTAGTAAAATGTGCCCGGTTTGGTGCGAGCCGAGCCGAAGATAGAGATGCAGGGGCCGACTCGGTTGAGCACCTCAAATCCCTCCACGAACTCGGCCATGACCTTGAACATCGTCCACGCATTTTCGCCGCGCACGTGCTTCCAGCGTTTCATTTTGTTGGGGGTGGTGGTACCGTTGGTACCGGTGACGGGCAGGTCGGGGGTTGCGTCTTTTGCGCTACTTTCCATGTGTATCGGTTTATTCAATTAGACAACAAAGCCCGCCGCGGCAGCGACAGGCTCCTGTTCCAGTTTACAGGGCGCAAATTTTTGTACAAAAAGCCGCAAATGCAAATTTTCGGCCATGCAATTGCCGTGTTTTAACCCAGCACGTCTACCAACACACCCAACTTGCCAAATGCTTTGGCAAAAAAGGCGATAAACTTGGCAGCCGCCTTGATCTGGTTGTACTTCCGCTTGAACTTGGGGTACAGGTCGGCAAACTGCTTGGCGTAGGGCTTGCGGGCAAAATTGGCGGCAAAAACCCCTTGGTCGAGCAGGCTCATCCGGCTGAACTCGCTCTGCACCTGCCCGGCTATGGCATCCATTGCGCTTTCGTTTTCGTCGTAGTATTTGGCCACCAACTTGCCGCCCTTAACCGGGTTGATCGGCTTGAGCGCCGTTTCCATCACCCGAATGCTGGATGCGAGCAGGGAGTCAATTTTTTGTTCGGGCTTCAGTTTAGACTTGGCCACCCGCGCCAGCATGCTGCGCTCTTCGGACAAAAAACGCGTATAGTCGAAGCAGGCCGTGGCCAGCATGCCGAGGGCAAGGAGGAAAATCGTGTTGGAAAATCGCATATGTTGTTTTTTTGTAACTGTTTAGCCAGCCCCGTAGAGGTGGAATTTTGGTAGAAAAATCGGTTAAAATTGAACGATAAAGCCCCGTAGGGGCGAAATTGTCGGGCCGTGCAATATCACCCCTACGGGGTTCGTCGCTCGGACATGGTGAAATCTCTACCAAAATTCCACCCCTACGGGGCTGGCTAAACAGTTACGTTTTTTTTGCATAACGCCTGTCGCCCGCTTATTTGAATGTGTTGCTCCAATTGCGCAATTGCCGTGCGTCCACCTGCCGGAAAAGCAGCGCAGCCGCCAGCGAAACAGCCAGGGCCAGCCACACTTTTGCCGCCCACGACAGCGCCGGTATTTCAAAAATCAATTTGTCGGCCAGCAGGACGGTCGCCGCAAAACCCAGCGTGCCAGCCAGTTCGCTCGCCGAGGGTCGCAGCGCGTAGTTTTTCAGGCAAATATAAACCATGCCGCCAGCCACGAACGCCTGGGTACACAGCGCCGCCGCCGCCGAGCCGAGGGCCTCAAACCGGGGGATGAGCAGCAAGTTGAGTGCCACGTCGAGCGCGATGCCGAGGACAAAAACGCGGTTCATCGAACCGAGGCGTTCGGCGGCGGTGAGTAAGGTGCTGAAAATGTACGTCGCCGACACGGGCACAAAAGCCCAAAACAGCAGCCCCAGCGTGTCGGCACGGTAAGCGGAGGCGCGTTCGGGCATCATCAGGTGGACGAGGTCGTTTCGGGAAAAAAACACGACCGCCGCCAGTGTCACGCTGCCCGCCCATATCAGCCGAAACCCCACCGACACCAGCGGGCGCACATCGCCGCCGTGCCGCAGCATCCGGGCAAACATGGGCAGCAGGAGCGTCGCGAACAGGTAACCGAACATGTTGGCCGCGTCGAGCAGCCGGTATGCGCCCGCGTACACGTCGGCGTGTTTCCGCCCGTCGGGCAGGAGGCGCTCCAGCAACACGGCATCGAGGCGGGTATAGGCAGTCATCAGCAGGATCACGAGTGCGTAGGGAAAACTTTTCCGAAAAAGAAAAACCAAGGCCGCCCGCCCCTTGCGCCAGTCGCGCAGCCACGTGGGTCGCACGCGCAACGGGGCCTTGCTGCGCAAAACAAACGCGACCACGACAGCCGTGGCACCCAAGGCCAGTGTTTGCGCCAGCGCAAATGACTCGGCAGACAGGTAGCCGCCCGGCACCGCCCACAGCAACACGCCGCAGGTGAACAGCATGAGCATTTTGTCCAACGACGACAGCAGGCTGTCCACCCGGTAGTGCCCCAGGCCGGAGATGCTGGAGCGCAGGAACAAAATGCCCTGGGCGAGCACCTGGTTGCACAGCAAAATGAGCAGCAGCGGCAGCTCCTGCCAGCCGTAGCCCGCCAGCGTCCAGGCAGCCAGCAGGGCAACGCAAACGTACAGGGTGCTCAGCAAAAACTTGATGGCCAGCAGGTTGGGGAAATACTTGGACAGCAGGTGCGGGTGCTGGCTGACATGCCGGTTGTTGAAGTTCTGGATACCGAAATCGTTCAAAATCTGGAACAGGTAGGTGAAGTTTAGCAGCGTGAAATACAGCCCGTAATCGCCTTCTGGCAGGCGGTTTTGCACCTCCAGGTCAATGCCGAAGATGAAAAACGGTTTGATCAGCAGGTTGATCGAAACCAAAAAAAGGATGTTGAGCAAAAACTCCCGCTGCATGGTTGGTGGGCGGCGTGGCGGATTTTAGTCCAAACAGCCTCAAAGGTAGGCGAGCAAATTTCTGCCGCGC
>JBEBHD010000210.1:0-9936 GCA_040080915.1 Saprospiraceae bacterium
GAATCAGCAGACAGTAATTGAAAGGCATAGGCCACGCTGACGCAAAGGTATAGGGGTGGGAACGGTGTCGCAAGATGGGGTTCGTCGGAGGCTTACACAAGACTAACATGCCATCCGCGCCAGCGAACAGCTTTTGCCAAAATCATAGCACAGTTCACCTTTTTAACGCCACGTCCGGCGATCACCGCACCAGCGCGAAGGAGCCTTTCACGATCTCGGTGGAGCCGTCCCACAGAAGCGTTTCGGCCCAAAAAACGTACACCCCGGGCGGGGCCGCCTCGCCCCTGTAAAAACCGTCCCAGCCCGATGTGGGGTCGTTGGGCGAAAGCCCGGTGCGGTCGTACAGCACCTCGCCCCAGCGGTCGGCGATTTGCATGCGCTTGATCCCGAACGTGCCGCCGCCGGCGCTGAGAAAAAAGCGGTTGTTCGGCCAGTCGCCTGTGGGTTTGAACACGTTGGGCGCGTACAAGGGTGGTTTTCGGCTCACGACGATGCGCATCGTGTCCAGCAGGGTGCAGCCGTTGGGGTCGGTGGCGGCCAGCGCAAATTCGGCGTTGCCGAAATACAGGTCGCACACGGGCAGACACGCGGGATCGGTGCAGGGCAGTGCGGGCGACCAGGCCAGGGACACGGGCTGGAAACTGAAGATTGGGTCGAGGCACACCTCGTCGCCGTAGCCGATGTCTGCGTCGTCGCCGAGGGTCATCCACAATTGGTGGAAAAACAGGCGGACGGTCACAAGCGAGTCGCAGCCGTTGGCGGCGGCACCGGGCAGGATTTCAAACCCGGAGTGGTTGATTCGGTCGTATCGGTGGCCGTTGATCAGCAAAAACGAATCGGGGCAGAGCGTGTCCTGCACTTCGGAAAAAGGCGCTGGTAATACGGTGAGGTTGACGACGATGACGCTGTCGCAAAACCCGCCCGCCGCGCCGCCGGGGATGCGCTCCACGCCCACGGGTCGCAGCGCAGAGTACGCGCTACCGTTGACGAACAGGGTGTCGCCGTCGCAGATCGGCTGCTGGATGGTGCGTTTGCTCTGGACGACCTGGAGATTTATGTTGATGATACTGTCACAACCGTTGGCAGCACCGTTCTCGATGGTTTCCTGACCGATGAAAAACCCCCCGTGATACGGCACATTGTTTACCCACACCGTGTCATCAGCGCAGATAGTCTGGTTGAGCGTGACGACTGCCGGCTCATAAAAAACGAACCGCACTTCGATGATGCTGTCGGCCCCGCTGGCTGCTCCGCCGAAGATGATCTCAGTGCCCGTGGGTTTGTCTGGTCCGTACAAATGACCGTTGACGACGACAAACTGGTTGGAACAAAACGTGTCGCGCAGGAAAAACACTTGTGCGCGCAGGCTGGTCAAACCAAAACCGAGGACAAAAAGGATGGACAAAGCCCACTTCGAGAAGGGATGGAGCATGGACGTTTTCTCTTGTTTGTTTTTCGCTGTGCCGCAAAAAAAAGGCCACAGCCCCGCAAAGGTGCGAAACTGTGGCCTTTTTGGTGTTCAGCCTTCGATCATTTATCGCGCGAGGCGCGAGCCGTTTCGATGCCCTGAATCCGGGACTCGAGGCTGCTCAGGCGCTGTTGCAACTTAGTGTTTTCCTGCTGCAAGGCGCTGATCTGCTCCTGCTGCTCTTGGATTGCCTTGATGGCCAGCACACCAAAACCCGCATAGTTCACGCCAAGATAAATGCTGCCGTCACCGGTACGGTGCTGGTTGACCAACTCCGGGAACAGTACTTCCACTTCCTGAGCGATGAAGCCGATCGTACGCTTGGCATCCGCTTTTTCCTGATTGTAGCGGTAGTACACGGTGTTGAGGCGCGCCACCTTGTCGAGGACACCACCTATTCCGACAATGTCTTTTTTGAAACGACGGTCGGAAGCCGTATAAAAACCGTTGACGGCAAAAGTGCCCACTGGAAGGCCGCCACCGAAGAAGTTGTTGTGCAGGTTCAGGCTACCGTCGAAACCGTTCACGCGGAAATCCCATTCCCCGCCGCTGTTCGAGTTTTGGATAGACAGGCCAGCGTTGCCGCTGGCATGAAAGAGTTTCAGTCGGGCGATGCCAACATTGGGTGCGCCCATACCAACTTGGCCACTGAGGCCGTCCACAAACACGGTTTTGCCCGCGCCGGTGGCCAACACGATGCTGGACGAGTCATCGGAGGCAATGGTGAAATTGCCGGCAGTTTTGGTAATAGAAGCAGCGAGATTCATGCCGCTGGAAAAACCGATTGCCGGGTCCAAACCCTCAACCCGAATAGCCTCTCCATTACTCTTTACATGGAGCATACGCTGGGGTTTATCGGTGCCCACACCCACAAAGCCAGCGTTGGCGTTGTGAATATTGGCTCCGTTGGCCGACCAAAAGCCGCCACCGATGCTGGTAAACAGGGTATCAAAATCAACCTCGCTGTTCGTACCCGAAATGGCCAGTTTAGTGCCGTTCAGGCTGAGTGTTTGAAGTTCGTTGGTCGAATCAGCATCGGCATCGCCGGTATTCACAATCGTGAAATTCGGTGCCGTGCCGGTGATGTTAATCCCGGTTCCTGCGGTGTAGCTGTTGCCGGATGGAAGAGTGACGGTGCCGCCGCCGTTGGACAGGGACAGGTCTTGCCCAACGATCGAGAGCGTCTGGATTTCGTTGGTGGGATTGGCATCGGCATCGCCGGTGTTGTTGATCGTGAAGTTCGGCGCAGTTCCCGTGATGGAAATACCCGTGCCAGCGGCGTAGGAATTGCCGTTGTCGTCGCCAGGTTCCCAAAGGCCCATGACCTGGTCCCATTTCAGGGTTTGGCCGTTGGTGGCTCCGAGTTGGTTGAGGCGCAGCGGATTGCCCGCCGTGCCGTCACCAGCAATGTTCAAGGACGCGATGGCCACCTGAGTGCCCCAGTTGTCGGCGGGGCCGGAGCCGGTGTTGTCGTCGGACGGCACCCATTCGGAGCCGTTCCACTTCAGGACTTGGCCGCTGGCGGCACCTTGCTGGGCAATATCCAAGGGTGTTCCGGCGGTACCGTTGCCGCTGAGGCGAGCCGTGGTTTGGACGGTTTGGGTGCCCCATGAGTTATCCACGGGCACGTAGAGGTTTAGTGTGGAGTTCCAGGTGAGCACCTGGCCGTTGGTTGCTCCCAGATCGTTGAGTCGCAACGGGTTTCCCGCTGTGCCGTTGCCAGCAATATTTAGCGCGGTAGCAACGGTTTGGGTGCCCCAGTTGTCGCCTGCGGCTTCATTTTGCGGCAACCAAGTCGTTCCGTTAAATTTCAAAACCTGGCCGTTGGTGGCACCTTGGGCCGCTATCTTGAGCGGGTCACCTGCCGTGCCATCACCGTCGAGGGTAGCGTCGGTGATAGCCACTTGGGTGCCCCAGTTGTCGGCGGGGCCGGAGCCGGTGTTGTCGGCTGCGGGCACCCAAGCGGTGCCGTTCCATTTCAGTACTTCGCCATTGCTGGCACCTTGCTGGGCGATGTCGAGCGGCGTTCCAGCGGTGCCGTTTCCGGAAAGGCGGGCCGTGGTTTGGGCAGTTTGGCTGCCCCAGTTGTCGGGGCCGGTGTTGTTGTCGGCTGCGGGTGCCCAAGCGGAGCCGTTCCATTTCAGTACCTGGCCGTTGCTGGCACCTTGCTGGGCGATGCCGAGCGGGGTGCCCGCGGTGCCATTGCCCGTAAGGGTGGCGTTGGTGGCAGCAGTTTGGCTGCCCCAGTTGTCGGCACCGGTATTGTTGTCAGCGGCGGGTGCCCAGGCGGAGCCGTCCCATTTCAGTACCTGGCCGTTGCTGGCACCTTGCTGGGCGATGCCGAGCGGGGTGCCCGCGGTGCCGTTGCCCGTAAGGGTGGCGTTGGTGGCAGCAGTTTGGCTGCCCCAGTTGTCGGCACCGGTATTGTTGTCAGCGGCGGGTGCCCAGGATGTACCGTTCCATTTCAGGACCTGGCCATTGGTAGCGCCTTGCTGGGCGAGGTCGAGCGGGTTGGCTGCCGTGCCGTTTCCGAGCAGGCGCGGTTGCACCTGTGCCGTTTGGGTGCCCCAGTTGTCGGCACCGGTCTGGTCGTCGGCAGGCAGCCACGACAAACCGTTGAACTTGAGCACTTGCCCGTTGGTGGCACCCTGCGGGGCGATACCGAGCGGACTGCCGGCGGTGCCGTTTCCATTGAGGGTTGTGTTGGTGACGGCCGTTTGGGTGCCCCAGTTGTCGGCACCGGCATTGTTGTCGTTGCCGGGCACCCATGCAGCACCGTTCCACTTGAGCACTTGGCCGTTGGAAGCGCCTTGTTGGTCAATGGTGAGCGGGTTGCCGGGCGTACCTACGCCCGACAGGGAGGCCGAGGTCACTACCGTTTGCGTGCCCCAGTTGTCAGGGCCGGTGTCTTGCGCGGGTGCCCAAGTGGTACCGTTCCATTTGAGTACCTGGCCGTTGAATGCGCCCATTTGGGCAAGCTTGTCGCCGGTGACGGCAGCATTTTGGATCTTGATCGTTTGCACGGCATTGTTGGCCAGTTCAAAATTGGTGACCACGTTGTTTTTGAGCTGCAGATTGCTGAATGGGCCGGCCACGTCGCCATCGGCGGTGCTGTTGGTTGTCAGGTCGTCGAAGGGGTTGATGTCTCCGCCGTTGGCGATGGTAAAGTTCTGGCCCACGGCGATCACGTCAATACCCACGCCGCCGGTGATGGTGACCGTGCCGAGGTTGTCGGGAGCCGGCGACCAGGTGGTGCCGTTCCATTTTAATACATGGCCGTTGGCCGCGCTCATCTGATCAATTTTGTCGCCAGACACTGCTTGCGCATTGATCTTGGAAGTGGTAACGGCGTTGTTGGCCAGTTCGACCGCACCTACTACGCCGGATTTGATTTGCAAGTTGCTGAACGGCCCCGACACGTCGCCGTCGGCCTGGCTGGCCGTGGTGATGTCGTCGTTGGCGTTGGTGTCGCCACTGTTGGTGACCGTGAAGTTGGGCGCTGTGCCGGAAATGGTGATGCCTGTACCGCCCGTGATGCTCACGGTGCCGAGGGCATCCTGCGCGGGTGCCCAGGCAGTACCGGTCCATTTGAGCACCTGGCCGCTGCTGGCCCCCATGTCGTTTAGTTTGGCGGCAGTGACGGAGCCGTTGGCCAATTTGGCGGTGCTCACGGCGTTGTCGGCGATCTTGGCGGTGCTTACGGCATTATCGGCCAATTTGGCTGTGTTCACGGCACCGTCGGCCATTTTTGCGGTCGTGACCGCACCGTCGGTGATTTTGGACGTGCCCACAGCGTTGTCGGCTATTTCAGGATTGCCCACGGCATTGGGCTTGATCTGCAGGTTGGAATACGGCCCGGACACATCGCCGTCGTGTACGGTCGAGGTCGTCAGGTCGTCGTTGGCGTTGGTGTCACCAGTATTGGTGACCGTGAAATTCTGGCCGTTTTGGGTCACGCTGATGCCGGCAGCACCCGTAATTGTGGTGTTGTTGTTCGGAATAGCCACGGTGGAAACGTTGGTCACGCGGCCGTACTGGTCTATGGTCACTACCGGTATTTCGGTGGGGCCGCCGTAAATGCCCGGGGTCACGGGCGTAGTGGCGAGGCTGATGGTTCCGGTTGTGGTGATCGGTCCGCCCGTGAGGCCGGCACCGGTGTTGACTTCGGAAACGGTGCCTGTTTGGCCCGTGTTGTCGTCTTGCGGCACCCAGGTCGTGCCGTCCCATTTCAGCACTTGGCCGGGTTGGGCACCTTGTTGGGCGATGGTCAGTGGTGTACCAGCTGTGCCGTTTCCGCCGAGTACGGCGGAAGTTTGTACGGTTTGGGTTCCCCAGTTGTCACCGCTCGCAGCGGTGTTTTGGGAAAAAAGGGCATACGGGACGCTCATGAGCTGCGAGGTACCCAATTCATCGAACACGTTCGGGGCCGTTTCCAACGAGACGGTCAGGTACTTCGCGCTGGCCCCCCAGTTGATGGTGTTGAAATTGCCCTGCAACGGCGTGCCCTGGCCGATGACGAGGTTGACCAGACCGTAGGCATTGGTTGACGATGCCTGCATTTCGGAATAGGCCACGGTGCCATTCGGTGCGCCGTTGCGGATGGTGAAAAGCAGGGAAACGGTTTGGTTGTTGAGCGAGGCCCCGTTGACATCCCGCACGATGCACTGGTAACTAAACCCCTGCGGGGCGGTTTGCGCGTCGGCGCGCCAGGCAGTGAACAGAAACACCAAAAGGCCAAAGAGAAGTAAGTGACGGTTTGTCATAGTACCTAATCAATTTTGGAATGATCACAAAAAAAGGGAAGGAGTAATACAGGTGCAGCGCTAATCGCTCACAGGCGGACGACGCGCGTCATGGCCGTGGCTCGGCTGATCGGATCGGTCAGGATCACAAAGTACACGCCGGGCTGCCAAAGGCGGCAGTCCAGCACGGTGCCAGCAGGCTCTTGCACTGGCTGGTCAGCGAGTACGACCCGGCCGACCAAGTCCACGACAGTAGCCCGGAGCAACGCCCCTTTTTCCGAAGAAAACTGCACGGTCAGCGCCTCAGACACCGGGTTTGGGAAAACACGAATATCCCAATCCGTGAGGTCGGGATCACCCGTGGACACGATCTTGGTCTGTTCTGGCTGGTGGAAACCTTGTGTGAAAACGTGGGTGGCGGTAGAAAAGGTCGGGATGACCACTTCGCCAACGGTGTAGGCATAGGTACGGCCCTGTTGCACGGCGAAACGCCCGGTGGAGCCAATGACCTGATTGAATAGGGAGGCATCCTGTGCACCGCCAACGGCGAGCGCACAGAGCCACAGCAGTGTGGTGGATAGAAATCGGTTCATGGATAAAAAATGAATGAGCAAAATTTCAGTCAAAAACCGTTCCACAAAGGAAACAAATTTAAATGCCCGACAAAGGAAGTTTTTTTAGGCCAAAAACCGGCGATGCACATTTGGTTGTTTCCCAGAAGGTCGCACGGAAAAAGTACGGCATTGTTTTATTAGTTATACCGCGTATTTTTTCAAATTTGATGTTCTCGGAAATGTTTCACGCCACACTACCGGACATTTTTGTTTTCCGGGAATCCAGACCTTTCAGGTTTGGCAAACACCGGAAAGGTCTCGTTCCCAAAAATGACCAGTAGTATGGTTTCACGCCCATGTTGTTTCAACCCAAAATAAGTTTACACCTCTGATTTGGCTCCGGTTTGCTCAGCGACGCATACCTTTGGCGGCCTTTTCACTAAAAAATAATTGTAGAGATGCAAGTTCGTTCATTTACACTCGTCCTTTTGCTGGCCCTGTTCGCCGCCGCCTGCGGCAGCGACTCCAGCACACAAACCACCACTACTGAAGGTGCCGCCACGCCCGAAGCGGGCATGAGCGCTCCGCAAGGCGATCAATCCGCTGGCCCCCTGCAGGCACCGGCCACCACGGCTGCTCCCGGCCAAGCCACACCCGCCGCTTCCGGTACCGGCAAGGTGAATCCGCCCCACGGCCAGCCTGGCCACGTGTGCGGCACCCCAGTCGGCGCCCCCCTCGACGGGTCGGCCAAAAGCGGCGGCGCAACAGCTGTCGCTCCGGCTCCAACGCCTGCGCCTACAGCGGCTCCGGCGACTGGCGGCAAACCCGCTGCCGTCGCCCCCGGCACCAACCCGCCTCACGGCCAGCCCGGCCACGTTTGCGGCACCCCCGTAGGCGCGCCGTTAGATGGCAAGGCCAAAAACTAAGCCGGTTCTACCATCGCGTGCCCGGCGATCCAAGCGCCTGTCCAGGCCGCTTGAAAATTAAATCCGCCGGTAATGGCATCAATATCAAGCACCTCTCCCGCCAGATACAGGCCGGAGAGGTGCTTGCTTTCAAAGGTTTTGAAATTGATCTCCCGCAAATCCACGCCCCCCGCCGTCACAAACTCTTCTTTGAACGTGCTTTTGCCGCGCACGTCAAATTTCGCGTTGCCAATTTGCGCCGCTAATCGAGCCAATACCGGCTTGGTCAAGTCGCCCCAACGCATCTCCACGGGCATCTCGGCCGCTTCAACCAAGCGTTCCCACAGCCGCTGCGGGAGGCCAAACTGGGCGTGCGAGCCGATTTGCCGACGGCCCTGCTCTTGTTTCAGTTGGCTCAAGCCTGCCTCAATAGCCGTTATTGGCAAATCACCTACCCATTTGACAGACAAGGAAAACTGGTAACCTATCTCGTGCAATTGGCGGGCACCCCAGGCGGAAAGCCGCAGGACGGCCGGCCCGCTCAGGCCCCAATGTGTGACGAGCAATGGCCCCTCGGCAGACAACTTGGTGCCCACTACTCGTACAACTGCCTTAGGCACAGACACACCCGCCAGTTCGCGCAGACGTACATCCTTGCAGTTGAACGTGAACAACGAAGGCACCGGCGGCACAATCGTATGCCCCAGATTGGCCAACAAGGCCCACAATGCTTCACTACTGCCGCCAGCCACGAGCACGCAGTCGGCCCGTTCCGGCGGGATTTTGCCGAGGTGAACTACCCATCCGGCGGCGGTTTTTTCCAATCGCTCAACACGCGTGCCCATGCGCACCTGCACGCCCGCTGCCTTGGCGGCGTTCCACAGGCACTCCACGATAGTCTGCGAATCATTTGTGTCGGGAAACATGCGCCCATCGGCCTCAGTCTTGAGCCGCACGCCGCGCCGGGCAAACCACTCCACGGTGTCGGCAGGGCCGAAGCGCAAAAATGGCCCCAGCAGCTCTCGGCTGCCCCGGGGATAGTGCTGTACCAGAACACGGGCATCAAAGCAGGCATGGGTGACATTGCAACGCCCGCCGCCGCTCACGCGCACTTTTTGCAGCACGGCGTTGCCGCGTTCCAGAATGGTGACACGGGCCGCAGGATCGGCTTCCGATGCTGTGATGGCTGCGAAAAAACCCGCCGCGCCGCCGCCGATGATGACGATGTTCATGCGGCAAAGGTAGGTGCGGGAACGGTTGAACGAGCTACCCTGCTCGTGCTCGCGTGCTCGCGTGCTCGCGTGCTCGCGGGTACCCTTTGTGAGAGGGAAGCCGCTTCGGGTTGGAGACCCTCGCAAGCAAAGCAAGTACGAGCGGGGGCCCTCGCAAGCATAGCAAGTACGAGCGGGTTTCGATTTTATACAGACGCGGCTTGTGTGTGGAAAGGTTTTTATTTTTGCCGGAAATTGGGCCACTTGCCCGCCCGCCCGCGAGGGTCGGAGAGCCGAAGCGGGAACCCCTCTTGATGGGGAGCCGCTTCGGGTCGGAGACCCTCGCGAGCGGGGTCGCTTCGGGTCGGAGACCCTCGCGAGCGGCCGCTTCGGGTCGGAGACCCTCGCGAGCGGTGAGCGGAGTCGATAATATATCGCGTGCAACGGGCTTGCTAACCAGTTACAAACTCAAACCATGTTCAACACACGTTTTTTTCCGAACAAACAAACCGGCGTTGCCCTGCTCTTGGGGCTTCTGTTGCCAGCCTTGACTTTCGCCCAAGCCGAGCAGTCGCCACAAGACCGGTTTGAGCAGTTGAAGCGCCGCATGGACGAGCAGATGCGCCGTATGTTTCCCGCCGATTCCACCGCGAACGGCGGACGGCTGCAGATTTCACCTGACTCCAATTCGTATTTTTACTTCCACGCAGACACCACCTTCGACGGCAACGGCAGCCATTTTTTCGATTTCCGTTCGTTCGACGGCAACGGTGGCACGATGGACTTTGACCAATTATTCGAGCAATTTTTTCAAGGCATGAATCCCTTTGAACGGCCTCGGAAGCCGGGCGATGTAGTGCCCGACGATACCAATTCGGTGCCTTCGCACGACAACTTGCTGCCCGAGGAACGTTTGCGTCTGCAAGAAGAACCCAAGCCCAAACCCAAAGGCAGCTCCGTAAAAACGATCCGAATTTGACACCCGCTCACCCTCTCACCCCTCTCACCCGCTCACTCTCTCACCCCGCTCACCCGCTCACCCGCTCACCCTCTCAC
>JBEBHD010000211.1:0-9927 GCA_040080915.1 Saprospiraceae bacterium
GAAGCAAAATTTGCCGCTTGCAGCCCGGCGACTGAAATTTAAACACGCTCTTAGTGGCCAAAACACAGGAATTGCAGGTGCTGACAACAAACAAACCCGCCTCGGACGAACAAATCCTGAGCCTGTTGCGATCGGACGCTTCGTTCGAACGCGGGTTTCGGCTGTTGATGGGCACCTACAAAGAGCGCCTGTATTGGCATATCCGCCGGATGGTGCTGGTACATGAAGATGCTGATGACGTGCTGCAAAACACCTTTGTGAAAATCTACCGGGGCGTGTTGCAGTTCGAGGAAAAATCAAAACTGTACACCTGGTTGTACCGTATTGCCACCAACGAGGCCATCTCGTACCTGCAAAGCCGCAACCGCCGCCAATCCAGCTCCTTGGATACTACCGACGGGCCGTTGTCTGGGTACTTACGGGCCGATTGGTGGTTCGACGGCGATGCTGTGCAATTGCAATTGCAAGAGGCTATTGCCAGGCTGCCCGACAAACAGCGCACGGTGTTCAACCTGCGCTACTACGACGAAATGCCCTACGAGGAAATGTCGCGCGTGCTCGACACCTCGGTGGGTGCCTTGAAAGCCTCGTTTCACCACGCGGCAAAAAAAATCGAAGCCTATTTCCGCGAAGCGGACACCTTTTAAATACCATTTTGAAAAAAAGCAAACCACTCGGTTATGAAAAACAAGCAGGCATTGAACGACGAATTAGACGAGTCGGCACCTTTCCTAAAGGGTTTTCGCGGCCAAGCCGACGGCTATCGCGTGCCGGAGGGCTACTTTGAGTCGGTAGAAGATTCGGTGTACCGGCAAATCGAGGCCATCGGGGCCACGCGCCGCCCGCCCGTGCGCAAGCCCGCGCCGAGTATGTGGCAGGTCATGCAGGGCCTGTGGCACCCTCGTACGGCTATGGCTTTGGCCGCAGTATTCGCCGTTGTTTTCGCGGCTTGGTGGTTTTTGGGCCCGGCTGCCACCAACAAGCCCGACGACCTATACGCCCAAATCAGCGCCGAAGACGCAGAGGCTTACCTGCTGACCAACCTCATGGAACTGGAACCGGAACAACTGGCCGCCGCTTTACCAGTCGAACAAACGTCCAGTGTCCTCCTCGAGCACGCGGATGAAAACACAGCCGAAGAGCCGATCAACCTGACACCGGGAGAGATTGACCACCTCCTGCGCGATTTGAGCGACGATGAATTGGACCAACTCATTTTGTAAGAAAAAAAAGTCAAACTAATTTTCATTTATCATACCGAAGTCACGCTATGAAATATCTGACAATCACCACAAGCCTGCTCCTGCTCGGCACTGCCCTGCTGGCGCAACCAGACCCCGACCGCAAGGACGAGCGAATCCGTTCGTTCCGCGTGGCAATCTACACCGAAACGCTGCGCCTGACCCCTGAGGAGGCCCAAGTTTTTTGGCCCATTTTCAACGAACACATGGATGCCCGCGATCGGCTTCAAGACGACCTGAAGCCTCGAAAGCAGCTGGACAGCATGAACGACAGCGAAGTGGAAGAACAGATCAAGCGCCATTTTGAGATGAAACAGCGCGAATTGGACTTGGAAAAGGACTTATACCAAAAACTGCGCAAAGCGCTGCCCGTGCGCAAGATCGCCAAGGTCGCTGCTGCTGAACGTGAGTTTCGCGAGCGCTTGCTGACTAAAATGCAGGAAGTCAAAAACAAGCGATTAGAGCGGAAACGAGGCAAATAAGTGCCCTGCAAACTATGTTCGTTGGAGTTTTGAGTAAAAAGCACCTTGGTGTGTGCCGAAACTCGGCAATACCAAGGTGCTTTGTTTTTTGAAACGTGTGATTGATTCGCTCTTAGTTCTTCGATGCTGGCACAGGCAACGCACAAGCATTTGCGATATTCATACGCTTGGTCGTGGCGCGGCCAGTAGCCTTTTCAGTTATGGTAACTTTCGCGGCCTTTCCGCAAACACAGTTGACCAGTTCACCCTTCCCGATCGAACGATTGTCCACTTCCCATTCAATGTCGTACTGGTTCGGATGCACGCGGGAGTTGGGGAAACTCACTTCAAGGGTTACGCCCTCGCGCGTGCAAACGGACTGCAATATCTCGACGTAAACAGGCAACGGTTTGACCCCAATCTGGTCATAGGAAATGCCGTTGACCACGTTACAACGGGGAATTTTCGGCTGGGCATAGACCGTAGCGTAAACCTCAACACCTGAAGCCTTATCGGTGCAACGCACACAGGTAGAGGCGGTTTGGCACGACTTGTCGGCCTTCGATTGCAGGTCTTCCGTTGCCTTTGGAATAGCCAGTTCGCAAAAGGGTGCTTTGGAGTTCGGGTCTTCGGAAAACGGTACGGCCTGCACTGTCGTGCCTGCTGGCGCAGGTTGCGGTTTCACAGCCTGTGCATGCACCGTGGTACAGGCAAACGAGGCAATCGCCAAAGCGAACAGGGATACTCGGGCATTCTTCATGTTGTACATATTTTAGTTTGTGAAAAAAATTGTGAGTGGTAGAAGCGTGCCATAAATGCCGCAGCAACCTACGAAGTAATCAGTGTTCGGGAGTTTTATTATTTGCAAAAATTGACCTTGTTCCGCATTGCCCCTTACTTTCGCCCCGAAACGAAACTACCCGCCCGTTCATGCTCTTTAACTCGCTGTCGTTCTTTTTCTTTTTCGCCCTCCTGCTGGGCCTCCACTACGCGCCGTTGCCTTGGCGCGTCAAGAAGATCAACCTTCTCGTGGCCAGCTATATTTTTTATGCGGCGTGGAACCCGCCCTTCGTGGTATTGCTTTGGCTGTCTACTGTGGTGGACTGGTACATGACCAAAAAGATCAGCCAGACCGAGCAGCATGCCCGGCGCCGATTGTTTTTGCTCGTAAGCGTGGTGCTGAACCTCGGCCTGCTCGGCTATTTTAAGTACGGCAAATTTCTGTTGGACAATTTCACCGCACTCGTGCAGGCGGCAGGCTGGGATTATCACCCGGCAGCGCCCGACATTATCTTGCCCGTCGGCATTTCGTTTTACACGTTTCAGACGATGGCGTACACCCTCGACGTGTACCTGCGACGAGCCAAACCGGCGAACAATTTTCTCGATTTTGCGCTGTTCGTGACATTCTTCCCCCAATTGGTGGCCGGGCCGATCGTGCGGCCTACGGAATTGGTGCCACAGTTCGACCAGCCCAAACAGGCCAACCGGCAGCAGATGTTCTGGGGCCTTGGCCTGCTCACACTCGGCCTTTTCCAAAAAATGGTAGTGGCAGATACGTTTCTGTCCGGCACCTCCGAAATGGTGTTCGCCAGCGAGCAGCCCCTGCACGGATTGGACGCGTGGCTTGGCGTGCTGGCGTTTTCCGGCCAAATTTTCTGCGATTTCGCCGGCTACTCCACCGCCGCCATCGGCATCGCGCTTTGCCTCGGCTTTGCTCTGCCCGAAAATTTCCACTGCCCCTACGGGTCCGTAGGCTTCTCGGATTTTTGGCGGCGCTGGCACATTACCCTTTCCACTTGGCTGCGCGACTACCTGTACATCCCGCTCGGCGGCAACCGCCTCGGCAAAGCCCGCACTTACCTCAACCTCATGATCACCATGGTATTGGGCGGCTTATGGCACGGTGCCAATTGGACGTTCGTGGCCTGGGGGGCCTTGCACGGTTTTTACCTGAGCGCCGAGCGAGTGGTGCGCGGCTGGTGGGGCCAAAAACCGTGGGTTACTTTCCCTGCCGTGCAGGTGCTGTTGGCCATTGGCACATTTTACCTGATCGTCATCTCGTGGGTGTTTTTTCGGGCCACCACGTTTGCTTCGGCGGGTATGTTGCTGGCCAGTATGCACGGCTGGCATCCCGATGGCGCGCAAATCGTGCCGATGACCAAAATCCTGCTCGTGGCCGGTACCATGACCGCGATGTTTTTTTTGCACTGGGGCCTGCGCCGCGTCACGTTGGAAGAAGCGGTGAACCGCAGCCCGGCATGGTTGGTGGGCACGGTGTGGGCAGTCATGGTTTTTTTCTTAATTATCAATCAAGGAGGCGGCAATGCATTCATATACTTTCAATTCTGAGACCGGACAATTTGAACGCGGGATACCGAACCAGCCCTGGGGGCGTTTGGGCCTGATCGTATTGCTTGTCGTTGCGGCGGCCACGGCGGGTTGGGAGCTGTACTGGCGCGGCCAAGGCTACGAACCCTCGTACGATGGCACCGAAAGTTCGTGGGCAGAGTTTCGGGCCAAAGCCCAAAACGCAGGGCCGGAGTACACCATCATCACCGGTTCGTCGCGGGCGCTGTTCGACATTGACCTGGCCACTTGGCGGGCCGAAACGGGCAACCCAAACGTGATCCAGTTGGCCAAGGAGGGCGCGGCACCGCAGCCCATCGTACGCGACCTGATCGAGAACACCGATTTTGCCGGTACGCTCATCGTGTCGGTAGCACCGGGGCTGTTTTTTTCCAAACGCGCCATGGGCGACGGCGACTCGGAGGGCTTGGTGAAACACTACCACAACTGGTCGCCCGCCCAAAAAATGGAGCACTGGGCCAACCTGCTGATGGAGCCGACCTTCGCATTTGTGGAAAAAGGCGAACTCAATCTCGGAAGCCTGCTCGCCGAAACACGCCTGCCCGAACGCCCCGAATTTCTGGCCGGATTCGACCGGGTGCCCAAGCTCTCGAACGACACCCGCGAGCGCCAGGCCCGTATGTGGAACAAGGCAGTAACTGATACCGCCTATGCCAACCGCTTCCGGGGCATCTGGGTCGGATTTTCTTCTCGCACCGGCCCGCTGATGCGCCCCGCCGAATACGCCAAGGCCAAAGCAAAAACCCTGTCGGGCGCGTTCAACCCCGTGCCGCCGCCCTTCCGGGTCAGCCCTGCCGAGCGTGACTCCATTTTTCGGGTAATAAAATCGTGGGCCGACAAACTCCACGCCCGGGGCGGCAAGATGATTTTCGTGCGCCCGCCTTCTTCCGGGGTATTGTACGATCTGGAGGAATTCGAGGTGCCCCGCAAAGAAACCTGGGACCGCCTTTTGGAAATCACCGGCGTGCCAGGCATCCACTTTGAAGACCACCCCGAACTGCAGGGCTTCGAGCTGCCGGAGTGGTCGCACCTGCGTGCCGAGCACGCGCCACTGTTCACGCGGGCTTTGGCAAAACAATTTCAAATCTGTTTGCAAAAAAAGTAGTTGACATGAAATGTTTTGCAAAAAAAAATATCATCCTGTTGTGCGTCCAACATATTGCTTATCAAGCATTGGCGCAAATAAATGTGGGTGTAATCACAAATGGTGTCCCCTCTTTAACCATGAATGTTGCGCAGTTATCGGACACTCTTGCATTTGTCTTAAATGGAGCAACCTTGCAAAATTCTACCGCCGAAATTGGTACGGATACCCTTGGCACTTATTACTACATAAAGGCCGACGGCATTCGGAGCGGGCAAGCCAACCCGAGCCAAATTGCGGTCATTTTGGCATCAAACGGTAGCACCTTGATGTTCAGTAGCGGCACGGGTTGTACCATGGAAAGCAAGCCAAGTTTACATTGTACTTCCTGTGTTCAAACCATCCATGAAAGATGTAAGCGGCAAACCTGCTCCTGCAAACCAGAAAGCCGTGATAGGACTTGTACTTCCCGTATTTCATTTTCGTCGAACAATTAATTTTATGCCCGCTCGCTCAGCCCCTCGCCCACGGCATGCAAAGCCATGATAGTCCCACAAATAGCCAGACCCGGCGGCAAACTGATCCACCACAGATGCGGGCTGCTGCGGGCGTTTTGCAGCAGGCTGCCCCATGTAGCACCGACGAGGTTGTTGTCGCCGTAGCCGAGAAACGACAACGAGGCTTCCAGCAGAATGGCCCCCGCTACGCCAAAGGCGAAAATCGTGTAGATCGGGCGCAAGGCGTTGGGCAGGGCGTGGCGAAAAAGTATGCGCCACTCCGACAGACCCATGCCCCGTGCGGCGGTCACGTACTCCAATTCGCGGACGCGCAGCAGCTCGGCCCTGACAAAAAGCGCCACGCCGGGCCAGGAAAAGGCCCCGATAAGCGCGGTCATCGCCCAGAGTGTCTGCCCCTGTTGGCGCAGCATGGCCGCAAACGCTACAATGGCCAACAGGCCGGGAATGGACGTGAATACCTCGGCCAACCGCATGATGAGCAAGTCGGCGGGCAAGGCCACCGTTCGGGCGAAATACGCCCAGCGTCCGAGTAATTTTCCGAGTAAAAAAAACAGGCCCAGCACTACGCCCACGGCTAGTAGAGCGGCAGCCCACCGCACCGCCACACCGCTCGTGTCGGGCAAAATATGCCGCACCGTGCCCGCGTAAAACCACGCTGCCGGTGCTCCGGCCAACGCTGCCCACAGCTGCCAGCGCCGAATGCGCAGGCGCCCGTCGCCCCAGTACCCGGCCACCGCCCCCAGTGTGAGGCCGATGGCGAATGCGATGCTCATGGCCATAGTACCGGTCAGCAGGGCCGCCCGAGCGCCGCCCACCATGCCCGCTGCCACGTCGTACCCGCGCGTGTCGGTGCCTAACCAGTGCCGGAAACGGCGTTCGGTACCGCCGGGGTGGATACTGCCCGGCAGCGCCTGGCGGATGGTGACATCGGGGCTGGAGGGCAGCTCACCCGGCGAAAAGGCGATGGGCGCGAATACCGCCGCCTCGTAAGCGTGCAACCGCCAGCGAAACCCGGATTGGATGGAGTCTAGTATCGGATGGCCGTAAGGCTTGTCCGGCCCGTGCCAGATGGCCCGCAGTGCGGGGAAAAATGCCTCGCCGCGGACTTGGCAGTACAGCGGCCGGCCATTGGCGAGGATGTCCCGCGCCAGCGCCACCACTGTGAGCAGTCCCAGCAGCCAGAGCGCTGGGCGGAGTTGTCTATTTTTCCACCACGTCATTTTTTTCAAAAGGGAAAACTACGGTGAAATCAGGAAGCCCGTCGAGGGCAATTTGGCGGCTTGGCGCAAAGCCGAGCACAAAGCCACCGCCGCCTGCGCCGCAAATTTTGAAAACGATGTGGCCGTCGCGCAGATTTTTTTCCCAAACCGGGCGCAGGTGCTCCGGGATCATGGGCGGCATATTTTCCAACTGAAACGCCGAAACGCGCCGCAGGGCGGGCCAAAACGCAGCCTCATCGGCGGTTTGCCAAGCATTGATCAGGGCCTCGCTGGCGGGCAGCAGCGTTTGGTGCAAGCCGTTGGAAAACGTTGTCTCGGTTTTTTTTTCCAAAAACCACTGCACCAACGGGCCGGTGCGGCGCGGCTGCCCGGAATCGAGCAGAAAAACGGTGGGCGGCCGGCTTGGCCACGGGGCCGCCTCGAAAAATGCCACCTCGTCGCGGTTGGCGATCAGCAGGGGGCGGTTCAGGTAGCTGGTCAGGGGGTCAATGCCAGAGCTCTGCCCGTGAAAATGGTTTTCCATTTGGGCAAAAAGGGCTTTCAACTCGGCCAGGGCGGCGGTTTTTTCGGTCGCGTAGCGCTCGTACACCGCCGCGCAAAGGGCACCCGAACTGCCGAGGCCGTAGCCCACCGGTATGTCGGAGCGGAAGTACAGGCCTTCGGAAATGTCGCGCCGGAACGCCTTGTAATCAAGGCCCGGCACGGATTTCAGGGCGAGGCTGTTGGCGAATTTCAGCAACTGTTCGCGCCGGTCGCCCGGCAGCCCGGTGCCCCCCGAGGCCCATTCCCCGGCGAACGCGGCCACCGGTATGGCCAGTGCGCGGGCACCGAGCAGCAGCAGGTATTCGCCGAAAAGCAGCAGTTTGGACGGAAAGGACATGGGAGCGGGCTGGATAAGTTTTGGGCAAAAGTCCTGATTCTGCGAGTGGGAAACAAACGCTTTTACGTTTCCGCTACTTTTGCCGCCATGACGACCGCGCCGCTTCAGGGAGGTTTCGCAACCATTGACTCTCAATTGCCCGCGCCTACCGCACATTTGCCACCGCCACCATCTTGTCTTCCACGTCCTGCACCAGTTCCATGAAATGCTTTTCGCGCTTGAGTTCGCGGGTGCGGTGGAGCGGGAGGTCTACTTTAACATGCTCCACGATCTGCGAGGGTGCCGATTTCATCAGATAAATGTCGTGGCCGAGGTAGACGGCCTCGGCAATGTCGTGGGTGACGAAAATGACCGTCGAGTGGAATTTTTCCCAGAGTTGGCAGAGGAGTTCCTGCATTTGCAGGCGGGTTTTGATGTCTAATGCCCCAAACGGCTCGTCCATGAGCAGGATGTCGGGGTTGGCCAGCAGGCTGCGGGCAATGGCCACCCGCTGCAATTGGCCGCCCGATAGGGTAGGGTACTGGGCGTATTTGTTCTCGTGGCCGGCCAGCCCCACCAACTCGATCATTTCCTGCGCATTTTGCAACCGGGTCTTTTCATCTATTCCCTTGAACTGAAGCCCCAAGGCCACATTTTCCTGAACGGTCATCCACGGGAAGGAGGAGTATTGCTGAAAAACCATGCTGATGCGGGAGTCGTCGGTCACTAATTTGTCGTGTACCTTGACGGTGCCGCCACTGGGTTTTTGAAGCCCACAGATGTAGCGGAGGATGGTTGATTTGCCGCTGCCCGACACACCGAGCAACACCACGAACTGCCCGCGCCCGGGATGATCCTCCACGAGCAGGTTGAAATCCTTGATGATGTGCGATTTCCCTCCGTCGTAGCTTTGGCTGATGTTTTCCAACTGGATGATGTTGGGCAAGTCGGTATCCTGAAATTTCACCATGATTACTTTGATTTAGAAGCTCCTGCTAATCTGATTTCGCCCAGTACGATCGTGGTTATCCCGGCCAGCACGCCAATCCAAACTAACGTGTCCGGCAAGAGAGTGGGAAAAAGAGCCTTGACCAATAAAACCAGCAAGATAAAAAAGATGCCGTACTGGCACTCTTGAATACCCTGCAATTTGCTTTTCAGGTATTTGTGCGGGTTGAGGCGCGTGTCCATGTAGGAGAAAATGCGGTCTTGCACAAAACCGATCAGGATGATGAGCAGAAGGATGGCGAACACCCGGTCAATCTGCCCCATTTTGCTTTTTATGAAGATCAGGCCGCCGATGCCACCCTGACGGTTGAGCAATTCAGCGATGATGATGTACGTCCAGGAGATGGCGGTCAGCACGCGAATATCGTCCATCAAGCGGCTGAACACGGCGGGCAGGTACACGGAACGGAACGCCTGCCAGTTGTTGGCGCTGAGGGTGAAAGCGGTCTGCACGTACACCTCTTCCACTTCGCGGATGCGCTGCACGATGACCGGGAGCAGGTAAACCAGGATGCCGAAAGCCAGAAATGCGATTTTCATGGTGTCTTCCAAGCCGAACCAGACGATGAACAGGCTGGTCAGGGCGGAGAGCGGCAGATACCGAAGTGCGTCCACCTGGCGGCTGAACAACCCGCTGAACAGTGGAATCAGGCCCAACAAAAAGCCGAGTGGCAGAGCGATAAGCAGTGCCCACAAGTAGCCCTGAATATTGAGCCAGATGCTGCGCATGGTGTTGGAGGCCAGTTCGTCGTGGGCGATGAGCTGCTGATAGGCGCCCGGTATTTTGGAGGGCGGCGGCAATACCGGGTACACTTTTTCAAAGGACGTGGCACCGGCCAGTAGCAGGGAATCCTGCCGCAGGATGGAGTCCCGTTGCGCGGGCGTGATGGTGGTATCGAGGGCAGAGGGCAGTTCTTTCAGCCCGCCGTCCACGATGGGGCGTTGGGTGGAAAGTGTTTCCGCCAAAGCCCACCAAAGGGCGAGGGTAACCACTGCCCCAGCAAGGGCAAGGAGCGCCTGGGAGCTGAGGCTCAGTTTGCCCCTGAGTTTGAAGAGTGACATATCGGATCCGTATGAAATAGCGTAAATGTTTAGCACCCGCCTGTAGCGAGCAGTTTTTCACCACAGATTCGCACAGATTCACACAGATTTTTCACAGGTAAATC
>JBEBHD010000212.1:0-9906 GCA_040080915.1 Saprospiraceae bacterium
AGATTTATAAACGGACAAGGGAAAATCTGTGTGAATCTGTGAAAATCTGTGGTGACAATTGTTTGCATCAGGAGGTGCTAAATAGTTATACCTCGCGCCGCAAGGTGCGAAGCCGCTTTTGTCATGCTGAGCGCTGCTAATCAAAATATTAGGCCGAAGGCCATACACAAAACCTCGCAGCGCGAGGTATACGTTAACCTTACCTTTTTTACGACATGAAAAAATCAATCGCTTTCGCTTTTTTGCTTGCCGTTGCTTCGCAAATGCTAGCCCAAACGAACCCCGTCATCACCAACTGGATCATCAACACGACCGGCTTGAAAGGCCGACACTATGTGCAGGGCAACTCCACTCCGATTCAGGATAATGTGCTGGCCAACGTGCAGTCAGTGCAGTATTCCAGCAACTGGGCCTATGTGCAGGCAACCGGTATCCCGGCGTACATCACCGGGCCGTTTTTGGACGGAAACCCGTCCGTGGCCACCGCGCAGACGGGTTATTTCAAAATCCCGCTCACTCCTGCCCAAAACACCGGTACGCCCACGGCTACCACTGGCGGCAACATCGGGGTATTTATCAATGGCGTGGCCTTGTTCGACTACCGCGACGGCGTAGCCTGGAACCCTACCACCAATGCCCTGTGCGGCGGGCCGGGCAACCCGCCCTGCCCCGGTGGCATGGGTGCCGCGCAGGCCTGGAACCGCGATGCCATCCGGGCTGAACGGGCCGGTTTTGATTGCGCAAAAGGCCACCCGGCGAATGGCAACTACCACCACCATCAAAACCCCTCGGCTTTTAACCTGGATTTGGATGTTATTTCCAACGTCTGCGACTTGTACCTCGCCGACGGTTTGTACACCATTGACAGCACCAAGCATGCACCGCTGATCGGTTTTGCCTACGACGGTTTTCCGATTTATGGGGCCTACGGCCACAAAAACACCGACGGTACGGGCGGCATTGTTCGCATCCAATCGGGATACCGCTTGCGCGCTATCACCGCCCGCACGCACCACGCCGACGGAACCGATGTGGCCGACGGGCCAGCCGTACACGCAACCTACCCGCTCGGCTATTTTCGGGAGGACTACGAATACGTGCCCAGTCCGGCTTCGCCGGATGTGCTGGACGTACACAACGGGCGCTTTTGTGTCACACCGGAATACCCGCAGGGAATTTACGCCTATTTCTGTACGGTGGATGCGGAGTGGAATTCGGCGTATCCGTACGCAGTCGGCCCGACATTTTATGGTACCCGAACCGCTTCCAAGGTGCAGACCATCAGCGAACTGACCACGACCTACAACCCCTCGACTGCCGTACACGACATTGCCGAGGGACTAAAAACGACAATTTACCCGAATCCGGCGAGCGATTTCATCGCCGTGCAAGCCGAAGGGTTGCTGCGGGAAAAAATGGTGGCCCGGCTTTACGACCTGCCGGGCAGGTTGGTACAAGTGGTGGAAATACAACCGGGCAGTACCATTGCGTACTTCGACTGCCGGGCGGTGTACGACGGGGTTTACCTCGTTTCCATTGAACTGAACGGCAAGCCAGTGGCGTGCGAACAGGTGGTGGTGCGGCGGGATTGAGGATGAGGTAATTTGAGAATGTGCTAAAGTGCCAATGTGCGGTCACGGATTCTTCCGGTCACATACGCCGCAGCCAACAGCAGCCCTCCCGCCAGCCGGATCACATTTTGTGGATTTCCAGCCAAAAAGTTATTGTAAATCAAGGGCAAGGTAAAAATGGCGATGATCATGGGGATCACGATGAACATGTTGAAAATGCCCATGTACACGCCTGTCCGTTCGGGAGGGATGCAGTTGGTCAACATCACATAGGGGTTGCCCATGATGCTCGCCCAGGCCAGCCCGATACCGAACATAGACGCGAAAAGCAGCGTCTTGTCGGTGGCGAACGAGAGGGCCAGCATACTAACACCGGCGGCGGCCAGGCAAACGCTGTGAACTAATTTGGGGCCGAATTTTTTGGAAAAATGGATCAGTGCAAAGGCCGTGCAAAACGCAATGAAATTGTAGAGCGCGCCCATTTGCCCGGTGACGAGGCTGGCATCCTTGAAAGCAGCCGTTTTGCTGTCGGTGGTACCGAATAACGACTTGCTTACCGACAAGGCAATGTACATCCAGTAGCAAAACATGCCGTACCATTGAAAAAGGCTCATCCAGCCCATTTGGCGCATGCCCCCCGGCATGTCCCGAATGGCGTGGAAAATGTCCTCAAAAATTACTTTGAACCGCATGGGATTCGACTTGATGTAAGCAGTTTCTTGTTCAGTAAGCGGATTTTCCTTGGTCGTGAAAACCGTCCAAAGAATGGAAAAGAGGGAAAAAAAGGCTCCGACGACGAATGCCGTGACGACCACATACGGGATGCCTTTTTCGTTGGTGGCATCCTTGTTCATACCGATCCAAAACAACACGGACGGCGTGAGGTAAGAAAGTGTTTGTGCAAAACCCGTGAACGCGCTTTGGGTCAAAAAACCCAAGTGGCGCTGGTCGTCGGCGAGTTTGTCACTCACAAACGCCCGATAGGGTTCCATGGTCACGTTGTTGGCGGCATCCAGTATCCACAGGGTGCCAGCCGCCATCCAGAGGGCGCTGCTGTACGGCATGACCAGTAATCCGGCGCTGCACAGCACTGCGCCGATTAAAAAATAGGGTGTTCGTCGGCCCAGCGAGCTGAAGGTCTTGTCGCTCATGGCCCCGATAATTGGTTGTACCAGAAGCCCCGTCATAGGGCCAGCCAGCCAGAGCAAGGGCAACGTGGCCTCGTCGGCACCAAGGTATTTGTAGATCGGGCTCATGTTGCTCTGTTGTAAACCAAAGCTGTACTGGATGCCAAAAAAACCCACGTTCATGTTGATGATCTGGAGCAGTGTTAGTTTTTTCTTCATGGCTGCTTGTCTTGAAATGCGTGATTTTGCAAGTGAACATGGTACGATTTGTCAATCAAAATATCAGCCTGTGCGGCAAACGGAGCGATGATCTCGTGTTCGATGGCCAGTACACGCTCAATGAATTCGTCTTCAATCTCCCGGCCACGTTGCAAACGCTGTTCTCTGGTTTCGAGGTAATTTCGGGTCAAAAAAATCCGGTAGTCCACCGATTTCAGCGCCAGGCTGTAAGTTCCCTCTACGATCAGGACACGGATATCGGACAGGTACAGCGTTTCCTCAACTATTTGGTCTGTGTGGTAATCGGACAAGGGCTTGGTTATGGCTGATGCACCGGCCCGGAATGCGTCTATGTGCGCCTGAAGCAGGCTCATGCGCACCTCATTCAGGCCCACGCGCCCGATGTCGTCCAGTCGGCGGCGGTGGTTGGTTGCTGGCGGATAGGCGAAATAGTCGTCGAGGTGCAGGATCAACGCCCGTGTTCCGGTTTCGGCCAGCAGTTCCTGCAGGCAAACAGCCGTTACGGATTTGCCGCACCCCGATTCTCCGCCGACGGCCAGTACTGCCCTATTCGGCTGCCGGAGATTACTGCCGATCAGGGACAGAATTTCCCTTGAAGTCTCGTAATGCTTTTTTTCGGCCTTGATTACATCGCCTATCATATTCGGGAAAATGCATTGGTCGGTAAAAAACTGTGTTTGTGTACAACAGCCTCATGCAGCAGCGCATACCCCGCCGCCGAAAACGACAAATGCGTGGTACCTGCCCATTCAAACACATCGGAGGCCAGGTATTCGTGAAAAAGCAAGCCGTCCTGTTCGATCTGATCGTTGAGTGCATCGAGCAGCCTTGCTGCCATAGCTGTCGCGCCGTGTTTGGCCAGCGCCACGCCCGCAAAGCCCAGTGCGATGGGCCAAATTCCGCCGTTGTGGAAGTGGTGCGGGTGGTTTTTGAATCGGTAGGCAAAGTGGTTTTGCAGAGATGGCCACTCGGTGTCTCCCGGTTTTATCACCGGGTAAAAAACGGGCATCAAGCCTCGGTATTCCGAGGTAAGGGCTTCCATGAATCCAATTTGGGCAGATCGTTGCGCACTGTTTCCGAGGTCAAAAATCATGGCAAGTGCATTTCCCCAAAGGTCGAAGCGCGTGTCATAGCCGTTGGGAGAAAAAGCAGCGGCCCAGTACGGTCGTTCATCAGCCCGTTGCATGGCAACAGGGTGGTAAGTAGCATTGGGGCGGTCGGTGCCGAGCCAAAAATTTTGGTGCATAGTTTCACGAATGCACCGGGCCTTTTCAGCCCAATCGGTCCGGCCCCAATTGTTGGCAGCCATTTCTAATGCAGCGAGGCGCAGGGTGTTGTCGTACAACGTGTAGCCTTGGAGCAGGTATTCGTCGGCCCAGTTCCCGCCCATCGGGACGTACATCAGGTGGCGACCATTGAACTCCCAGGCATCCATGATTGCAAAGGCTCTTTCCAGTGCTGGTCGGATTTGATTTCGAAAATCCTCGTCTTGCAAGGCATACGCCGAGTAATACCCGCAGCCAAGGGCAAACCACGCTGTGGCATCCACCCGTCCGCTCAAGCCGCCATAACTGACGGAAGCCCGGCCCGTTTCAGAAAAAGCCACATTGGACGGGATTTGCCCAGTGGCGTGCTGATGTTCAGCCAAGGTGAGCAGTGTACTCCTAAAAGCGGCAACTAACGGTGGCAGCGGCTCGGCCATACTCAACGCGGCCAACCCCGCCACCACGGCATCCCGCGACCATACCCGCCGGTAATTGTCGGCGACCTGTGTGGAGGCGAGTATCCCCTCCGGCACACAGGCCGCCAACAATTGCCGCCGGGCGGCAAGAAAACACGCATGGCTGTTCATGCCCGCTTTGAGTTTTAGAGCAGAAAGGTCGTATTAAAATTCGTAGCGCAGCGTAACCGTGGAGGTGCGCCCGGTGATGGAGCGCCCGCGAACGAAATTAACGGCGTTATCGGTTATTGCACCCTCCTCCGACTCGGTGACGCCGATGGCGTTGAGCAGGTTGTTGGCGCTTACGGTCAGGGACAGCCCCTTGCTCAGGCTCAATTGGGCAAAACCGTTGACTACCAGATAGCCTGGCAGCACTAATTTGTTGTTATCCTGTGCATAACTCTGGCTGGTGCCGAACATGGCCAGCCCGATGCGGAATTTGCCGGACTGGTACGAGGGCATGAGCGAGCCTACAAGCGAAGCCTGGCGGCGCGGTGTGTTGCCGACCACGGTTTCGTCAATGGCATCCGTGATTTCTGCCGAGGTGAACGTCAGGCCGCCGCGCAGGTCAAAGTTGCCCGCGCTGTACGATCCTTCCAGTTCCACGCCCATAGCGCGGTAGTCGTTTTTGATGATCTTTTGCGTAGTGGCTTCAAAGCCGCCCTCTTCCGAGGTTTTGGCATAAAAACCGGTCAGGTAAAAGCCACCGTTTCGCAGTTTCATTTTGTAGCCTACCTCGGCCTGATCAATCAGGTCTTTGGCGTTTAGCCGGTCGCCATTGGTGTAGTCGAGGCCGCTGAAGAGCAAGCGGTCGGCTTTAGCTGAACCGCCGTGGCTGTACCGGGCAAACACGGCCTTGTCGGCGCTCAGTTTATAGTTCAGGCCGAGGGAGTACGATGCGTAGCCGTACTCGTAGCTCACCGGTGTGGTGGCCGCGTTGTTGATCGCCGACACGCTTTTTTCCGGTTCGGATATCTGGCCGTTGTTGTTCACGTCGTAGGATGTTTGGACAGAGCCGGCAAAACGCCCGCTCACCACACCACGGTCCCAGCGGAAACTGGCATCAGCGCTCAGGCCGCTTTCCAATTCCACACCCAGAGCGGCATACGGAGCCGACACGTCGTAGGCTACGTCGTAGTTGCGCTGGCAGCAGTTGCCCCATGCAGGCACGCCGTATGCGAGCAAACCGTTTTCGCTCAGGGCAGTGCCGTTGGCATCAGTCACGTTCAGCAGGCGGCTTTTTTCACCGTTCACGTCGGTGATGTAGGTGTTCCACAGCCACGACATGGAGATGTTTTGGTTTGCTTTGAAATAGCCTGCTGTGAGGTCAAGCACACCAAACTTCTTGTTCACTTTGATGTCGTTCGCAAAATTGTTAAAGTTGTTCAACTCTGTGTCGAACATGTGAATGCGCATAGCGAGGCCGCTGGCAAATGCCTGGCCGTTGTCGGCGTACTTAAGCGTTTGGGTGGGGAAAAGGGTGGAGGATTGGCCCAGTTCGGCGGGGAACGGCGACACGAAACGCCCGCTGTTGAACGCCATGCGGCTGCGATTTTCTACTTTCCAGCCTTCGCCGATGTCGAACGAAAACTCGCTGCCAATGGCCTGCGAAACCGGGTGCATGCCGTCGGCAACATCCGAGCGGCGGAGCTGGCCGTCGGGGCCAAGGCCGAGGTTTTGCAGCAGGTAGGGCGAGTGCGGCGTGCCGTACTGCGCGTTAAAGTTGGGGGCTGATTCCCACGTTGGGGCATCATTGGTCCCAGTCACCTGCATGGGCATGGGCAGATAGGCCACGGCCCGGTCGTTCAGGTATTTGTAATAAACCCGGGCATGGCCGGTGGCAAATCGTTTGGTCAGGTTGGCCTTAAACTGGCCGCCGTAGTTGGCTGTGTAGCCGGTTGTACGTGGGCCTTCTCCTTGCCGGAAAAAACCACCTACGTGGAAACTGACTCCGCCGCCGATGGGCGAGCCATAGTTGAAATCCGTGCGCAGATGGTTGTAGTCGAGGCCGAGGGTCGAGCTCACACTTCCGCCCTCGATCTCACCGGTTTGGCTGATCAGGTTGATGATGCCTGCTGGCGAGTTGCTGGCGAGTGTAGAGGCCGCACCGCCGCGCACGGCTTCGATGCGGGATACGCTCTGGTCTGCCCGCAGGAAAATATCGGCAGTGGCAAACGCGATGTCGCCAAAAAGCAGTACCGGCAAGCCGTCTTCCTGTAATTGCAGGTACTTGGAGCCGCCAGCCGAGATAGGCACACCGCGGGCTGAAATATTGGTGTTGCCTTCGCCAGCGGAAGCCTCCGACCGAATGCCGGGTACATAGCGGAACAGTTCAGCGGTGTTGGTCACGGGCAGGTGGTTGGTGATGCGAGCATCAAGAGTCGTGATCGAAACACTGGAACCGAGTTTCGACTTGGCGTTCACAACGCCCGTCACGATCACCTCGTCAAGGCCCATAGCGTCGGATTGCAATGCCAGCGAAACCGTTTGCATTTTTCCGGCCACGATATCCACGCGCTGCGATGCCTTGGAGTAGCCCACGAAAGATGCAACAACTTCACCGCTGCCCACAGGCAGGTTGTTCAGAGTAAACTGGCCACGTTCGTCAGCTACCGCGCCCTGAACAGGCGCTACACTATTGCTCCCAGCGTAGTAGCGGATGGTAGCAAACCCAAGGGGCTGACCGTCGGAATCAACGACCGTGCCGTTCAAACCCTGTCCCCAAAGGACGTTCGCACATAAAAACAGCGATAGGGAAAACAAAAAATTAGGTACAGATTTAAGCATAACAATAGAATTTGATTAGTGAAACCTTGCTTGCCAAAAATGATAGTTTGGCTGGCAAAGGTATTCTACACATTTTTCAAGTTTTTGTACCAACAGTATGCCCTCAAGTTCCGCAACCGTTTGCGCAACCGTTTGCTGTGAGTAACTTGGGGTAAAATGTGGAAAACTTGTTGCGCCATACTGAGGCACCAACCACCACCTGAGGCAATCAAAAAAATAAAATTACTTTTGAGCCGCTCCGGAATCGCAAGCCGATGCCTGCAATGAAACGCACGACCATAAAAGATTTGGCCCGCCAGTTTGGTGTCAACCCGTCCACTATCAGCCGGGCGCTAAACAACCATCCGGATGTAGGTGAAGACCTCAAGAACCGGGTGCAAGCCCTGGCCAATCAACTCGGTTACCGCCCCAACCGGATGGCCGCCAGTTTTCGCAACCGGCGCAGCCGCTTGATTGGGCTGATCGTGCCCCAGATCAATATGTTCTTTTTTCTGTCCATCATCAAAGGCGTAGAAGACATTGCCCGCGCCAAAGGCTACAGTCTCATCGTTTTGCATTCCTCCGACAGCCTCGAACGGGAAGTTGAAAATGTACAAATTTGTTTTGAAAATAATATTGACGGCCTGCTTGTCGCTCTCACAGGGGAAACCCAAAACCTCGACCATTTCGATCTGCTGCGGGAGGCTGAAACGCCAATTGTATTTTTTGACAAGATCATCGAAACCCCGAACCAGCAGGCGGTCATCATTGACGATTTAGAGGCTGCCGCGGCCATAACCGATACGATCCGAGAATTGGGCTGCAAGCGTATAATTGGCGTTTTTGGCGACCCCAACCTGAGTATTACTCAAAAACGACTCGCAGGTTTTGAGCGAGCACTCGCCGGACATAACGCAGAAGTACGCATCGTTTATGCCGACAGCACAGGCCAGAGCATGCAGCAGGTGAAGGTTGTCCTGTCCAGCGGTTTTGTGCCCGATGCCCTGTTTGCCATGAGCGATGAAGTGTTGCTCGGTGCCGTAGCGGCTATCGAGGCCAGCCAAAATGCCCTGCCGAAATGCCGAATCGTTTGTTTTAGCGACGGGCTTTTGCCCAATTTTTTGAACGTTCAGATGACCTATGTCCTGCATTCCGGCTACGAAATTGGCCAGACAGCCATGTCGCTGCTGGTCGAACACATGAACAACTCCGTACCCGCCACTGGTACCAAAATCGTTCGCATACCCACCAAAATCGTCAGCATTTGAAAATCACGCTTCTCGGCACCGGAACCTCTCAAGGCGTGCCCGTCATTGGGTGCTCGTGCCGGGTATGCACGTCTACCGACCTGTGGGACCAACGCTTGCGCTGTGCGGCCCTGATCGAACACAACGGCACCAACATTCTCGTGGATGCCGGCCCCGATCTGCGCCAACAGATGCTCCGCGCCCGTGTGCGCCACCTTGACGCGATCCTGCTCACCCATGAGCACAACGACCATGTCATTGGCCTGGACGATATTCGGCCGTTCAACTTCAGCACCGGCCACCCAATGGCCGTGTACGCCCAGGCTCGCGTAGCCGCCGACGTGCGTAAGCGCTTCGAGTATGTATTCGGTGACCCGATCCCCGGCCTGCCCCGCATCGAACTGAACGCCATTGACGAGCACTCTTGCCTTCAGATCAACGGATTGTGCATACAAGCCGTTGGTATTCAGCACGGGCGGTTGCCTATCCTCGGATTTCGGTTTGGCGACTTGACCTACCTGACCGACGTGAAAACGATCCTGCCGGAGGAATTGGCCAAGGTGGCCGGCACGCGGTTTTTGGTGCTAAGTGCCCTGCACCACCGCCAGCACCCGACGCACCAAACACTGGAGGAAGCCCTCTTGATGATCGCTCGAATCGGCCCCGAACATACTTGGCTCACCCATATCAGTCACGAAATGGGCCTCGCAGCCGAGGTACAGCCGCTGCTGCCGCCCAACGTGTCGCTGGCCCGCGATGGTTTGGAAATCGAATTTTGATGGGTATGCTTCCCCGCTCTTTCGCCCACTGGCGGTATTTGTTTTCAGCTGCAGTGCAGTTGGTCGTTCTGTTTGTGCGGGCGGCGTGGTTTTCCAAAAAACGCCTGCCCAGCGTGTTTGGCCCTGATCTTCCCCGCCTTAATGCCAACCGATTCAGGCACTATTTTTTTGGAACAATCTTCCTTGGAGCGGTCTTTGGGCGGCTGCGCGGTCGGGCGCTTAGTGGTGGGGAAGTACGGGCTTTTGCCAACCTCGCTGCTTTAGCGGGCTTTTTTGACGACCTCGCAGAGGCGGGCCCAGTATTCGAAGATTTTTCACTTCTTTGCGTTCTGCCGGGTCAACCCCTCTCCCAACCCCTCCACCGGGAGGGAGGGGGGCTTACCCTCGAAAGTGAAGCAACTTTTGATTCAGAATATACCAGCCCCCCACTGCTGTATCGCCCAACAACCCCGGATG
>JBEBHD010000213.1:0-9853 GCA_040080915.1 Saprospiraceae bacterium
AGTGGATCATGCCTGCGGGCGGCGTGGCCAGCGAGGCCGAAGCCGTGCGCATTGCCCTCGAAAACAACTACGACATCCGGCTGGCCCGCGCCGACGGCGATATCGCCCGGCTGAACAACACCAAGGGCAACGCCGGCATGCTGCCTACCGTGAATCTCGTGGTGAACGAAACATTCACCCTCAGTTCTTTCCAGCAGCAACTGGCCAACGACACCAAGTTCGAGGCCCTGTTCGCGCCCTTCAACGCCGCCAACGCCGCCGTTCAACTCTCCTGGACACTCTTCGACGGCAGGCGCATGCACATAACCAAAAAACGCCTCGAAGAACTGGAAGCCCTCGGCCAAACCAACCTCCAATCTGCCGTGCATCAAACCACCGCCAACGTGCTGCTGGCCTATTACGGCATCGTGCGCAGCCGCCTGCAGGAGCGTTCGGCACAGGAAATCATTGCTCTCAACGAGGAACGGCTGCGCATCGCAGAGGCGCGACTGGCCGCCGGGTTCGCTGCCCAAACGGATGCTCTCCAGGCCCGCATTGACCTCAACCAGCAACGAGCCAACCTGCTGACCCAGCAAACTGCCACCACTACCGCCAAACGCACGCTCAACCAACTGCTCGCCCGCCCGTCCGGCACATTTTTCGATGTAGTGGAAACCCTCGACAACACCTACGCGCCCGACCGCGCCCGCCTGCTTGACCTAGCCCAAAACCAAAACCCGCAACTGCTTTCCCTGCAAAAAAACGCCTCCGTTTCAGCCCTGCTTGTGGACGAGGCCCGCGCTCAGTACAAGCCGCGCATCACGGGCATCGGCCAGGTCATCGTGCAACGCGCCGACAACGGCGCGGGCTTTTTGCTCAACAACACCCAGGCAGGTATCGTGGTCGGTGCAGCACTCGTGGTGCCGCTGTACTCCGGCGGAAACCTCCGGCGACAAGTGGACGTGGCCCGGGTGACCGCCCAGCAGGCTGTTTTGCGCGTGGATGCCCAGCGCCTTGCCGTACAGACGGAATTGGACAACCAACTGGCTCAGTTCGAGACCGAAAAACAGGTACTCGTACTCGAAACCGAAAACGTGAAAAATGCCCGCGAGAGCCTCAACGTCAGCACCGAACGCTTCCGCCTTGGGCAGACCAACGCACTGGAGGTTCAGGCCGCGCAAAACACGCTGGATCAGGCGCTGTTCCGCCAAAATGTGGTGCTGTACAATTTGAAGGCGGCGGAATTGGGGCTGCGGATGTTGGCGGGGGAGATGTAGGCAACTGCCGCTGACGGCCCTCCTTTTTGAAAAAACACATCCGTTCAAACGGCACCGTTTCTAACTTTGCCCAAAAGTAAAAAAATGAACAGCGAAGAATTATTGTCCTTGATTGCTGGCGGGGAGAACAGCTACGTGCAGTTCAAGGAAAATGCAACCAATGCCGTCAGCATTGCCCAAGAGATCGTGGCGTTTGCCAACAGCAAGGGCGGCACCTTGATTTTTGGTGTAAACGACAAAACGGGCGCAGTCACGGGCTTGGCATTTTCGGACATACAGCGGATCAATAACCTGTTGACAACAGCAGCAAATGATCACGTGAAGAGCGCCATGGTCATTCAAACAAAAAGCGTTGATGTTCAAGGAAAAAAAGTATTAGTAATGCATATCCCCGAGGGGTCAGACAAACCATACATGGACAAAGACGGTTTGATTTTTTTGAAAAACGGCTCGGACAAACGCAAAGTCACCAGTAGGGAAGAACTCTCCAGGCTTTTACAAAGCAGCGGCAACTTGTACGCAGAAGAAAAAGTGCTCCACCAGAGTAGTGTTTCAGATATTGATTGGGACAAATTCAAGGCGTTTTATATCCAGAAGTACAAAGAAGAACCTTCTTTTGTCCAATTGGAACGATACCTTTTCAATTTCAGGCTTGGCCAGAACGGCCATCTCAATACGGCAGGTGCCTTGCTTTTTGGAAAAAACCTGCAAAGGCTGCTCCCACAATTTTTCATTAGCGCGATATGGTTTGCAGGAAATGACATCACGGGAACGGTATATCGAAGCAGCGAAAATATCATTGGCACCATTCAGGAACAGTACTTCAGAGGATACGATTTCATTCGAACAAAAATCAATTACGTACAGGGCGACAAAAACTTCAACAGCCTTGGCGAACCCGAGGTGCCTCTGATCGTTTTCAGCGAGCTGCTTGCCAATGCTCTAATCCACCGGGACTATTTTGTGAATGATTCCATCAAGATTTTCATTTTTCAAAACAGGATCGAGATAAAAAGCCCTGGCAGGTTGCCCAATAATCTGACCGTGCAAGAGATGCAAATGGGCCTACGCAAAAGCCGGAATTTCATTTTGGCATCTATCGTACCAGACCTGATTGACTACCGTGGCATCGGCAGCGGCATCCTCCGCGCCCTCCAAGCCTGGCCGCACATCGAGTTCCAGCACTTCCCGGAAGCGGAGCAGTTCAATGTGATCATCCACCGACCACCGCAAACAGTTTAGCCCCCGCCCTATGCTGGGCGCACTGCCAAAGCCACCCAGAAATGCTCCAGTTCCAACACCTTCGCTCTCGGCAATTTTTCTCGCAAAAACTCCGGTGACGGAAAATTTTTCAACACTAAATGCTCCGACCCGTCCAGCAGACGACGGGTTTGAAAATTGTTGCCTGCAGTATCCGTGTGGCTGGTGGGCGTGCTTCTGTTGGGCAAAAACTGGCTGTCGGCGAACACCACCAAACCACCCGGCACCACCCGATCCAACGCCCGGTCGAGAAACTCATCAAGCCGTTCCAGCAGGATATGCGACCAGATGAAGCCGCCGAGCAGGGCATCAAAGTGCTCGCCCGGGTGCCGCTCGAAAATATCCTCGACGCGAAATCGCACATTTCCCCTTGGATACGACTTGGCCACTGCTATGTCGAGCACCGACTGGTTGATGTCGGTGGCGCACACAGTACGGGCCGTTTGGGCGACGTACTCCGTCCAGTAGCCGGTACCACAAGCAATCTCGAGCACGTTTTTTTCGAGAAAAATAGCCTGAAAAATGGCCGCCATTCGATCCAGATCGGGCTGGTCTTCGGGCCGGGCGTACACGGCTTCGTACTCGGGGGCACGCTCGCGGTAGTAGCGTATCATATCGGTGTTCATAAGTAGACGGTGGGAAAAAATTAACGAATTGAAATTGGCAAACTTCTGATTACTCATCACTCATCACGATTTCCCGAATACTCGCGTAAACCTTCGGCCCCGTGGCCAACCATACTGTCGGTTCCACCCAGCGGATTTCCTCAATGTCCTCCTCCGTTTGCGGGGTAGTAGTCGTGTCGGTGGTTTGCATTCGGTACCACCAGGTGCGCTTGAGGATGCGCTCGCCTTTTTCCCGGTAGGTGTGCCAGGTGTGCGCCGCGAAAGGGCCGAGCGTCAGGTCGGTCAGGCCTGTCTCCTCGCGCACCTCGCGGAGGGCTGCCTGTTCGGGCGTTTCACCGGGGTCTATTTTTCCTTTGGGCAAATCCCAGTACCCGCGCCGAAAAAAAACGAGCAGCCGCCCGGCCGGGTCGGTGACAAGCCCGCCTGCGGCATCTATCTGCTTAAAACACGAGCGAAAGTCGGCCCACAGCGCATCGGCATCCTCGCCGAACAGCGCCACTGTGCGTACTGCCGTGTTTTTGTCCAACAAATCGAGGTACTGCTTGATCTGCTTTTTTTTGCCGAGGTACGCCACTGCGTACACATCCTTGGAGGGTATCAGGCCCAATTCGCCCACGCTTTCGGGCGTGCCAAGAAAAACCGGAACTCCGTTTACATAGACTTTGTACTTTTGCTGCGAACTCATGGTGATTTATTTAGCCGCCAAAAGAACAACTTTCTTTAATGATGAATGGTGAATGATGAATGATGAATTTTCAATGCTTTGAAAAAGAGCATGTTGAACTTTGTTGTCGCCTAATTCCCAATTCCATCTCAAACGCCGTATAGCATGCACCAAGCCGCTGAAGTTGCCCGCCGCCTCTTGGAGATCAAGGCGGTCAAATTGCGTCCGCGCGACCCCTTCACTTGGGCATCGGGCATTTTGTCACCGATTTATTGCGACAACCGCGTGGCCCTCTCCTACCCTGCCGTCCGTACCTTTTTGAAAAACTGCCTCGCCGAACAAGCCGCTGAATTCGGCGCGTTCGACTGCGTGGCGGGCGTAGCCACGGCGGGCATCGCGCACGGTGCCCTGCTGGCTGACAAATTGAACCTGCCCTTCGTCTATGTGCGCGGGAGCGCCAAAGACCACGGCCGCCGAAACCTGATCGAAGGGGAAGTATCGCCCGGGCAGCGTGTGCTGGTCGTGGAAGACCTCATCAGCACAGGCGGCAGCTGCATTGCCGCAGCCGAGGCCCTGCGCGATGCTGGCTGCGAGGTGGTCGGCGTGCTCGCTATTTTTCAGTATGGATTTGAAAAAGCCAAGTCTGCCTTTGCCGCCCAAAACCTCCGATTCGCCACCCTGACCGACTACCATGCCCTCGTGCTGGAAGCCGCAAAAACGGGCTACATTGACACACAAGACCAACAGACGCTGGAACAATGGCGCCGAAATCCAGAAGGATGGGGCGCTTTGTATGCCTGACAAACACCTTCAACCTTAATCGGATGCACGTGATCACGCCCAAATCTGAGGAGTTTCTCCGCCGCTATCTCAACAACGCCAGCCCGACCGGCTTCGAGTCGTCGGGCCAAAAATTGTGGCTGCAATACATCGAACCATTTATTGACGAGTGGAAACTCGATACCTACGGCACCGCCTACGGCATCATCAATCCCGGACAGGAATACCGGGTGGTGATCGAAGGCCATGCCGACGAAATCTCTTGGTTCGTCAACTATATCACTGACGACGGGTTCCTGCACGTCATCCGAAATGGCGGCAGCGACCACCTCATCGCACCGTCTCTGCGGGTAAACATTCACTTGAGGAAAGGCGGTATCGTTGAGGGTGTTTTTGGCTGGCCAGCCATCCATATCCGTACGGAAAAAGACGCGAATCTCAGCCCCGCGCTCGACAACATTACCATTGACGTAGGTGCCAAAGACCGCGACGAGGTGCAAAAAATGGGCATCCATATCGGCTGCGTTGTCACCTATCAGGACACGTTCACTACCGTCAACGACCGATACTACTGCGGGCGGGCACTCGACAACCGAATCGGCGGCTTCTGCATCGCCGAAGTGGCGCGGCTGCTCCACGAAAACGGCGACAAACTGCCGTACACCCTGTACGTCGTCAACTCCGTGCAGGAGGAAGTGGGCCTCAACGGTGCCAAAATGGTGGCCGATACCATCCGGCCCGACCTGGCCATCATCACCGACGTGACCCACGACACGCACACGCCGATGATCAACATGAAAAAACACGGCGACATCCGCTGCGGCAACGGCCCCACCGTCACCTATGCCCCCGCCGTACACAACAAACTGCTCGACCTCATCGTCAAGACAGCCGAAGAATACACCATACCTTTCCAGCGCGAGGCCGCCTCCCGTACCACCGGCACCGACACCGATGCCTTCGCCTACTCCAATGGCGGCGTACCCTCGGCGCTCATTTCGCTGGCCCTGCGCTACATGCACACCACCGTGGAAATGGCCCACAAGGACGACGTGAACAACACCGTCCGGCTGCTGTACGAACTGCTGAAAAAAATCGAAAAGGGAGCGGATTTTAGGTATTTTAAGTCGTTGTGAGGGCATCAAAACTAAGAGCGTGTTTAAATTTCATTGCCCGGTGACTGAAATTTAAACATGCTCTAAACGCTAAGGCTCGCGAGTGGCAGGGATAGCGGCTCCTGCATTCAGTTTGAAGAACGGCTGTCGCATTTTTCAAAACCTCTGCCTTTGCCCTTCTTTTTTTTCTTTGAAATTTGAAATCCCACTATTCTTGCCATGAAAATCGTCAAATTGATTATCAATTTTCATGGTAAAGTTTCTAAAAAGAAGCATTTTCGACCGACTTCAAGAACTGTTGGGCTTCTTCCCGATAGTTGGAATCGTCGGTGCGCGGCAAGTAGGCAAGACCACTTTGGCCAAAATATTCAGTGAAGATTCGGTCTATCTCGACCTTGAAGATGACCGCGATCGGGCGAAACTTCAAAACGATCCACTGTATTTTTTTCAACAATACTCGGACAGAACGGTCATTCTGGACGAAGTACAACTGATGCCCGAAATTTCAAGAGCCCTGCGCGGGGTAATTGATGCCGACCGGAGGCCGGGGCGTTTCATTCTTTTGGGCTCAGCATCGCCCGTTTTGCTGAAGCAAACATCCGAATCGCTGGCCGGGCGGATTGCTACCTCGAACTGCGCCCACTCTTTTTGGGGGAATTGACCGCTGAAACCAACTGGAAAAAACTGTGGATGCGCGGCGGCTTCCCCGAATCGCTACTCGCGCCAACGGACGACCTTTCGTTCGAGTGGCGGCGAAGTTTCATCCGCTCGTACACCGAGCGCGACCTGCCGTTGCTGGGCTTGAGCGCGGAACCGATGTTGATCCGTCGTTTTTGGCAAATGCTCGCGGGCAACAACGCGGGCATTTGGCAATCTGAAAAATACGCCAATTCGTTGAACGTCCACCACGCAACAGTCAAGCGGTACGCCGATTTTTTGGAGCACGCCTATTTGATTGACCGCCTGTACCCGTGGTTTCCAAACGTGTCGAAGCGGTTGGTGAAATCGCCAAAAGTCTATCAATCGGATACTGGCCTTTTGCACACTTTTTTGAATATCAATTTTTTGGATGATTTACTCGGCTCGGCGAGTTTGGGTGCGTCGTGGGAAGCGTTCGCGATTCGGCAGATCAAAACTGCCCTGCAAGGCCGGTTGGAATGTTATTTTTACAGGACCCATCAGGGCGCGGAATGTGATCTGGTTTTGGTTTCCGGGACGCAGCCCCTCGCCGGTATTGAGATAAAATTCGGTGCCACGCCCGCCATTTCAAAAGGTTTTTACACGGCCATCGCGGATTTGAAAACGCCCAATAATTATGTCCTCATTTCGGAAGGCGCGTCATTTCAATTGAAAGAAAACCTATGGGTCGTGAGCCTTGCAGATTTTCTGAACGACCATTTGCCAAAACTTCGTTGAGGAACGCGGACGAAAGCCGCTTCGGGTCGGAGACCCTCGCGAGCGATGAGCGCCGCTTCGGGTCAGAGGCCCTCGCGAGCGAGACCCTCGCGAGCGAGACCCTCGCGAGCGATGAGCGTTTTATTCACCTGTTATCGTGCCCAAAAACGGCTAAAATGTCTTTCAGCATGGTAACAAAAAAAACGTCCTGCTCGGCCTCGGATAGGCTGGCCAACAATTTTTCAGGCGGGTTGAGCGACTGAAAATGCCTGAGTTTCGGGTGCATCGTGAAAATCGTGTCCCGGATAAGTACAGGCATGATGCGCCCGCCCGAAGTTTCCACCTTCTCCAAAAGCGCCGGCATCTCCTCCGTTTTGATAAACTTGGAAGCCATGAAATCCGGCGTGACCAACAGGATACCCACCTTCGTTTCGGCCAACGCCGCCTCAATGGCCACCTTCCAGTTGTCACCCGTGCGGATACGGCTGTCGTCCCAGACTTCCACCTCAATGTCGAAATGCTGCAAACTGCCGAGGTGGGTTTTTGTTTTTTCTAACCATACGGCATCCTCGTGGGCATAGCTGATGAATATTTTTTTTGCCGCAGTTGGCGGTAGTTTAGTGGAATTGCCGGGTTCTCCTCCCATCTTTTCCGCAAAAACCCCGTCGAGCAGTTCCCTTGCATGCGCCATATAATCAAGATTTTGCTGGCACTGCAAGGGCTTGCCTGAGCGCTCGGCCCGGTCCAGGCTGCTGCGCGAAAAAAAGTGCGGCACCGGCAAGTCCTTGCAAACCGCGCAATGGCAGGGGATTTTCTGTTCCACCAGCATCCGTTCGTTGAAGTGGAACCCCCGGTTGATCGCATCCAGATCGCGGGCAATGGTGCCGATCAGCTCCTTCGCATGGCCCCCGCCGCTGTCGGAGCGGAGTGTGATGCGCTTGTCGCGGTGGCTTTCCAGCACCTCCACCCGCGCACCGTTTTCGCCAAAAACCGCCCCGCGCTTCCACATCACCGGCGGCGATTCGAGCAGGTGGTGCTGGCGCACGATGAGCCGCGCGATGATGTCCTTGGGCATAAACGTGTACTGGTAGTGCAGTTGGAGCACGGTGGAGCCGCCCCAGATGTAGCCTTCCGGCGGGTCGTCGGGCAGCAGCGATGGCACGATGTACAGCCCTTTTTGCTCCGGTGCCAGGTAACAGAGCTCAAATTTTTCCATGAGCAGGAGCAACTCCTCGAAGTAGTCCTCGTACTCGGCGCAGTGCCAAACTGCATCGAGGTCGGCGCGGGTGAAGTGGCCGTTGTCGCCTTTTTTTCGGGTGTGGTCCAGCACGTTGTACACCGCCCGCGTGGCCCAAGCCGGGCGCAGAATCACCATTTGGTTCAGCCCGGCGATGTCCCGGAAATGCAGAAAAGCCCCGAGGTCGTGCAGGAAATCGAGCAAGTATTTCTGCCGCTCTTTTTCTTTGATCCCCGCCTCGTTGCAAATTCTTCGGAAATCGGCCAGCGGGATGTGATCGGCATCTATTTCCTCTAAGCGGCGGCGGACTACAACCCACTTTTTGGGCACCCGTTCGCCGCGCACGAACTGGGGCAGGTCGCGGATGCTGCGCTCGATGAGCCGCCGCAGAGCCACGGCCCCGTCGCGGTCGTCGCGCAGGTTGACCACCGTCGGGCGGCTCTCTTGTATGTTGGGGTAGTCACGGCGCAAGTCGTTCATGGGCAGGTTGGGCTGCATCGTCCCTTTTTGGTTCACCACGAGCAGCAAGCGGCTGTCCTGGCCGTATATCTCCTGCATTTGCAGCCAGTAGTCGAACTGCTCTTCTTTGCGCCCGTCGCACAGCAGCAGGTAGAGCGATTTTTTGGTGAGAAAAAACCGGTGTGTGGCATGGTACACCTCCTGCCCGCCAAAGTCCCAGATGTGCATGGTGAATGCCGGCGCAGTGTCGGTCAGTTGGAGTTTTTTCACCTCGATGCCCTTCGTGGTGTCCTCCACCGCGTCGGGCGGGGTCGCGTCCGGGTCTTCCACTTTGCGGGCGAGCGTGGTCTTACCCGCGCCTGCGTCGCCGAGGATGAGCATTTTGGCCTCGTACACCACTTCCGAACCCTGCTCGGCTATTTCGTTGAAATAATTGCGCAGCGCAAAACGCCCCTGCCGCACCACTTCGGGCGGCGGTGTGGTCAGGTCGGCGTTGCCTTGCAGCCACAGGTGCTCCAGCTTGTTCAGCCCCTCCGGCAGCGCGAACTCCGTCAGGCGGTTGTCGCTCAGATCGAGGTAGCGCAGGTTGGGCATGTTGTCCATATCCGGCAGGGCGGTGATGTTGTTTTTCCGCAAGTTGAGCGCTTCGAGGCGGTCGAGCGGCAGCAGGGCAGCTATTTTTTGCCACTGCTGATCGTCCAGTTCGAGGCCGGCGAGGTTCAGCCCGGCCAGAGCGCCGTCGGCATGCAGGGCGTATTGGGGCAGCCAGGTCGTATCGCTGCCGGGTTCGCGCCGGCAGGCCATCACATTCCGCACGGGTTCGTGGCCGTGCGCGGGGGCCGGGTGCGGCGGGATGCCGAGGATGCTTTTGAGTTGGTTGATGGATGCAGCTGCTGCCATGTTCGATGATTTTTTTTCAAATTAAGCGGCGGAATTTTCGGTCGTGATGCGCCTACTCGTGCCGCCGCTTTTTCGTTCCGATTGCTCGGGCCGCGTTTTTGTCCCGATTAAATCGGGAGCAGGGTACATCGAGCTCCGCCGGTACAACCCCACCCCCACCC
>JBEBHD010000026.1:0-34520 GCA_040080915.1 Saprospiraceae bacterium
CACCCACCCCAACCGGTAGTTCACGCATTCCACACCGGCATTTTGTAAAAAAACAACTACGTCGCAGTGGGCATAACCTACTTTTGCGCCCAAAATCCGAGTATGCGAACACTCTGCCTTGCTGCTGCCATCCTGGCCCTTTTCGGCCAGTGCAAATACCCCATGTACACCGCCGACAACCTGCCCGACGAGTACCTCCGCTTCGGAAACGGCGGCGGCTTCACCGGCTTGGAAACGACCTACACCCTGCTCGAAAACGGCCAATTGTTCAAAAACACCTCCACCGCCCCACTGCTCGTGGAGCAAAAAACCTGCAACCGCAAACAGGCCGACCGGCTCATCGAATCCGCTGAAAACCTGGGACTTCTGAAATTGGACTTCATGCACCCGGGCAACATCTACCAGTTCATGGAGCTCCGCGACGACGGCCAAATCCGCCGCGTCACCTGGGGCGACCCGGCCCATCCCGTGGACGAAAAAATACGAGCGCTGTACGAGCAGCTCGTTCAACTCACCGCAAACAAGTAAACACAGCCATGCACAATATGAACCGTACGCTCACACTGCTCCTCCTTGGGGCTTCCTTTGTCTTCGCCTGCCAAGAATCCCCGAAACAGCCCGAAACCACCGCCGCATCCGACGATCGCGTGGTGCTCGACACCTTCGCCGACCTGCAAATCCTGCGCTACGAGCTACCAGGATGGGACGATCTCGACTTGCGGCAAAAAACCTTTATTTACTACCTCAGCGAGGCTACACTGGCTGGCCGCGACATCATCTACGACCAGCACTGCAAGTACAACCTCGCCGTGCGCAAAACGCTGGAGGCCATTTTTGAAACCTACAAAGGCGACCGCAACTCGTCCGACTGGAAAGCTTTCGAGGTGTACGCCAAGCGTGTGTGGTTCAGCAGCGGAATCCACCACCACTACAACGAGGACAAAATCCTGCCCGATTTTTCCAAGGAATACTTCGCCACGTTAGTCAACGGCTGCGATGCCGCCGCTCTGCCATTGGCTGAAGGCGAAAATGCCGCTGCCCTGCTGGCCACGCTGACACCGGTTGTGTTCGACCCCACTGTTTTGGGCAAACGCACCAATAAGGACGAGGGCGTGGACGTGATAACCGCCTCTGCTGTCAATTTTTATGAAAATATCACCGCCGCCGAGGTAGATAATTTCTACAAGCAAAAACTGCAAGCCGCTGGCAAAAACCCGCCGATGGTAGGCCTCAATTCCAAACTTGTGGGCAACAAAGGCGGGCAGCCCACCGAGATCGTGTGGCGAGCCGGAGCCGGCAACATGTACGGTGCCGCTATTGACAAAATCATCGCCAACCTCGAAAAAGCCATTCCATTCGCCGACAACGACCAGCAGAAAAAAGCGATCAGCCTGCTCGTGGAGTACTACAAATCCGGCGATCTGAAGAAGTTTGACGAGTACAATATCGCTTGGGTGAAGGATACCGCCAGCACGATTGACTTTATAAACGGTTTCATCGAAGTGTACCACGACCCAAAGGGCTACAAGGCCGACTGGGAAGCATGCGTGCAGTACAACGACCCGGAGGCTACCAAAAAAATGGCCATCGTGAGCAAAAACGCCCAGTACTTCGAGGACAACAGCACCATTCCCGCCGCCTGCAAAAAGGATACGGTGAAGGGCGTTTCGTACCGCGTCATCAACGTGGCCATGGAAGGCGGCGACTGCGCACCGGCTACGCCCATCGGCATCAACCTGCCCAACTCCAACTGGATCCGAACCGACTACGGCTCCAAGTCCATCAGCCTGAACAACATAGAAAATGCCTACGGCAGAGCTGGCGGTGCCGCCGCCGTGGCCGAGTTCGCCAATGACACGGAAGAGGCCGATATGGCCAAGAAATATGCAGAGGCCTGCGGCAAAATGCACACCGCTCTGCACGAGGTTATCGGACATGCCAGCGGCCAGTTGCTGCCCGGCGTAGCCGAGCCAAACGTGACGCTCAAGCACTACGCCAGCACCCTCGAAGAAGGCCGTGCCGACCTCGTCGCCCTGTACTTCATGCCCGACCCAAAACTCGTGGAATGGGGCTTGCTTCCCGATGCCAACGCCTACAAAGCCGAGTACGACAACTATCTCCGCAACGGCCTGATCCAGCAATTGCGCCGCATCTCGCCCGGCGACGACATCGAGGAGGATCACATGCGCAACCGCCTGCTCGTGTCCGCATGGGTATTGGAAAAAGGTAAAGCCTCCAACGCCGTGGTCAAGGAAGTGCGCAATGGCAAAACCTACATTGACATCCGCGACTATGCCAAAGTACGCGAACTGTTCGGCCAGCTCCTGTCCGAAATCCAGCGTATCAAGTCCGAAGGTGATTTTGCCGCCGCTCGCGCCCTCGTGGAAGGCTACGGCGTAAAAGTGGCCCCCGAACTCGTGCGCGAGGTGAAAGCCCGCTACGCCGCCCTGCCCACCAAAGCCTATTCAGGGTTTGTGCAGCCGCGCCTCGTGGCGGTGACCGATGCCTCCGGCAAAATAACTGACGTGAAAGTGGAAACCGAACTGGATTTTGTGAAACAAATGCTACGCTACGGCAAGGAATACGGGTTTTTGCCCGCGAAGAATTGAACTTGGCATAACATTGTCAAATTCACCGCAGAGACACAGAGACGTGGAGTTTTTTATTTTTCTGAAGTAACTATTTAGCACCTGTTACGGCGAGCCATTTTTAACCACAGATTCACATCGATTTTTTAAACGGAAAAGGGAAATCTGTGTGAATCTGTGAAAATCTGTGGTGCATTTTTTTTGCGTTTATCGCCACCACAAGCGGGACCTAAACAGTTACTTTCTGAAAAGCAAATACCAGAAAACCCTCTGCGTCTCAGCGGTGAATTTGACAATGCCAAGTAGTATGAAACTTGGGTTTTTGCATAGGTTCTAAGCCACGGGCGGTCGGGCCTCTAAAGCCGCCAATGAAATGCTCTTTTTTTCGGTCTTTTTTTCCAAAAACCAGAAACCCAGCCAACTGATACCCGCCAAAGCAGCCAGCAAGTACCACAACACATCGTACCCCCAAAGAGCGATGATCTGCGTACCCAACACCGGGGCGATGATATTTGCCACTGAGTAGGCGATGCCGTAGAAAGCCATGTAACCGCCCGCACTGCCCTTGGCGGCATAACCGAATACAAAATTGGAACTGAACGGCATCACGAACATTTCCCCAAATGATATACCGACGATGAAAACCAGCGCAGTGGCAAGACCGCCGGGGGGAAACACAAACGCCAGATACGAAACGGCGTACAACACGATGCCGAACCGGACGTAGTGCAATCGGGAGCGGCGGCCTTCTATGCCGTAGATGAGCGGCATCTCGACCAAAAAAACCAAGAAACCGTTGATGGCGGTGATCAGTCCGATCGTTTGCTCGTTCCACCGGAAAACGTCTTTGAAAAACACCGGAACCGTCCACAGCAACTGCATAAAAACGATCGCGTTCAGGGTCGTGAACACAATGAAAGCCACGAACGGAGCATCGCGGTAGGGCGAAACGGCTGCTTTGGCTGATACTTCCACGGGTTTTTCTGTAACAACCAACTGGTCATTTTTACCGCGTTTTGGGCCTAAGAAAATCCACAAGAGCACAGCAGCCAATATGCACGTGACTCCATCGGCGATAAACATCCAATGCCAACCCAGCGCCACCATCAGCCCGCCAAATGCCGGAGCTACCGTCCAGCCGAGGTTGATGGACATCCGGTACAACGAGATGGAACGGGTGCGGTTTTCCGGGCTGCAAAAGTTGGAAATGGCCACCGAATTTGCCGGGCGGAACGCATCGCCCACCGCGCTGAGCATGAAAACCGAGGCACACATGACCCAAAAATTTTGGACCCAGATGAGTGCGATCAAAACAGCACCGTTCAGCAACAGGCTCCACGTCATGATCGGGAAGTAACCGACCCGGTCCGTCAGCCGCCCGCCCATGTATGTGCCCAGCAAAGCGCCCGCTCCGAAGAACCCCAGCACGTAACCGGCTTCCTGGATACCGTATCCAAGACGCTTGGTCAGGTAGATGGTCAAAAAAACGATGATCATGGAGCCGCAGCGGTTCACGAGGCTGACCAACGACAATAGCCAAACCCCCAGGGGTATACCGGCAAATGAATCCTTCCAATGCGTAAAAAGGCGAGCGATCATGGGCGAAGATAATTTGAATGTGCAACGACACTTGACAAGGGCATGAACGTAGATGTTGTGCATTTTCCATTGTCAATCGGAACAAAAAACCGGACGAGATGAGATTTGGTTTCCGTAGCGCAAGATAATTTGGCAGGTCCTCTGTTGTCACATTTTTAGGGTATACTCGCCACAAAAAAAATTTTCAGGCGAAGGTTGCAAAAAAGGTTGAGCGTGGATTTGCGGTAGCGACAAGTTTTGGACAACAAGGCTTCCCCGTTACTTTCACAAATCATATGACTGCTCAACTCTTTAGTATCAAAAACGCGCTCACGGCCGCAGGACTGCTTTTGCTCTTCGCAGCCGTCGGCTGCAACGTGCTGAAAGACCGTGTGGCCCAACTGGAACCGGTCTTGGCCAACGGATTGGAAAGAGGTTTGGAAAATGGCCTGTCGAAGGGCATTCAAAAAGCCAAACTTGACTCGCTTGTGGCCGCCGCTGCCGACAGCCTCTGGAAAAAGACCCGGCTGCACCTCGATTCGGCGCTGGTGGAGCTGCCCGGCCCGGTGTACCATTTTGCTGATTCCCTGCTCGGCCAGATTGTGATCCGACACGTGGCCGCCCTCACTGATACGCTGAACAGCGGCTTGAGCAAGATCAAAAACAACCTTACCGATGATCAGTTGGCCAATTACGTCAACAAATTTGTCAACGATCAGCTCGGCCCCACGCTAAACAAACTCGTGCGTGACCTCGGTGCCACCCTCAACAGTCCCGGCATGCAGCACGACCTCAACGCCCTGCGCTCCACGCTGCAATTCGAGTTGGACAGCCTGTTGCGCAGCGGGTTTCGCAGCATCGGCATCGGCATTGATTCTAACCTGATGAGCCGGATTGACACCGTACTGGCCCATATCGAGCGATCCGGAAAAAAGACTTCAGTGAGCATATCCAACATCGCATGGGTCGTGGGTGGCATTGTGGCCTTCCTTGCCCTGCTGTTTTTTGCCATTCGCACGCACCTCACCAAACTGAAGTACCGAAAAATGGCCGAGATCATGACCCTCGAGATTGACCGGATAGATGCCCGGCCCGTTTACGACAAAGTAGTCAAAAACATTGCCCCGAAAATGCAGGAAGCCGGGCTGGAAGAACTGTTGCGCGAAGAAGTGCTGCGCAAACAGGGCCTGATCAATCAGCCCAAATGGGAAAGCGACGACGAAAAACTGCTGCGCCAACTGAAAGAAAAACTCGAAAAATCCGATCGTGAAGACTTTTTGAAAAAAATGCAAGACGCGGGACTTAACATTCATTCCGCAGGCAAATGACCAAAACATAATTCTATTATGAGATACGAGACATCCATTTTCAAAGCATTGGACAAGGTGTATGCCGTCGCCCAACAAACCGGTAAGCTCCCTGTGGGAGAGGGGCACCGGTACATCATTTTCTCTGACCAGCACAAAGGTGTCAAAAACGGTGCCGACAACTTCCGCCCCTGCGAAGCGAACTACCTCGCCGCACTTGATCACTACGACCGCCAAGCCTTCACCCTCGTAGTGCTGGGCGATGCCGAAGAACAGCAACAGGAACCCACCGGGCGCATCCTCAAGGCGTACCGCGAGGTGATGGAGCGCGAGGCCGGTTTTTATAAAAAAGGCAAGTACCACAAGGTGGTGGGCAACCACGACTACCGGTGGTACAGCCGCCGCCACGTGGCCAAGTTCCTCTTTCCGTTGTTTCCCGGCATTGAAATAAAAGAAGGCCTGGTGTTGGAATACCACCACCCGGTCACAAATGAAACCGGCAACATCCTGCTCGCGCACGGGCACCAAGGCACTATTTTTTCAGACAAAATCCTGTGGCTGTCCACTATCGGGGTCTGGTTGTTCAAGTTTTGGCGCATGCTGACCGGTCAGGGCCGGAACTCACCCTCCAACAGCTACCGCCTCCGGGCTTTCCATGATCGGGTGATGTACACTTGGGCCTCGCGCAAAATGAACTTCGCCCTCATCACTGGGCATACACACCGGCCAGTCTGGTCGTCGGTTACGCACGTTCAGAAACTGACTCGCCAGCTGTTCGAGGCCCAAAAAGCCTTTATTGAGCATGAACGCTTGAGGCCTGATAGTTCGATCTCCCGCGTTGCCGATCCGCAGATGAGCAAAAGAAAGTGGTTCCTGAACAAAATAATTGCATTGCGGGACAACCTCGCTGAAAGGATGAGAAGATACCCTGACGAGCACGATACGATGAAAACCGTGCCTACCTATTTCAATACGGGCTGCTGCAGCTTTGAAGACGGCGACATTACCGGCATCGAACTGGACGGCGAACTGATCCGTCTCGTGAAATGGGGCCGCGACCCGGACAAGCCCGGGCAGTTTTGCAAAACCACGCTGGAGGAGGACGAACTCGCCAACATTTTCTACGATTTCGATCCGAAGGCGTTCCTTAACGATCCGAAAGCCATGATCCAAAATATGCTGAAAGCCGAACTCGCGGCCTGAACTATACCTCGCACCGAAAGATGCGAAGCCGCTTTTGTCATACGGAGCGCGGCTAATCAAAATAGTAGGCCGAAGGCCATGCACAAAACCTCGCAGCGCGAAATACACAATCAAACAGCCATGACCAACACAACCAATATTCCGTACACCGTTCAGGAGCGGCGGCTCCGCACCCTTTTGCGCATTTTGGCCTGCTTGTTCGGACTGGCCGTGCTCGGCTACCTGCTGCCTGCCCTTGTCGGGCCGTTTCAGTCATTTTATGTCAATCTGCCGTTCGTGAGCAATTCCGTGGTCAAGATCGGCACATTGGCCCTGCTCGCTTTTTTTGCCGCAGGCGATATCCGGCGGCACGGCCTGCTGATCACGCTGCTGGTTTGCGGGCACCTTATTTCCGTGTTTGCCGTGTTCGCTATTTTTATCTGGGGCATCACGGGCTATCGGGTGCTGGTGGGCACCAATGAAATGTCCATTGACCAAATCCTGTGGGGATCGGTCGTGTTCGATGGCCTCATCGTCGTGCTGCTCCTGTGGTTTTCAATTGCTGCTGAAAAGTCGCGCCTCGGCCTGCGGTATTTTTCGCCACTGCAGTTTCGCGTACTTACGGCCTTGGCCGATGTGGTGATTTACGGCGAAAAGGAAATCCTTTCCCCGGAAGAAACCGCCCGCAACGTGGACCGCTACCTCGCCGGTTTTAAGGCCAAGGGCAAATGGGCTGCCAAAGCCGCGCTGCTGGGCATCCAATACTACCCGTTGTTATTTCTGAAAGTGCCGTTCTCCCACATGAACGCACCCGACCGGCTGGCATTCATCAAGCGGCGTTTTTACCAAAACATCGCCGACCGAACCATCACCCGGTTTTGGGCCGAGATCGTGCAGGGCATGATCCGAATGGGCAAGCAGCTGTGCTACATGGGCTACTACAACGACCCCAAAACGCACCCCTCGGTAGGCTATGTCCCGTTTTCAGAACGCACCCAATCGCCCGCCCCACACCCGCACAAGCCGTTGGACGTGTTGCGCCCTGCCGACATCCGCACGGAAACCATGACTGCGGATGTGGTCGTGATCGGCACTGGTGCTGCGGGTGCGCTGCTGGCCAAAGGACTGGCCGATCAGGGCCGCCAAGTGCTGTTGCTGGAGCGCGGCGATTATGTGCATCCCAGCCAGTTTTCGGAGGACGAGATCGAGATGCTGTCCAAACTATATTCCGATGGTGCATTCCAGCTCTCCCGCGACTTTCGCCTGCAGGTGCTTCAGGGCAGCTGCGTGGGCGGCACCACCGTGGTGAACAACGGAGTTTGTTTCGATATGCCCCAAAACGTGCTCGATCGCTGGAACGACTCGCAAACGCTGGATGCTCGTTTGGATGCAAACCTGCTTGGCCAAGCGTTTGCCGACGTGCGCAAGCTGATGCAGGTAACAACCCAAAACCACCAAAACCTCAACCGGGGCGCGGCCTCTTTTGTGAAGGGCCTGAAAAACCTCGGCTATGATCAGGCACCCAACACCACCGGCCCTGTGGAGGCCAACATCAAGGGCTGTCTCGGCTGCGGCTACTGCAACATCGGCTGCAAGTTTGGGAAAAAACTGTCCATGCTCGACACCGTGCTGCCCGATACCCAGCAGGCCCACGGCTCCGATGCATTTCGAATCATCGCCCAGTGCGAGGTGCTGAAAATTTGTAGTAAAGGAAAACGCGCCGAATCGGTGCGCTGCCGTCTCGGCGACGGTCGCCTGTTGGAGGTGAAGGCCAACACCGTTGTGGTGGCTGCCGGAGCCATTTCGTCCAGTGTTCTGTTACAAAAATCCGGCATAGCACGCGGCAAGGCAGGCCGCAACCTCGGGTTCAACCTCGTGTCCCCTTTTTCCGCCGTGTTCGATAAGGCCGTGAATGCCTACGAGGGCCTCCAAATCTCGCATTACCTGGCCTTCTCGCCCGACCGCGGCTATGTGCTGGAAACCTGGTACAACCCGCCCCTCGCCCAATCGGCGGTCATGCCGGGCTGGTTCGAGGAGCATTTCAACAACATGCTGCGCTACAACCACATCGCCACTGTAGGGGCACTGGTCGGGTCGGAATCCAACGCCGTGGTGAAGCCGTCGCTGCTGACTGGCCGCAGTATCACCTACCGGCCTACGCCCGGCGACCTGAAAAAAGTAGTGGACGGCCTCCTCGTCGCTGGCGAAATCCTGCTGGAGGGCGGCGCTACTACCCTGCTGCCGCACACGTTTGCCTACCATGAGTTTCGGAACAAGAGCGAGCTGGCTCGCCTGCCTCAATTGGTCCAGAGCAACGCCGATATTACGCTTGCCTCCGGGCACCCACAGGGCGGCAACCCCGTCAGCGCCGATGCCCGGCGGGGCGTGGTAGACCCCGAGTTCAGGGTGTACGGCTACGACAACCTGTATGTGTGCGACGCGAGTGTGTTCCCGTCCAGTCTCGGTGTGAACCCACAACTGACCGTGATGGCGCTGGCACACTATGCCGCCCCGCTGATCAAATAACTTGGCGGGGCGGGTGATATACCTCGCACCACAAGGTGCGAAGCCTCTTTTGTCATACTGAGCGCTGCTAATCAAAATATTAGGCCGAAGGCCATGCACAAAAGCTCGCAGCGCGAAGTATAAAAGCGACTTTTGCCCAAAATTCAGCACACACATGGGCTTCCGCTCTTTTATTATCCGCCCCTTTGCCTACCTCGCAGCCCGCCGCATACGCCGCATGGCGGCAAATGCCGTGGCCGACCAAGACCGGATTTTTCAAAACCTACTCTCGCAAGCGAGCCAAACGGCTTTCGGGCGTGATCACGGGTTTTCCGAAATTCGGGATCATACAGATTTTGCACGGGCCGTGCCTGTGCGCGACTACGAGGACCTGAAGCCGTACATCGAGCGCGTCAAGGCGGGCGAACCCGACGTGCTGTGGCCCGGCCGCCCGGCGTACTTTGCCAAAACCTCCGGCACCACCTCGGGCGTGAAGTACATCCCCATGAGCCAGGAAAGCACGCCGCCGCACTTCGGAACTGCGCGGGATGCGCTGTTCAACTACACCGCCCGAACGGGCAACGGACGTTGGCTCGACGGCAAACTGATCTTCCTCTCCGGCAGCCCCGAACTGGAGCAAACCACCGGCATACCCACTGGCCGCCTCAGCGGCATAAGCAACCACCTCGTGCCCGCTTGGCTGCGTACCAACCAGATGCCTTCGTGGCGCGTGAACTGCATCGAGGACTGGGAGGAAAAAGTAGAGCGCATTGTGGACGAAACCGCCGGGGCCGACCTGCGCCTCATCTCCGGAATACCGCCCTGGGTGCAGATGTACTACGAACGCCTGCTCGCCCGCACGGGCAAGCGCACGATTCGCGAGGTGTTCCCCGATTTTTCGGTGTTTGTGTACGGCGGTGTCAATTTCGAGCCGTACCGCGCCAAGTTGGAGGCCCTCGTGGGCGGGCACGTGGACACGGTGGAAACCTACCCGGCTTCGGAGGGATTCATCGCGTTTCAGGACGAATTCCCGTCCAAAGGGCTGTTGCTCAACACCAACGCGGGCATGTTTTTCGAGTTTGTGCCCGCCGACGAGATTTTTTCCCCCAACCCGCCTCGGCTCGCGCTGCGCGATGTACAGGTGGGCACAAATTACGCCCTGGTACTGAACACCAACGCCGGGCTTTGGGGCTACAACATCGGCGACACGGTGCAGTTCGTGTCCACCGACCCATACCGGATCGTGGTGTCGGGCCGGGTCAAGCACTTCATTTCGGCCTTTGGCGAGCACGTCATCGGCAAGGAAGTGGAGGAGGCTTTGCTGCCGGTGGCCAATGCCGGTGGTGTGCGCATCGTGGAGTTTACGGTGGCACCAAATGTCTCGCCCACGGATTCCGACCTGCCCTACCACGAGTGGTTTGTCGAGTTCGACAACCTGCCCCACGACCTCGCGGTGTTTGCCCAGGATGTGGACACCCGGATGCGCGCCCAGAACATTTACTACGACGACCTCGTCACGGGCAATATCCTGCGCCCGCTCGTGATCCGGCCCCTGCGCCAGGGAGCCTTTCGCGAGTACATGCGCGGTCAGGGAAAATTGGGGGGCCAGAACAAAGTGCCCCGGCTGGCAAACGACCGAAAGATCGCTGATGGGTTGGAAGGTTTTTGGTTGGTTCCGTAGAGGCAACCCTTGTGGTCGTCCAAATGAAGGTTTCTGGTTCATGGCAGTGCTTGGTGTTCTTTACGGTATGCACACAAGCACGACGAAGGGGAGGCTGCACTCCCTGTTTTTTAAAAAAAACAAAGGCCAAACAAACCCTGTTGATAACTTTTAAATCAATGAAAATCAGTTTGTTCAAGACTTCAACGTGACCGCGACTCGACAAGACTCTTTTCACCTTTGAATTTTCCGGTATTTTTGGCCTCCTATTTGTAAGGCCCGTTTGATCCGATGCCGATATAGCGCCTCGCCGACATTTATCGGCGCTGTGCGCCGATCAAACGCCTTAGTTTTTAATCACCTTTTTTATCCGAACCTGCGTATGGCGTTTCTTGGTACCAAGCAGACCTTAAGCCAAAAACTGCAACAAAAGCTTTCCCCGCAGCAGATTCAGTTGATGAAACTGCTGCAGATCCCTACGGCTACTTTGGAGCAACGCATCCAAGAAGAACTTGAAGCCAATCCAGCACTGGAAGAAGGGGACGATACCGCCGACCTGACGGATGGCGGCGCTGATATGGACGACAGCGACCCGGATTTTTTTTCCCAAGAAGATAGCAAGGACGATCAGGGCGACTCCCCGGACGAGGCGCTGAACGAACTGGACCGCGAAACCGCCGAGGACTATGCCGAGTTGGACGATGCGGCCAGCATCCGGGAAGACGATGTGGAACTGGACGACTACCTCATGGACTTCATTGAGGATGACCCCGGCACCTACAAAACCCGCGGCGAGGACCACAACAGCAGTGAGGAAGAAAAAACCATTCCGATCGCTTTTGAAAACACATTCCACGAATATTTAGAACAGCAACTTGGTCTGATCCGCCTCAAAGACGAGCGCGAGCACGCCATCGCCATGCAGATCATTGGCTCCATTGACGACGACGGGTACCTTCGCCGCGACCTCACGGCAATGGTGGACGACCTGCTCTTTAGCCAAAACATTCAGACTACCGAGGCCGAAATCGAGCATATCATGCTCTTTATCCAGCAATTCGACCCGCCCGGCACAGGTGCCCGCGACCTGCGCGAATGCCTCCTGCTCCAGCTCCGCACCAAGATGAAGTACAATGATGAGATGGTGCCCTACGAGGACAAATTGGCCATCAAGGTCGCCATTCGGATCATAGACGAGTACTTCGACGAGTTCACCAAAAAGCACTACACCAAACTGGCCCGTCACCTCAACCTTGACGAGGAAGACCTCAAAGCCGCCGTGGACGAGGTGCTCAAACTCAACCCCAAGCCCGCCAGCGGATTCGCTTCGCGCAACGACCGCGCCGTCAACTACGTCCTGCCCGACTACCTTGTGACCAACCGCGACGGAGAACTCGACCTCACGCTAAATGCCCGAAACGCCCCTGAATTGCGGATAAACGACCAGTATCGCGACCTGCTGCGCGCATTTCATAACGGGCGGAACGGCCGCCGCCCCTCCCGAAAGGAAAAGGAGACCATCCTGTTCATCAAACAAAAAATAGACAGCGCTAAGTGGTTCATTGATGCCATCAAACAGCGCCAGCAAACGATGATGCTCACCATGGGTGCCATCCTCGACCACCAACGCGAGTTCTTCCTCAGCGGCGACCAAAAGAAAATCCGCCCCATGATCCTCAAGGATATCGCCGACACTACGGGGTTAGACATATCCACCGTTTCGCGCGTGGCCAATTCCAAATACGTGCAAACCGAGTTCGGCACCAAGCGCCTCAAAGAGTTTTTCTCCGAAAGCCTGCAAAACCAGGACGGTGAGGAAGTATCCACCCTGGAGGTAAAAAAAATCCTGACCGACCTCATCAAGGACGAAAACAAGCGCCGTCCCCTCTCCGACGAAAAACTCAAATCGCTGCTACTCAAAAAAGGCTACAACATTGCACGACGCACCGTGGCCAAGTACCGGGAACAACTCAACATCTCAGTGGCGCGGCTCCGAAAGGAACTTTGACAGAACCCACACCCTCATTCCACTTTCCGGAGGCGCATGGTTTCAAACAACTGTTCGTCGCGCATCAGTTGGTTCAGCGCCTCGTCGGTGGGGTTGATCACGAAACGGTTGTCGCCTTCTTTGCGAAACGGCGTGATCGCGTTGTAGTAGTCCATGCGCTGCAAAAACGCGCTCTTGTTGTTCAAGTTGGACCACCTGACGGCCAGCACCTCGCTCGATTCCCGCTGCACGCAAACCAAGGACCAGGCCTTTTCGTCGCCCTTGCGGGTGTTGAAGTACCATATCTTCGATTGCTGTAGGGCAATGAGCTGGGCCGTATCAGCGCTGACCCGGTCGGCATCATCTATCCATTTGGAATTGGACAGGCCCTCGCTGTTTTTGTCGTACTCCAATTGCCGCCCCACGGCGAAATCAAAAAACCACATCGGTTTGGCAGATTGGCCCAGAACGTACCAAGGGCCGGACTTGATCAAAGAGATGTGCTGCTCATCCGAACCAGCTGACTGGCCTTCTTCGGCATCCGTTTTTACGGTGCAAATCAAGTGAGAAGCGGTCAGGCGGTAGGCGTGTACCTTGCCTTCCCGTTTTTGGGCTTCCAGTACATTTTTGAAGCGGGGCAAGTCTTTGGCGAGAAGGCGGCTTTCGCCGGAAACCAACATATTTCCGGCCTCGTCCGCCTCGATACGAATGCAGTTACGGACAACTTGTTCCAGTTCCGATACCGTTTCGCCTGCTTTCGGCTCCAGTACATAAGTCCCGGCCAATTCGGCTGGCATCTTCAGCACACGCTCTCCGCGCTGCGGCACCGGGTTTTCAAAATACACATTCGTGCAGGAGGAGGCGAGTATCGCCAAAAAGACAACGACAAAAAAAGTGGTTTTCAAAACAGACGATTCACGTTTCATGACGGCAAAAGTTTTGTGATAGAGATGGCCATGAAACGTTAAGATTTTGCTAAGATTACGTTAAGGCGGATTCTTTTTTTTCGCACATGGCCAGTTGGGGTGATGTGGCGACTTTGGGGAGGATGCTTCAAAAATGAAAATCCCAGGCCAGCAGCGCAAACGGACGCGCCGCCCGTACCTCCGTGCGGTTTTGGAATGGCGTACTGTGTGCCCAGTTCGTTTTCGCTGCGCGAAACGGAAACGGAGGCGTTCCAACCGTAAAACGTGCGCGGATTTTCGTACAGGCAAAAAAAACGGGCGCTGTGCCCCGGCATTGAGGTCAGCTCGGGCAAAGCCCTGGCCACCGACTGGTAACCGGAAAAAAGGTAGCCCGCGTAGTAAGCCGACAAGCCGGGCAGGGAGGGTCGGTAGGCGTACCGCAGGCCGATCCGGCTTTGCTGTGTGAACTCGTACTGGGTGCCCAACCCGCTTTCGCTCAGCCCGAATTGCTGCTGCTGCCGCTCGATGAGCGGGTCGTCGAGGCGCAGATCGTGTAGGTTTTGCTGCAGCCAGCCCTGCAAACGCCAGTTGCCCAACCGTTTGGTGGCCTGGGCGCGGGCGAAGTAGGTGGAGGCCCGGTAGTCCAGCGCGTTGCGGAACGGATCGCCCGCAAACCACCGGCCGCCTGCAGCGTTTTGCACGACGAGGTCGGAACGCAGTCGGCCCCGCTCGTGATCCGTGCCAAGTTCCAACTGCCATTTCAATCTCCACAGGTCGAACAGGTACCGGGCCGTGAGTAGGAATTTGTCCTGTTCCAGGTCGGTCTGCTGGCGCAAAAACTGAAAAGTAGAATCCAGCCCAAAAAACGGTGCGTAGGCCGGGTAACCCGACCGAAGCGTGTGCGGGTTTCGGCGCAGGGCGAACTTGGCGACAACCTGCACGATTTGCCGCTCATTGGGCTTGAAACCGTACTCCAGCGCCCAGAACGCCTGGAATGGGGCGGCCTCCTGTTTTTCCTCCACCGACAGGGCCGAGCCGGGAACGGAGACCCGGTCGAGCAACACCCGGTCATTTGCAGGATTGCCCGTCAGTTTCAAAAAACTTCGAAGCGACTGCCGACCCGATGGGGCGTAGTGCTCGATCTCGGCCTGGAGCTGGTACGACTGGCCGACGCGGCGGTGGGCTTCTGTTTCGTGCACGTCCAGTTCCGAGCCGCCGAGGCGGTAGCGGTTTTGCCGATCGGTCGTTTGCTCCAGTTTTTCGCTGCCGAGCCAACCCGATAAGCGGATTTTCAGCCGTTCGGACAGCGGCATGACGTGCCCGACTTACACTAACGCCGATGCGTTGGTTTGCGTAAAGCCCGCTGGCAGACCGAGGCTCTGGAACGGGTTGGGGCCGATGGGCATCTCCGGGCGCAAGGGATTGTTTTGCAACGACTGGCGGTTGCGGTCGAACGGGTCGCCGACTTGGATCATCTGCACCGCGCCGAGGCTGCTTTCGGCGCTGTTGTTGGCGTTGCCGATGAGGTAGGTCTTGTCGCGCCGCGTTAGGGAAAACAGGTTGGTGTGCAGCTTTGCCCGCAGGTCGCCGCCGCCGCCGAGGCCGCCCGTCACGCTCCCGGAGGTGCTGCGTTTTTTTTCCTCCTTGATCGTCAGGTTGAATACCATGCGGTCGGACTCCGAGATGCCTTTGAGCAGGGGTTTTCCTGATAGCGATCAATGGCCTGTATTTTGTCCACCATGTCGGCCCGCAGGTTGCGCGTGGCGAGGGGATACTGGAGGCTGAACAGGTCGTCGCCCTCAATCAGCACCCGCTCCACGGTTTTTCCGTTGTAGGAGATCAGGCCGTTTTCGCTGACGCGCCCGCCGGGGATTTTTTTCAGCAAATCTTCCACAGAGAACTCGGTGCTGTCGGAAAACGAGGCGGCCCGGAACTCCGTGGTGTCGGAACGCACCACCACGGGCGGCGCTGCGGCCCGCACCACCACTTCCCGGAGCACGCTGCCGCCGAGGCGCAGGTCGCGCGGCCCGGCGGAAGCCGTGGCCCAGCGCAAGGCCAGTGTCTGGTAGCCAAGCGCCCGCACCGTCAGGAGCAGCGTGTCGCAGTCGTGCCGGGGCAGGGCGAGGGCAAACGCACCGGTTTCGTCGGCAGTGGTGTAGGCCAGCACGCGGGTTTCCCGGCAATGGCCAGCCACCACGCTGGCCAACAAAATGGGATTGCCCGCACTGTCGCGCACGGTTCCGGTCAGGCGGGTTTGCCCCTGAACGCCGAGCGGGAAAAGCAAAACAAGCGCGAGGGCACAGGGGAAAATGCGGCGCTTCATTGGTCTTTGAAGTACCGTTCGATGGTTTCCATGCGGGTGATGGTCCCGTCAATACCCGTTTCAGCCTTGAGGCTTCTCAGGTACAGCTGACTTGCGGCATCCTCTGCCGCGATGTAGTCGCCATGGCTTTGCTTCAGGTCGAGGCCGTTTGGGAGGCGGATGGGTTCGGCGATGTGGTCGGACAGTTCAAGGCTGTGGAACAGGAAGCGCACGCGGTCGTCGGTCGTTTGGGCTTCGAGGATGAGGCCGGGAAGGCCGCCCAGTTTGAAGGGGCCGGAGGGCACGGGGATGTCGGGCGCATACCAAGCCTCGTAGTCGCGGCCGCGAAACGACCCCGTCGCCTTGAGGCAGGTGAACTGCCCGAACACCCGCTGCTCGTCATCGTGGAGCGTCCACTGGATGGTGCCAAGGGTGTCCGAAACAACGCAGTTTTTCTTCTTCGAAGCCCGGCGGCAGGGTATTTTGAGCAAAATGCGGCGCTCGCGGTGCATTTTGTAGATGGGAAAGCCCTCCGGGTCGCTCATGGCATTGACCGGAAAAACAAACTCCGGGTTGACGTAGGCAGAGTCGGATTTCGGTGCAGCGTTGTGGACGAAGACGGAGTACGCCGAGTTGAAGAGCAGGGTGCTCGGGCCGTTTTTTTCTAATTCGCCCTGCAGGTCAACGTGGCGCAGGTAAACGACGCGGCCGAGGGCGATGCTGTCGGGTTGGGCGAGAACCTGACAGGAAGAAAGAATCGAAAGGAAGAGTAAAATGCGTCTTGTCATTGGTAACAAATTTGAGTGTTGCCCTTTCGTCAAAACGGGTACGGGGCATTTTGCTAATCCTTGAATCTGCGTTTAGCAAAAGCACAAAATGCCGCCCCAAAGACCGCCGCCCCACTGGAGGAGCAGGGCGGCGGTTTTGAATGCAATCAAAATGCACTCATTCAAAAACTTGCAAAATCTGCAAGGGCTTCGGCACATCGTCAATTGTTTCCCAGTTGTTTATTAACTCTTCCGGTGTGGTATCCGAGTCTAATTCCATGTAAAAATGGCCTTCGTCTTGAGGAAAAATATATAGCCATTTTCCGGTATCGAACAAAAAGCCAACGACCTCAAGGGTTCTTTTGTCAATCGAAATGATATCCGGTAATACGGCCCCTTCTGGAAAAAAACACTCAATCTCTTCTTCTTGCCCAGCAGTGCTCACATCTTCTTTTCGGACTTCGCCGATGCCAACGATTTTGACAATTTTACTGAAGTATTTACTTGAAACGTTCAAGTCAAAATGATATAACGGATTGGTGGCTGGGTTGCGAAGGTCATATTTGGGCTTTCCAAATTTTGTGATGTCGATACCATATAAATTCCCGGCGTAGCTCTCGTGCCCCTTTGAAATAAACTGAAAATTAGGCGGAGAACCCATCCCACTCTTTTCATTTTTAAATGAAAGAATTACATTCGAAACGCATCTCAAACAAATTGGATCGCCCAAAAAAACACTTCCGTTTACAACCCGGATGGCACTCAATTCCACTCCAACAACCTCTTGGAGGGCAAGTGGAATTTCGTAATGACATTTGATGGACAGAGTAGTCATTTGCTAAAACCGCATTTTAAATTCAAATGAACCTTTTTTAAACGATATGGTTGGGCCTCCAGTTGATGTTGATGCAGGCTTAAACTTGCAAAAGCGCTGAATCTCGACGAGCATGGGGATGTGGTGGAGCCTAAGGCTATCAGGCAAAAATATTCCCGGAGTACCGAAGCTGTTGAGGGCACTTATTGGGAGGTGCCCATTGTAAACCAACCATAGCACAGTCTGAAACTCGTTGGCATTGTTACTCCCTCCGGTGGTTCCGCCCCCAACCGAACTGCCTCCGGTATCTCCATTCGTTCCTCCGTTTCCGCCCCCGCCGCCACCGTCTGTCGAGTTGCAGACCGTAGTGATTATTACCTCAAACCGGTAGCAATCCGTCAGTGGAATATCAACGTGAGGACAGGGGTATTGCACTAATTGAGAGTAAATATGGTCAATGCAGTCTTCCGTTGTTTCGTTGTCGTTTCGAGGCACCACGGTGGAACCAGTGGAAGTTGAGCGTTGGGCGGACTTTAGTTTTCTGACCGGCACCCCGTTGGCCATCATAAGCCCAACCTTGAACGTCTGGGTCAGGTCGTAAAAAATGAACAGGCCGGAAAAGTCGGCCAGTACTGGTTGGTGGTTTTTTGCCTCGAAATATGCCGAGTCCACTACATGGACAAGGATTTCCGCCACAATGGAATCCGGCCCGTTCTTGCTGAACAGTAGTTTCGCACCGACCTTGTCGTCGTTCATCGCCCTCAAGGTGCTGTCGGGCAATGGCACCACGATGATCTCCTTACCGGATGGTGAATGGCTCAGTGTGGCTTGATGCCAAAGCGGATCTAGCTCGATAAATTCGTTGTCGGTAAGTCCATTTGGGTTAGAGGTTCGAAAGGTAGAGAAAAAATCCTTTGCCTCAAACAGCGAGATGGGGTACTTTGCGGAGTTCTCAAATTGGTCAGGAAAAGGCTGGATTTTATCCTTCGTGCAAGCAAAAAAGCAAGCGATGAACAGTGTGGCGGCAAGCAACAACTTGCCGGGCGAAATGCGAAAATAGAACATAGTTAGACGTGTTTTGTGGTAAGGTTTTCAGCCTGCCCTTGGTGAATAAATCGGTTCAAAATAGCAGCAAGCCGTACGCTCCTGCCGCGATTTATGCTACCAAGATACATGTGTCAATTTTTCCCAGGCAAGTATCCGGACATATTTGTTGAAATTTCATATTTAACCAAGATGCTGATTACAAATGTATTGCGTCAAAAAAACTAAAAAATTTTTCCCAAAAATCACCGGGTCGTTTTCCATGATTGAGCTTCGCCCAACCATTTTCAGCGTAATGATCTGCACCTGCCCGGCACCGCGCAGGTACTCCCGCAGGCCCGCGATGTACACGTCGAAGCTGCGGGAGATGAAAAACGCCCTCATCAAACTCAGTGCGAATGTATTCCGGGTTAAAACAGGTTTTTACACCCCCAGTGCAACCAAATCAGCATTTTAGCACACATTGCACCCAAACACATTCCTCCCGTATGAACAAATCTCTCCTGTTAGTTGCCCTGTTTGCTTTTTCTGCCCCATTGTTGTCAGCCCAAGTCACCGTTTCCGGCAAAATTTTGGACGAAAAAAACCAGCCCGCGTCGTTTGCCAGCGTGGCGCTCGTTGCTGTGCAAGACTCGCACTTGGTTCGGGGCGCATTGAGCAACGAGGCCGGTGCCTTCAAAATCGAATATGTCGAACCCGGTTCTTATCGCCTGATGACTACCCTGTTGGGCTACGAAACCAACTACACGGACGTGTTCGCCGTGCAGGCCGACAGCAAGAACGTGACCGCCGATATTGCCCTTCAGCCAGCCACCAATTTGTTGAAAGAAGCCGTGGTCGTGGCCAAACGCCCGCTTTTTGAGCAAAAGGCAGACCGTTTGGTGATGAATGTAGCCGACAGCCCCGTTGCCAGCGGCGGTTCGGCTTTGGAAATATTGAAAAAAATGCCCGGCGTGCTCGTTGTGCAAGAACGTGTCACCTTGGCGGGCAACAGCAACCTGGCCATCTGGATTGACGGCAAGCCCTCGCAGTACACCGATATGAACGCCGTATTGCGCGACATGCCCGGCGATCAGATTGACCGGGTAGAGCTCATCACCCAGCCCGGTGCCAAGTACGATGCCTCTGGCGGATCCATCATCAACATCGTACTGAAGCGCAACGCCAACCTCGGTTTCACCGGAACGGCAGCCCTCAGCCTCGGCGGCAGCGCTTATGACCAATCTGATGCCAACACCGACGACCGCACCTACTACCGCCTCAACCCATCGCTGGCGCTCAACTACCGCAAAAACAAGTGGAACTTGTTCGGTTCATACAGTTATTTCGAGCGCACCTCGTTTTCAGTCGTCAACGTAGGGCGATTCATTGGCGCTGAAACCTACCGGCAGGGCAACTACACGCGGTCGTTCACCGAATCGCACAACTACCGCCTCGGAGCCGATTTTTTTGCCACTGATAAAACTACCATCGGCGTGCTGGTGCGCGGGTTTTCGCGCGTCGGCGACCGACCTTCCACCAATGTAACCAATGTGCTCAATGCGGACGAGACCCAGCAGATCGGGTCATTCACCACGCTAAACAATGCCGTGTCGGACCGTAATAACTTGTTCACCAATGCCAACTTTCGGCACGAATTTGACCGTGAAAGCGGCCACGCCATCAACGTAGATGTGGACTATAACCGATTCGAGATCAGCAATATCAGTTACCTGAACATATTCCAGAATATACCGGGCAGCAGCGAATCGCGATCCGAGCAGAACCTGCGCCAGCCCATCCGAATCGCTGTCGGCCAATTGGACTACACGCACCCCTTCGATTCCACGTTCAAGGCCGAGGTGGGTGCCAAGTCGAGCTTTGCCGAGATAGACAATGATCTGAAATTCTTGCGCGGAACGACTATTGATCCGGGGCAGTCCAACGATTTTTTGTACAAAGAAAACGTGAATGCCGGTTACCTGAACCTGTCCAAAAAGGCGGGCCGATTTGATTTCAACGCGGGCCTGCGTGCCGAGCAAACGGTGGTCAGCGGCGAAACGATGGACGCTCTCGTACTCGATCGCAACTACCTCCAGTGGTTTCCCAGCGCCAGCGCCCTGTACCACCTCAACGAGAAAATCGGCCTGCAAGGCTCGTACAGCCGCCGGGTAAATCGCCCCGGTTTCCAGCAGCAAAACCCATTCGCGTTCTTTATTGACTCGCTCACCTACCAGCAAGGCAACCCGGCACTGCTGCCGGAAGTGACGAACAACGCCCAATTGGCTGTCACATACGACAATCAGCCTTTTATCCGTATCTCGTACAGCAAGACCGACGATGTGATCATTGAAAACGCACCCCGATTGGAGGGCACGCGCACGTTTACCACCTCCGAAAACCTTGCCCAATACGAACGCTGGGCTTTCGAACTCAATTTCCCTATCAAGTTCGGCGACGTGATAGACGGCTACGGTGGCAATCAGTTCATCTACAACGCCTACGATGCCGAGTACCTCGATCAGCGCTACCAGCGCAGCAAGTGGAACTGGCTGGCTTACTGGCAGATCAACGCCAACCTTCCCGCCGATTTCAAATTAGAGTTCGGCGGCTGGTACATGACCAAATTTTTGGAAGAGTTCTTCGATATTGGCTCTATGGGTGGTATTAACTTCGGCGTTTCCAAAACATTTTGGAACGGGAGCGGGCGGTTGTCGCTATCGCTCAATGACCTGCTGTACTCCGAAAACTCCAACGTGATGGTCAATTACGCCAACGTGCTCGTGGACTTTCGCGAACGGGATGACTCCCGCAACGCCCGCCTGACATTCAGCTACCGATTCGGCAACACCGATTTGAAAAGCTCAAGGCGGCGGAGCACAGGGTCAGAAGAATCGAGTTCGCGGGTCAAGGTAGATTGAGTACAATGTGCTAATTTTAAAATGTGCTAATGTGCTAATTCCCAGTGAGGTGTCATCTGGTTTAGGTTAAACTAATTTTGGCGACGTACTTAAATCAATGCCCTGTAGTGTTATTAGCACACTAAATCGGCTCGCCAAAACGCCTCCACGGACTGGTGCAGGCTCACCACCATGGCTTCGGTAGGTTCGTACCGCACGGTGGCTTCATACTGGGTAAAAATATCGCGCACCTGTGCCAACGACACGCCCGACACCAAGGCAAGGCGCTGCTCGTACTGAGCATCGTACCGGGGGCGCAGGGAAGCGGGTTCCAATTGGGCGACCAGCCCGTAGCGTTCGCGCACATGGGCGAGGAACAGGCGCATAGTCTGCAGGCACAAGTAGCGGTAGTTTTTTTCTCGAAAATGCAGGTTGGCGATGATGCCGATGAACTCGTAGGACGAGTTCTCGTTTTTGCCCACGACCGGGATGACGCGCTGGCGGCGTCGTGCTCGAAACACGAGAAAAGCGGCGGCCAAGCCCAACAGCAGGTACCAAGCCCAAGCTAAGGGCGGCTTTTTGAGCACATACGCCAACGGGTGATCGGTGGGCAGTGAGCGACCAGCCGAGCGGTTGCGGCGGCGCGATACCTCCTCCGCCACGCGGCTATACGCGTCCCAGTAGGTATTTCCTTCAGGAAGGTGGGCCAGTACGTGTTCGGCGTACCGGCGCGAGTCGGCTTTCAGCAAATGGTAGTTGGAAAACGCGATAGGCGTGGTGTGCAACAGGAAACGGCCCTTGCCGTAAGGGAAGGAGGCGAAGTTGACCAAGGAATCGTTCAGGTAGCCGAGCGGTTGCTGAGGCAGGCTGTCGCAAAAAAAATCAAACTCAATGAAGCTCCAAAAATACTCTTCAGGCACATTGTGGCGGGCATAGTGAAGAGGCGAGGGCGAGCCGATCTGCGGCGTTTGGAGCGATGCCTGCACGTGGGTTTTCGGGTACGTGGCATAGTCGCTCCATTCGGCGTGGTCGCATTCTTGGTAGTACAGGTGAAACATCAGGTCGAAGGGGATGGACTTGCTGGACAGTAGCGCGGTGTTGCCTGCCGCTACAAAGGCCAACAGGTGTTCCGTACTCAGCGAGTCCAAGTATAGCCCACTGCCCACGAACACATAATTGCTCTGTTTCGACGAGTCGAGCGGCAGTTCTTTGACCAAATCCGACTTGATGTCCGTCAGTTTTTTTTTCGGAAAATAGCCCTCCAGCAGCCGGTGCAATGCCAAGGTGCCGTATGGCTGGCTGCTTTTTTCACTGTAGGCCGTTTCTCCCCATGAATCATTCCAATCAAACCGCCCCCGGCCCAACCGGTCGCGCCAGTACAGTAGCCCCAGCAAGAGCACGAGGCCCAGTGCGGCGAAGAGGTATGTGGAGCGGTTGTTCAATTTTTACGGAGTGATGGAAGCGTGTTAGAAAAACAATGCATTCGCAAACAGCACTTTGCCCTGTTCCCAAAAGCAGCGGTACAACGGGTTGTCCACGAAAAACACCACTTCTCCTCCGCCCATACGCTGCACCACGGCCACAGGTGTTTTTTTCAGTTTTGGCCGGAGGCGGCTGCCGATAAAACCGTACGATTGGTAATCCTCGCCGAGCCAGATCGGCGTGTGCGCATTGGCTGGCATTTCGAATACGTTGGAAGTGGTTTTCAGGGAAAAATAGCGGCCCGAAAAACCAAAGCACAACGGGTGAGTGCCGTCCACGTGGGTTTGTACCACGGCCCCCGGCACTTGGTCGCTGATGCCCTCCCGCTCGCGGGTCTGGTAGGGCTTGGGCTCGGCGGCGGCGCTGTCTTTTTTCGCCTCCGACTTGCTTTTCATCTCAAAACCGTCTTTGTCGGCAAATGCCCGCACGGCGTTTTCAAAAGCGATGACCCGACCGCCTTGGCGCACCCATTCTTGGATGGCCTTGAGCGTGTTTTCCGGCAGGTTGTAGCTACCATTGGGGAAAATGAGGGTGGTGTAGTCGTTCAGGCGGAGGCGGTTCAGGCGGTCGAGTGAAATCGGGGTTATCGGATAGTTGAGCTCCCGCTCGAAGAAAAACCAGGTGTGACCGTATGGGTTGTCGTCGACATCTTCGCCATAAACCAACGCGACTTCCGGCTTTTTCATCAGAGCGAAATTGTCGGAACCAAGGTCGTTGCCTTTGTACGCCCATCCGCTAAAGATCGGGTGCAACTGCACGTTTGCCTCTTTGGCGGCGGCCATCACGATGGCATCCAGGTCCGGTCCGGACAGGTGGTTGTCGGAGCGGGTGATAACCAATGCGCCTGCGTCGAACTGCTGATCCGACAGAGCAAACGGCTTCATGGCATACCGCACTTTCACGTCGGCATCCAGCACTTGGGCCAAAAACCGGGCCTCGGCCAGCGACTTGCGGTGTACGCACCAAGCGTATGGCGAGGCGGCGATGCGGGCTTCCGGGGCTTTGTATTTTTCGTAAGTGCGCTTGGGTTCCAGGCGTTGTTTGAGGGCGTATGCTTCCAAGCCGAAAGCATGTGGAAGCGCCCATGCGGTGATGTCGTAGGTCAATGAGTCCGACAGGTGGTGTTCCGGCTCAAACAAAACCTGCAAGAGCACCGAGTGGGGCTGAAACGCGCTGATGACCAAGTCTTTTTCGCCGAGATTGAATGTGTTTTCCTTGCCCTGCACATAGTCGAAGCCTTTGAGGCCGGAGGCTGTCGCGCCTGCCCGCCCGTAGCGGATGTTGTGCAGGTCGAGCAGTTCGCAAAGGGCGTTCACCTTGTTTGGGTCGTTGGTGGCGGGCACCACGAATGATTGGTATGCGCCCTGCGGCTGGGAGGCGCTGCGCTCGTAGTATTTTCGGAAATTGTCCACAAGGGTCGCAGCATTTTTACTGGCTGTTTCGATGGTAGAGCGGCTGGTAGCCAGGTGGTGCTGGATGCGTTCGTGCAGGGTGAGCGTGTCGCCGTTGGATTTGAGAATAGCCCGCCCGGCACTGGAGTTGCCCGCTTGTTCGTAGGTCATGCCGATGGCACCGTTGAACATCGGGTAGGTGTCGCCATAGGAGGGGTAGAACAGGTCGAAGACCTCCTTAGTGAAGTATAGCCAGCCGTTTCGGTCGAAGTACCCGGCGTGGTTTTGGCCGATTTGGGTCTGGAAATCGCGCTGCCACGCCGTGATGTAGTCGTGCATCGGCTCGGCGGCAGGCGCGAAATAGTAGGGATTGTCAATGAATTGCTCATGCACGTCGGCGTGTACGTGCGGCAGCCAGCGCTGGTACAGGGCGAGGCGTTGGCGGGTTTCCACCTGCGTGGCCCATGCCCAGTCGCGGTTGAGGTCGAAATAGTAGTGGTTGGTACGGCCGCGGGGCCAAGGTTCGGCGTGCTCACGTGCTTCGATGCGCGGGTTTTTCCGCAGGTTGCTTACACTGCGGTTCCAGTGCGTGTAGCGGTCGTACCCGTCGGGGTTGAGCGAGGGGTCGAGGATAACCACGGTGTTTTTCAGCCATTCGCGTACCGATGGCTCCGACTGGGTGGCCAACTGGTGCGCCAAAAGCATGCTGCACTCCGAACCGGAAGGTTCGTTCCCGTGTACGCTCATGCTGAGCCAGACGATGGCGATTCCAGGGCTTGCGGCCCCACCGCCACTGGGGGCAGTGCCTGACAAGCGCAGGTTGTTCACCCGGACTTGTTCCAATTGTGCGATGTTTTCGGGCGACGAAAAGTAGGCCACCTGAAGGGGCCTTGCCTCGTTGGTTGCGCCGTAGCGCTCCAATCGCATGGTCGAGGGGGCGTTGGCCGCGAGGAGCTCGAAATAGTCCGTGAGCAGGTGGTGGGGGGTGAACTGTTCGCCCAAGCGATGGGGCAAGAACTCGTCAGGACTTTTCGGGGTGGTTTGGGCAGGGAGCAGGGTGCTCAGGCAGGCGAGTGCTGCGAACAGGGCAAGGCGGAAATGCTGCATTGTGTGTTTGGCGTAGATTTTTCACCGCAGAGCCGCAGAGCCGCGGAGATATTTCTCTAGTAAAAAAAATTTTCTCCGCGTCTCTGCGCCTCTGCGGTGAAAAAACAAGCGGGCAAACATCCGTTTTTTTTCGGGAAATCGTCCAAGAAACACCACAGCGCTTTCTGATGTCAATGTTTTTTCGCTGTCGAACTTTTCCGAATGGCAGCGACACGCTCGATCGGCAATTGGAAAATATCAGCCACTTCTGCATCGCTGAAATGAGGAAACCGGAGCAGGATTTTCTCCACGGCATCAGTAAGTCCTTTCTCGATACCTTTCTCGATACCTTTCTCGATACCTTTCTCGATACCTTTCTCGATACCTTTCTCGATACCTTTCTCGATGCCTTTCTCGATGCCTTTCTCGATACCTTTCTCGAACCCTATCTTCTCACCACGTTGGAAATAGGGGTCTTTGCGTTCGTCAATGACTTCTGAAATGTTTTGCATGATATGTTGAAATAGTTGTTGCAGGTCGTGCAGGTTTGATAATATGTGTAGTTGTTGTAAACGCAGCTCACGATCGGAACCTTGGGGAACGAGGCGGCGAAGCTCGTTTACGACTTCGACCATCACATCTTCCGGGAGCAACTCACCGTAATCGCCGAGGATACCCATCAACACCAACTCGGGCTTGCCTGTTCGTAGAAACTCGAGGTAAGGTATTTCCTTAATCCAAACCAGGCGGTAGCGGAAGTCAAAATTCGCTCGCTGCAACCTTGTCGGCATGTTGGGTCGTGTACGCCCAAGGTACAAAACCACTTGCTCCACTTCGCAATTGGGGTACTGTGACAGGATGAGGCCTGTGTACAACAAGAGCCGGTGCGCCATTTTAGTATCGTCGCCGGTTTGAGCCTCCAATTGGACAATGGTATCCGCGCGGCCCTCGACGCTCATCCTGCCTACAAAGTCGGCCTTGCGCTCAAGGGTTCTTTGGAACTCAACATGTACTGGTTCGAACGCCTCGGCGGGCATTTTGAGGATGTCGGTCAGCAAGGCGGGTAATGCAGCACGCAATGTTTCCTTGAATACTTTGTCGTATTGGTTCGTTTCCGTTTTTTCCTGGCTCGGGTTGGCAGGTTTTTTTATTCGCTTTTTTGCCATGGCGGGTCGGTATTTCTGCAAACAAAGTTGCGGCTTTTTCCAAAAGACGGGCAAAGTTTTTTACTAATGCCCCATCCGGCCCAAGCAGGTTACGTAACTATTCAACCGATTGCCCCAGCCGGTGGAATAAAAATGACGAGCGGCAATAGCGATATTTGGCCCCGCTGGGGCCGAAATCGAGCAGATATAAACCATTTCTACCGACATTTGGCCCCGCCGGGGCCATCGGCTGAATAGTTATTTTTTGCCGCGCCTCGCACTATTTCCTTCCAAAAGAACTCCCCATGCGCGTCGTCTTCAACCTGTACCCCTTTTCCGAAAACCTGTACCTGCCCTCGGCCAACCTTGTGCAGGAGGATTCCGGCGGGCACCTTACTTACCTGATGCACAAAGCCACCCCGACCACCATCGGTTCATTCGGAATTGACTTGACCCCGGTGTTCGCGACGCTTTTCGCGTCCATCGAGCGGCTCACGCCCAAGGCGTTGGAGGCCAGGTTCCGAGCGCCAAAGGCCAAGGCACCTGCCCCCTTGGCGCAATTGCTCGCCCAGGCGGAAACCAAAGCGATCGTGGAAACGCATATTCACCGGGAACTGGACCTTTTCCTCGCCGAAGTCGTCCGCCACCGGCTGCCCATTACACTCGATGCCGAACGGCGTACTTTTGCCAAGGATGTGCAGTTGCACGCCGCCACCGATGAACTGACCCCCCATCTTTTTTTCAAAAAAACAGCAGCGGGCATCGAATATCGCTTCCTGCTCGGCTCCGAAACCGAAAAGTGGAGCATCCGCGTGCGCGATGCGTTTCCGCTCACCAACACCAATCCCGCGTGGGTGGTGGCCGACTACGTCCTGTACCGCGTGCCGGGCATCAACGGCAACATGGTACGGCCTTTTCGGAGCAAGGACACCATCCAAATCCCGCCCGACAAGGTGCGCACGTATTTTCGGCAGTTTATCGCCAAAAATGCCAGCCGAACCCAAATCGAAGCCGAGGGGTTTGCTGTACAAACCGCCGACCGCCTTGTGACAGTGCGCCTCGAACCAACGGAACACCTGCTCGAAAAAACCTGGCTGCTCAAGCCTGTTTTCGCCTACGACGGGGCCGAATTTCGCTACGGCGAACGGCGCGACCGGGTCACCACGCTCGATGTCCCCGACGATGATACCCGCGAAATCACCGTCCATCTCGTATGCCGCAACCTGCCCGCCGAACAGGTTTTTGTAGACAAACTGCTCCAATTCGACCTCGTTGAGGATCACCGTATGTTTCGCCTGCCAACGGGCGGCGACTTAGCCGACATATTGCGTTGGCTGACACACCACCGCCCGGTGCTGGAGCAAGCGGGATTCACACTCGTGGCACCGCAACTGGACGGCCGTACTCTGGCCATACTGCCTGCCGATATTTCCGTACGCTCCGATGCTGCAGGCGATTGGTTCGACGTGCGCGGGCAAGTGGAAATTGGCGAAACCCGGTTTCCGTTCCATGTTTTTGTGCCTTACCTGCGCAGCGGCAACCAGTACTTCCCGCTCCCCGATGGCACGTTTTTTTACCTCCCACAAGAATGGTTTGCCCGCTACGGCGACCTCGCCAAGTCGCTGCGTACCGAGGGCGACGATCTCCGCTTGCCCAAGGCGCTTTTCACGCTCCTGCGCGATAGCACCCCCGAATCGGTTCCGCAGGATTTTCAGCCTGTTGACACTGACCAAATCGAATACGCTCCACCCGCCGACCTCAAGGCGACACTGCGCCCGTATCAACTTTTTGGGGTAAAATGGCTGATCGGGCATTACCAGCACGGTTTCGGTGCCTGTTTGGCCGACGACATGGGACTGGGTAAAACCCTGCAAACGATCGCGGCACTGTTGTACGTGAAGCACAACACCGCTCCCGGCCCCGCCGTCGGGGGAGAAACCGCAGCCCAACTAACTCTTTTTCAAGCCCATAAGGCCGAAATCCGCCCGTTGCAAGCGCTCGTCGTCCTGCCCGCGTCGCTGGTTTTCAACTGGCAACGGGAACTGGCACAATTTGCTCCCGAACTGTTTGTGTACGCGCATTCCGGTCCCAAACGGCTGAAGGATATCCGTGCCATAGCCGGGCACGATGTGGTGCTGACCACCTACCACACGGCACGGCAGGACCTGGATTTGCTGGGCAAAATCGAGTGGCGGGCTATCGTGCTGGACGAGAGCCAGCAGATCAAAAACCGCGACTCGGAGGTGTCCAAAGTTGTGCGCTCGCTGCGGGGGCAGTTCAAGATTTCGTTGTCGGGCACACCGGTCGAGAACTCCCTGGCCGATCTGTGGTCGCAGATGGAGTTCATCAACCCCGACACGTTGGGCAGCTTCCGCGAGTTTCGGGAAACGTTTTTGCTGCCCATCGAAAAGGCAAACGACGCAGCGGCCAAGCAGCGGCTGTTCGCCCGCATCCGACCGTTTTTTCTGCGCCGCACCAAGGAAGAGGTAGCGCCCGACTTGCCCGCGCTGGGCGAGCAGGTGTTTTTTTCTGAAATGCACCCTTCACAGCACAAACTGTACGAAAAAACCAAGTCGGCAGTGCGCAACGAAATCCTCAGCCTGTTCGACAACCCGAAAACGCGGGTCATGGCCTTGCAGGCGCTCATGCGGTTGCGGCAGTTGGCCAATCACCCGGCGCTGGTGGAACCCGAAACGGAACTGGGCAGCGGCAAGTTTGACGACGTACTCGCCCAGTGGGACACCGTGCAACGGGCCGGGCACAAGGTGCTTTTTTTCAGTAGTTTTGAAAAACACCTCCAGATTTTTCGCCGGGAGTTCGAGCGCCGCGGACAGCCTTATGCCTGGCTTACCGGCGACACCGCCGCAGCCGATCGCCCAGCCGAAGTCGGGCGATTTCAGGACGACCCTGCCGTGCAGGCGTTTTTCATGACCGTAAAAGCCGGGGGTGTGGGCCTCAACCTGACCGCCGCCGATTATGTTTTTTTGCTCGACCCCTGGTGGAACCCGGCTGTGGAAGACCAGGCCATAGCCCGTGCCCACCGCATTGGTCAGGCGCGCCCGGTGACGGCCTTGCGGTTTATTGCGCGCGACACGATCGAAGAAAAGATACGCCAGTTGCAAGAGCGGAAAAAACAGTTTGGCCAGGAGTTTTTCGCCGCCGGGCACGAAACGCCGGCTCTGACACGGGAAGAACTGGAGGGGTTGTTGGGTTGAAATTTTTTGTTTTAAAAACTTCAAATATGGTGGGCCAAATGTGGTGGAAAAGCCGGAATTTTGGGGGCAAAAAAACAGCCAACAGCAAAAAATGACCTTCCATCTCCAATCGCCCTACGTCCCCACCGGCGACCAGCCACAGGCGATCAACCAACTCGTCGAAGCTGTACGCGCTGGCGACCGCGCCCAGGTGTTGCTCGGCGTTACCGGTTCGGGCAAGACGTTCACCATGGCAAACGTCATCGCCCAATTGGAGCGCCCTACCCTCGTGCTCACCCACAACAAAACCCTCACCGCCCAACTCTACGGCGAGCTGCAGTCGTTTTTTCCCGACAACGCTGTGGAGTATTTCGTGTCGTACTACGACTACTATCAGCCCGAGGCCTACATTTCTGTGACGGACACCTACATCGAAAAAGACCTCCAGATCAACGAGTTGGTGGATAAACTGCGTCTCAAAGCCACGAGCACCCTGCTGTCGGGTCGGCGCGACATCATTATCGTGGCTTCCGTGTCCTGCATCTACGGTATGGGCAACCCGGAAGACTACGCCACCGGCATCATCCGCATCCACAAGGGCATGAAACTGTCCAAAACGAGTTTCCTCTACGCCCTCACCGACAGCCTGTACTCCCGCACGGAAACGGATTTTTCCCGCGCCACTTTCCGCGTTCGCGGCGATACGGTGGACATCAATTTGCCCTACGCCGACTGGGGCTACCGGGTCATTTTTTGGGGGGATGAGATCGAGAGCATCGAAAGCATCGAGGTGGAAAGCGGCAAGCGCGTCAACAGCATGGACGAGGCCGCTGTCTTTCCCGCCAACCTGTACATTGCACCGAAAGAGCGCCTCAGCGAAATACTCAACGCCATTCAGGACGAGATGGCCGGGCAGGAAAAATACTTCATTTCCGAAGGGCGGCTGCAGGAGGCCCGCCGTATCCGCGAGCGCACGGCATTCGATGTCGAGATGATCCGCGAACTGGGCTACTGCAGCGGCATCGAAAACTACTCCCGCTTTTTTGACCGCCGCGAGCCGGGTACCCGTCCGTTTTGCCTGCTGGATTATTTCCCCGACGACTACCTGATGATCGTGGACGAGAGCCACGTCACCATCCCGCAGGTGCGCGGCATGTGGGGCGGCGACCGCTCCCGCAAGCAGATGCTCGTGAACTATGGCTTCCGCCTGCCCTCGGCCATGGACAACCGCCCGCTCAGTTTTGAGGAGTTCGAGGGACTCATCAACCAGGTCGTTTTTGTGAGCGCCACACCCGCCGACTACGAGTTGGAAAAAACCGAGGGCGTGGTGGTGGAACAGCTCGTGCGCCCCACCGGCCTGCTTGATCCGCCCATTGAAGTACGGCAGTCCCTCAACCAGATTGACGACCTGATGGAGGAAATCCAAAAGCGCGTAGTGCTGGACGAGCGCACGCTGGTGACCACACTCACCAAGCGTATGGCCGAGGAACTCACGGCTTACCTGCTGCGGCTTAACATCCGCTGCCGCTACATCCACAGCGAGGTGGAAACGCTGGAGCGCGTGGAGATCATCCGCGACCTGCGCCTCGGTGAGTACGATGTGCTGGTGGGGGTCAACCTCCTTCGCGAGGGTCTGGATATGCCCGAAGTGTCGCTCGTAGCCATCCTCGATGCCGACAAGGAAGGTTTTTTGCGCAACATGCGCTCCCTCACGCAAACCGCAGGCCGCGCCGCCCGCAACGCTAACGGGATGGTCATTTTTTACGCCGACAAGATCACCGACTCCATGCGCAACACCATGGACGAGACTACGCGCCGCCGCGCGGCGCAAATGGCTTATAATGAGGAGCACGGCATCACCCCGCGCACGGTGACCAAGACCAAGGACGAGATCCGGGCACAGCGCAGCATCCTCGACATTCGGGGCGTGGAGCAGACCAAGTACTATGTGGAACCGGAAACCGCCACTCTCGCCGCCGAACCAGTGGTGGCATACGCCACCCGCAGCCAGTTGGAAAAAATGGTGGCCGAAACGGAAACGCGCATGAAAAAGGCGGCCAAAGACTTAGATTTCATCACCGCCGCGCAATTACGGGACGAGATGCTGGCGTTGAAAAAACAGTTGCGGGAACGGTTTGGGGAGTGAATTTAAGAGTGCTACTTTCGCACCCGGCTACGGCCCGTGACGCAAGTCACGGAATTCTGGTATTCGCCCCTGCACCTTTGCAAAAAAATTTATCCGTCAACAAGTCTCACTACAAACATGAAAATCGAGCAAATCTACACCGGTTGCCTGGCGCAGGGTGCCTACTACATCGAAAGCGCGGGCGAGGCCGTGGTCATTGACCCCCTGCGCGAAGTAGCCCCCTACATCGAAAAGGCCGCCAAGGACAACGCCCGGATCAAGTACGTTTTCGAGACCCATTTCCACGCCGATTTTGTGAGCGGCCACGTGGACCTCTCCCAAAAAACAGGTGCTCCCATTGTTTACGGCCCCAGCGCCACCCCTTCGTTCAAAGCGCACATCGCCCACGACGGCGAGGAGTTTCGGGTGGGCAAACTGACCTTTCGCGTCCTGCATACGCCCGGTCACACCATGGAAAGTACTTGTTTCCTGCTATTGGACGAAAACGGTACCGAAAAAGCCCTTTTCTCCGGTGACACACTCTTCATCGGCGACGTGGGCCGCCCCGATCTGGCCCAAAAAGCCGCACACATGACCCAGGAACAACTTGCCGAAACGCTCTTCGACTCGCTGCGCAACAAGGTCATGACCCTGCCCGACGACGTAATCGTGTACCCCGCACATGGCGCAGGTTCTGCCTGCGGCAAAAACATGTCCAAGGAAACATTCGATACGCTCGGCCACCAAAAAGCAACCAACTACGCTCTACGGGCCAACATGACTAAGGCCGAATTTGTAGTCGAAGTGACGACTGGCTTACAACCGCCACCTGCCTATTTCCCGCTCAACGTGGCGCTCAACAAACAAGGCTACGACAGTATTGACGAGGTCGTTCGACGCGGCACGCAGGCCTTGTCGCCCCGCGCATTCGAGGCCGCCGCCAACGAGACCGGCGCACTCATCCTGGATACCCGCTCACCGCAAACGGTCGCAAAAGGCTTCGTGCCCAACTCGATCAATATCGGTATTGACGGATCCTTTGCCCCTTGGGTGGGCGCGCTCATCCCCGACGTGAAACAGGAACTGCTCATCGTGGCCGAAGCCGGGCGCGAAGAAGAGGTGGTCACCCGACTCGCCCGTGTTGGCTACGATTACTGTCTCGGCTACCTCGCAGGTGGCATCGAGGCTTGGCGTGAAGCGGGCATGGAAGTGGACAGTATCGTGAGCATTGGCCCCGATGAACTCGCCGAACGCCTCGCCGCCGACCCTAAGGCCCCAGTGTTTGATGTGCGCAAATGCACGGAATATGATACCGAGCACCTCGTAATTGCCGAAAACGCCCCGCTGGATTTAATCAACGAATCCATGCTGCGCATACCAAAGGACAAAACCGCCTATGTCCACTGTGCGTCCGGCTATCGGTCCATGGTTTTCACCAGCATCCTGCGTGCTCGCGGTTACGACAAGCTCGTGGAGGTGAAAGGCGGTTTCAATGGGCTGAAAGAGAGCCGGCTGTTTCCGCTGACAAGCAGCGTTGCCGTGTAATCGGCGGTTAAAAAAATTTGTAACTGGTTAGTACAAACCGCGTCAGCGGTGACATTATGGTAGAAACAGGCAGTGATCAGCGTCGGAATCGCGTAGCGATGACATTTAATGCCACCGCTACGCGGTTCCTTCTAACAATCCGCACATTTTCTACCAGAATGTCACCGCTGACGCGGTTTGTACTAACATCAACAAAAATTCACCTGTTCAACCTTTCCGGCTCCTGGCCGCGAAAAAGCGCCCGGACAAACAGCGCCAGCACAAATTCCGGCCAGCGTCGCCAGCCAGCATGGTGTCGAGCCACATACCGGTAAAGCGGCACCGCTTGCGACCGCAGGTCGGGCATGAAATCCATGATTTGCGCCAGCGTACCCCGCTCCTGTTCGGCGCGGCGTTCGGCCCATCGCTTGAAAAAGTACGCGACCACCGGTTGCAACAGGAAAAACCACATAACCAGTACAGCCACCGTGCGCAGCACTGCGTACAAAGCCTTTTGACCACCCACAGCCTTACCGCCAGCAAACACGAACGTAAGCGTGATGAACAAAAGAACAAAGCCCGCACCCAACCATTTCCGGCCCATTTTTTTTGAAACCTCGGCATCAAACGGGCTGGCTTCTAATTGCACATTTGCATACTCCGCTGCCCGGCGTTCGAGCTGCCCCGGCAGGAGCGGCAACCAGATGCCCAGCACCAAACCCCAAACCGCGTACAGTCCAACATAAGCATAAACCGCAGCCCAAGCCCATGAAACACCGCTTTGCACACCAAAAACCCGAAGCACGTCGGCGAAAAAAATATCTGTGGCCTCAATCAGGGATTTGCCAAAAAACAGATAAAGCGTGAGCAGTTTTTGCAGGGCGGACTCGGTGATTGCCAAAAAACCGTACAGCAGGGCAGCCAACCCGAACGGCCGCAGGTAGCACAGGAGCAAGGCCCCCGCTGTGCCCTGGAACGCCACGGCGAGGTAGGCCGTAGGGGGGGTATGGGGGCTGACAAGGGCTTTGACCAAAATGACCAGCAAAGTAGCGCGG
>JBEBHD010000382.1:0-2600 GCA_040080915.1 Saprospiraceae bacterium
CCCCGACACTGGGCATGCCGAGCGCGATTTGGCTGTACCGCGCCTGCATCCGCTGTCTGTTTTCCAACAGTTTTTCCAGCGTCACCGTCAGTTCTTCCGGGTAAAACGGTTTGGCCAAATAACTGTCCGCCCCCCGCCGTAGCCCCGCAATCCGGCTTTCCACATCGGCCCTTGCCGTGAGCAGCACGATGGGGATGTGGCTCGTGCGCGGGTCGTTTTTCAAGGTGTCGGTCAGTTCGAAGCCGTCTTTTTCGGGCATCATCACATCGGAAACGATCAACTCCGGCACGATTTCGAGGGCTTTTTCGATGCCCGAACGGCCGTTGAAGGCGTATTCGAGCCGGAATTTGCCGCTGAGGCATTGGCTGAGGTAGTCTACCACATCGGGGTTGTCCTCAACGATGAGGATTTGAGGATTTGAAGAATCGAGGATTTGAGGATTTGTACTGGAAGCGATGGCTGAGGTCTCGGTCTTCAATTCCTCGAATCCTCGATCCTTCAATTCCTCAATCGGCGCGATGTTCGTGATGGGCAGGCGGACGGTGAACGTCGTGCCTTTGCCCACGGCGCTTTCCACTGAAATTTCGCCGCCCATGAGTTGCACCAATTCTTTGGTCAAGGCCAGGCCGATGCCTGTGCCGCCTTCTTTGCCTTGGTTTTTGGCTTGGAAAAATCGGTTGAAAATGTGGGGCAAATCTTCGGGCGAGATGCCCGCGCCCGTGTCCGAGACGGAGAGGGTGAGATTTGGCGCTTTTTCAAAAGTTGTCAAATCTGTCCGCAGCGTCACTGAGCCGCCCGACGGGGTGAATTTCAGGGCATTGGAAAGCAGGTTTTGCAAAATCTGGCCGAACCGTTCGGGGTCGTAGTCCATGAAAATTTGGGCTTGGCCGCTGGGGTTTTCGGTTCTGATGACCAAGTTTTTCGAGTTGGCAAACGACTGGAAGCTCTCGGCGTTGTAGGTCGTGTAGGCCACCACGTCGCCTTGCACCTGGTTCGTGCGGAGGGACTGGTCTTCCAATTTCGCTAAATCCAAGAGTTGGTTGATGAGCCGCAGCAAGCCTTCGCTGTTGCGCTGGATGGCCTTCAATTTTGGCTGGCTGGCCGCCGGGATTTCGTTTTTCATCAAATCGGCGTTGCCCAAAATGACGGTCAGCGGCGTGCGGAACTCGTGGGTTATGTTGGTGAAAAAGCGGGATTTGAACTGATCGAGTTCGCGGAGTTTGTCGGCCTCGGCGTGTTCGAGTTGGGCTTGCAGCTCGGCGCGGGCCTGCTCGGCTTTTTGGCGGGTGCGTCGCCACGAAAAGTAGCCGAAGATTGCCAGGAGGGCGAGGGCGGCGGCGAAGAGGAGGCGGTCGCGGGTGGCGGCTTGCTGCTCGAGTTGGAGATTTTTTTGGGCGACTTCGGTTTTCTTGAACTCGGCGGCGTACTTGGCTTCCGATTCGCCGATTTGTTGGGCTCTTTCTTTGGTCAGCAAGGTGTCTCGCAGAGCCATGTAGGTTAAGTACGTCCGGTAGGATTGCTCGAAATTGCCCAGTTCGCCATGAACGTGGGCCATGGATTGAAGGCAGAATATCCTTTCGTAAATGTCTGTCTGCCCAGAGCCCGCCAGTCGGAGGGCCTGCTCGTAATAAGCAATGCTCTGCCGCATTTTGTCCGGCGTTTTGAACTCCCGCATAGCCCCGGCGACTTGTATACTGGCGGTCATCAACTCAAAATTATCACCCGAAGCCTTCGCCATTTCCATGTAGGCTTGATAATACTGGATTGACTTTTCCGGCTGACCAAGTACGTTATAAACATCGCCGATTTTGGCTTGCATTTTTGCAACCTGTAGGGCTTTGCCTTTGGCTTGGTAGAGGTCGGAGGCGCGTTGGAAGTTTTTGATCGCTTCGGCCACCTGTTGGTCGGCGTTTTGTTTGGCATCGGTGAGGTTTTTGACTTCCTGCAAAAATCCTATCCCGACGAACGTATTTGCCCGCACCATTTTCAGGGTGTCGCGCCGTTGTTCGGCCAAAGCGAGCATTTGTTGGGCGTGCTGGGCGGCCTGTTTGTAGTCTCCAATCAAATTGAAATAAATCTTGAACAGGTAGGCCTTCGCCGCGATAATGTTACTCGTGTCGCGGATTTTTTCGGCAAAGGCAAGCAGGTCATTTGCGGACTGGAGGGCCGTCAGGGGGGTGCCTTGATTTATGTGTAGGTCGGCCAATTGGGCAAGGATTTTCGTCCGCGAGGTGTCGGGAATCGAAGTTTTGAGCAGCGCGGCCAGACTGTCTGCTTGCTGTTGGGCGGGCAGACGTGGCGGCAACAGGATGGCGAATGACAGGGCGAACAGCAAGGCTCGCGCGAGTCGGCGATTGGCGAGGTGAAAATTCATTCGAGAACGTGTAAAAAATGAGTGCCCATTTTGAGTATCGAATGATGGGGAGCGGCCTTTGCATCGTTGCTCAATGATTTGCCGGGAGGCAAGGTAGGGCAATTTTGGGGTCACAAATCTGCGTTTGGGGCTTGTTTTTCAGGCGGCGGGCGGGAAAACGGTTGGGATGGCGAGTGGGACGGGCGTTCTGGCCCCGGTTATCGAGTTGCCCCGCCCGCCCCACAGG
>JBEBHD010000214.1:0-9823 GCA_040080915.1 Saprospiraceae bacterium
CGCTCCTCAAGCGATTGATGGAAAGCTCGGACATTGCTCAAAAAGTGTTTTTTGACTTGGAGCGCCTTGATTACCGGGAGCTCTTTTCCGAAAAAAATTACGAGACTATCGTTCACGCACTTGCACAGCGAGGCATACGGCTCTCCGAAAAAGTGCTTGTTGGCATGGACGAGATCCAGTTGGTGCCCAACTTACCGAGCGTGATCAAGTACCTGTACGATACCTACGACATCAAGTTCGTGTTGACTGGCTCGAGCTCGTACTACCTGAAAAATCGGTTCGACGAGTCCTTGGCGGGCCGAAAAAAGATATTCGAGGTTTACCCGCTCACCTTTGGCGAGATGCTGACATTCCAACAGGTCGGGCACATTTCGCCGGGCACCGCGTTTGCGGGCGTGCCGTTTTCCATGGCCGAGTACGAACGCCTGAAGCACTATTACGACGCGTATATTGACTACGGCGGGTTTCCGGAGGTCGTCCTGTCCGAAAAAGCCCGGGACAAGCGCGACCTGATCGCGGACATCCTCAGCTCGTACATCAACCACGACGTGGCATCGTTTCTCGATTTCAAAAAAAGCGAGGATGCCTATAAATTAATCAGGCTGCTCGCCGTGCGCGTGGGCACCAAATTAGAGGTGTCCAAGATCAGCGTGCTCAGTGGGCTGACCCGCCATGCGGTGGAAAATTATCTCGGGCTATTCGAGCAATCGTACCTCATCCGAACGATTCCCGTCAGCACCGCCAGCCCCGACCGTGAAATCGTGAAAGCCCGAAAACTCTATTTCCTCGACAACGGCATAGCGGCCATGGCGGCAGAACTGGGAAGCGGGGCCAAATTTGAAAACGCTGTGTTCAATCAGCTTCGGCACCACGGGGAGGTGACCTACTACGCCCTGAAATCCGGCAAGGAGATTGACTTTGTGCTCGATAGGCGTGCTGCCTTTGAGGTCAAAGAAACCGCCATGGAAGCAGATCGAAAGAATGCCGCCGCGCTGGCCGCGAACCTTGGTATTGAAAAAGCATACGTGGTGGGTAGGCACCCCACCCGGGCGTTCGATGGCTGGATTTGGGGCGGGGCGATTCGGTAAGGCACTGTTACACCACTCACCCCTCCGACGTGAACCGAAACTGCACCTTCGGAAAGTTTTCCTGCACCGTTTGCAGTATCCAGGCCGTTTCGGCCAAAAAAACGATGTCGCCGTGGATGTCGCGGGCGATGTCGCGCTTGCGGCGGTCGAGAAATTCCTCCAGCGCCTTGGGGTCGTCGCTGCTGATCCAGCAGGCTTTGTTCAGGTTCACGGGTTCGTAGCGGCATTTGGAACCGTACTCGGCCTCCAGGCGGTGCTGGATGACCTCAAACTGGAGCTGCCCCACCGTGCCGATAATGCGGCGGCCGTCGCTCTGGCGCACGAACATCTGGGCTACACCCTCGTCCATGAGCTGGTCGAGACCCTTGGCAAACTGCTTTTGCTTGAGCGGGTCAGCGTTTTCCACGTAACGGAACTGCTCTGGACTGAACGAGGGTATGCCCTTGAAATGCAGCACCTCACCCTCGGTGAGCGTATCGCCGATCTTAAAATTGCCGGAATCGTACAGACCCACCACATCGCCGGGGTAGGCTTCCTCCAGGAGGGTCTTTTTGCTGGCCATGAACATGGTGGGCGCGGGGAACTTGAACTCTCGTTCCAGCCGTACATGCCGGTAGTTTTTGTTGCGCTCGAAGCGGCCTGAGCACACGCGAACGAAAGCGATGCGGTCGCGGTGTCGCGGGTCCATATTGGCAAAAATCTTGAAAACGAAGCCGCTGAACTTGTCCTCTTCGGGCTGCACGATGCGCTCCTCCGTCTCGCGTGCACGGGGCGTGGGGGCGATGTCCACGAAACAATCAAGCAGTTCCTTCACACCGAAGTTGTTGACCGCCGAGCCGAAAAATACCGGGCAGATGTCGCCGCGCAGGTAGGCGGCCTTGTCGAAGGGTGGGTACACGGTCACTAAAGTTTCCACCTCCTCACGCAAGACGCGGGCGGCGCTTTCGCCGATGTGTTTTTCCAGATCGGGGTGGGCGAGGTCTTCGAAAACGACGATTTCCTCCTCGTCCTGCTTGCCGTGGGGGTTGAACAGCACGAGTTTGCGCTCGTACAGGTTGTACACGCCCTTGAACCGCTGTCCCATGCCGATGGGCCACGAGAGCGGGCATACTTTCAGGTTCAGTTTTTGCTCGACCTCGTCCAGCAGATCGAAGCCGTCGCGGCCCTCGCGGTCTAATTTGTTGATGAAAAAAATGATCGGCGTATCGCGCATACGGCACACCTTGGTGAGTTTTTCCGTCTGGGTTTCCACGCCCTTGGCCACGTCTGCGACCACAATGGCGGAGTCCACGGCTGTGAGTGTGCGGTAGGTATCTTCGGCAAAATCCTCGTGGCCGGGCGTGTCGAGGATGTTGATCTGCAGGTCGCGGTACTCGAAGCCCATGACCGAGGTGCTGACCGAGATGCCGCGCTGGCGTTCGATCTCCATGAAATCGGACACGGTGCTTTTTTTGATCTTGTTGCTTTTCACGGCACCGGCGGTCTGGATGGCCCCGCCGAAGAGGAGCAGTTTTTCGGTCAGGGTGGTCTTGCCCGCATCGGGGTGGGCGATGATGGCGAAAGTGCGGCGGCGGTGGAGTTCGTTCAGGAAGGTGGACACGGTATGGCGGTGTTTGAAAAGAGCGTTTTTTGGAAAACGGGCGCGAAGGTACACAACATTGATCTTTAGACTTTCCAGGTTTTTAAAATCTGGAAAGTCGCGCGCCCCGATGCACTTTTCCGTCCGCCCCGTTCCATGTTTTGCGGAAATCGCGCTATACTTGCCCGCCATTCACCAAGTATGCCAATCCATGAGCGGGAAAACCACTTTCCAGTCCATCCAACTGTCGGTCATCCGCCTGAGCGTGGGGACGGTGAAGCTGTGGTTCGAAAATACTTGATGGTATGACAGACAAAACCATTCTTTTGCTCATAACCAACGATGCCGTTTGGCTCAATCCCGAGATACCTATTGGGACGGCTCAAACTAATATCCCCTTTAAGCATTTGCTGTTTCGCACGGTCGTGCCCATTTATTGGGAGGCGGAAATGTTGAGGTACGATGCTTCAGATGCTAGGCTGCACCTGCGGGTAATTAACTATTCCGTGGCTGAACCCTTACCCAGGTTTGCCGAACAGCGCCCTAAGAAGGAGGTGCGGGCGCTGTATTTTGAAAAATTGGACTGGCGCATGCTGGAGCCACAGTTGAGCTCTTACACCAAAGCGCGTTTAACGGAACAAGTCAACAATTTGGAACTTTCGGTAGCTGAGCCGACACGCAATTTTTTGCCGGAAATTGAAGCCCCGGCGGGCACACTAAGCCGGTCGTTTTCAGTGCCGTTTTCCGAGGCGAAGATTGGTTTGGGTGAAATCACATTTGAATGCTACCTGGATGACATAAGCCGGAATCTTACCATTTCCATAGCGAATGCGTATTTGATGCCGGAATTCAACCTGATCAAACCCTTTATTGCCAAAAAATTGAAAAAAAAGAACTTTAAGGTCCGGGCCACGGTACATTTCCGAGGTGGCGAAATTGAACGTATTGAAGCCCATTCCAACGAGATAAAAGCCATCAACGAGGAAATGCTCGAAGCGGTCAAACAGCAACGTCTTCAGGGGCTTACCCGCCCCCCTAAAATGACACCGCCCGACCAAACTTTATTCACATCGGAAGATATTTTTGATACCTTGAACGATACGGCACCGGGTAACCCATTTCGGCAGACCGAGAAAGATATTCTGGACTTTTTTTCGGAAAACAATTCCATACGAAACCGCCAGCAGTTGGTTTTTCTGGCGGGCAGCAAGCAATCTGAACGGCAACCACTTCGCTTTACCCTTACGCCTAAATTTGGGTTTTTGTTTTTCATCGAGGGGCCAATGAATCACCATTTTGCCTGGGAACTCCTCAACTCCAATGCTACTTACTTATGGAGTTTTCCCAAAGAAAGTCGGTCGGTCGAGCAACAATACTGGGAGGTGGCGGCACAAATAAATGCAGTTCAAGACGCTGGGCGCCAGCAGTATCGCCAGTACTACCGCGATGATCTTGAACGGCGGGTGTTTTCCTTTAACTATATCGAACACAAGCACATAGGCTCAGCCATGATAAATGCCTTTCCGAAATGGCGGCATAAACTCGAGGAACTGCTGGTGTAAGAAACGCAAGTTGTGCCCCGCCCACCGTCCCCGTAAATACTGGAACGATTTGAAAACCAAACTGCAAAAGGAGGGCGGTCAACTGTCCGAAAAAATCGGACAGTTGAAAATGTGTGCCGAAGACGGCAAGATGCGCGACACCGACGTAGCCGATACCGAGCAACTGCTTCGGCTGATCCAGTCGGTGCCCTCGCCCAAAGCCGAGCCGTTCAAGCAGTGGCTTGCCATCAGCACATTCTCCCTACTTTTGCGCCATGCGGCTTTCCGTAGTCATCGTCAACTACAACGTGCGCGCCTTTTTGGAGCAGGCGCTCCTGTCGGTGCGCACGGCCATGCGGGACATCGAAGGCGAGGTGTGGGTGGTGGACAACAACTCCTCGGACGACTCGGTGGGCATGGTGCGCGAGCGATTTCCCGAAGTACAACTCGTCGCCAACGCCGACAACCCCGGTTTTGCCGTGGCCAACAACCAGGCCATTCGCCAGAGCGCGGGCGAGTACGTGCTGCTGCTCAATCCCGATACGCTGGTGGAGGCCGACACCTTCCGGCAGTGCCTCGATTTTATGGACGCGCACCCCAACGCCGGTGCCTTGGGTGCCAAACTGCTCGACGGCAGCGGGGCTTACCTGCCCGAGAGCAAGCGCGGCTTCCCCTCACCCTGGGTGGCCTTCTGCAAAACCGCTGGTCTCGCCCGCATTTTTCCCAAAAGCCGCCTGTTCAACGGCTACTACCTCGGCCACCTGAGCGAAAACGAAACCCATCCCGTGGACGTGCTGGCTGGCTGTTTCATGTTTGTCCGCCGCACTGCGCTCGACAAGGCCGGGCTGCTCGACGAGGCGTTTTTCATGTACGGCGAGGACATTGATCTGTCGTATCGCATCGTGCAGGCAGGCTACCAAAACTACTATTTCCCGCAGGCCCGCATCCTGCACTACAAGGGCGAGAGCACCAAAAAGGGCAGCCTGAACTACGTCCGCACCTTTTATCAGGCCATGATCATTTTTGCCCGCAAACATTTCCGGGGGCGGCGTGCCGGGCTGTTTGTGCTAATGCTCCAGGCCGCCATCTGGTTGCGGGCGGGCATGGCGCTGCTCTCCAGTGCGGCAAGCCGGGTATGGTTGCCTGTGGCTGATGCGGCGCTACTGTTCGGAGGATTGGTGTTTCTGAAAGATTTTTGGGCCAACTACTACTACAAAGACCCGTACTATTTCAAGGCGGCGGTGCTGTGGTTCAATTTTCCGCTGTACACGCTCGTGTGGCAGGTGTCGGTGTGGCTCAGTGGCGGCTACGACCGGCGTTACGACCTGAGCCGGTTGCTGCGCGGCATCGGGTTGGGCACACTGCTGCTGGCGGCCATCTACGGTTTTCTCGAACTAGAGTACCGCCCTTCGCGGGCCTTGCTGCTGCTGGGTGGTGCCTGGGCGACGGGCGCGCTGGCAGCGTTGCGCGTGCTGCTGCATCTGGTCGAGTTCCGCAGCCTGCGCATCGGGCAGGATCGGGTGCGGAACCTCGTGGTGGTGGGCAGCACGGAGGAAAGCGAGCGGGCACAGGGGCTGCTGGCACAGGCGGGCGTGGCAGCCAACCTGATCGGTACCGAGGCCCCCGCCCGCGCGGCGGAGCGGCTGCCCGGCCTCGTTCGGGTGTTCGGTGTGGACGAGGTTGTTTTTTGCTCCAAGGACGTTTCCGTGCAGGAAATCCTGACGTGGATGACCCGTCTCGGCCCGAGTATTTCGTACAAAATACTACCCGAGGGCGGACGGCACATCATCGGCAGCAGCAGCAAGGATGCGCCCGGCGAACTGTACACCGCCAACATCCGCTACAACATTGCCCAGCCCGGACAGCGCCGGAACAAACGCGTGCTCGACCTCGGCATCTGCCTGCTCATGCTGCCCGGCCTGCCGCTCGCGCTGTTTTTTTTCAAAAAAACAAAACCGCTGCTACAAAACTGGCTGCCCGTGTTGCTGGGCCGAAAAACGTGGGTCGGTTATGCGCCTGCGCCGGGTGTTGAGGCCTTGCCCCGGCTCGCTCGGAGCGTGTTTTCCCCGCTGTCGGGCTGGGAGAATGCGGCGATTGACGCGGATATGGTGGAGCGGTTGAATTTTTTGTACGCGCGGGATTGGAGCGTGTGGCGGGATGTGGGGGTAGTGTGGGGAGCGGTGTAGTGCTGCATTTCATTTAAAATTGCATAAGCCCCTCCCCTGCCAAAACATAACTCGTGCTCCTCCCGCCCGCAGCCTCTTTCCGCAACACGCCTTTGTCCATCAGGTCTTGAATATCCCGCAGTGCGGTGTCGGCGGAGCATTTGGCCATTTTGGCCCACTTGGAGGTGTTCAGTTTGCCCTCAAATCCGTCGAAAAGCCTGTTGATCATCCGGTGCTGGCGTTCGTTAAAGGCAGTGGTCCGGTTTATTTCCCAAAAATGTGCCTTTGCCAACACCCGCGCGAGCGTGTGGTCGGTGGCCGTCAACGTGCTGGTCAGGCAGTCCAGAAACCACACCAACCAAGCCGTTATATCGAGGTCGCCTTTTTGGGTCTGTTCCAAGATTTCGTAGTATTGGTTGCGTTCCAATCGGATTTGGGCCGACATACTGTAAAACAGCTGACTGCTGCCATCGGCCCGGGCCAACTGCATATCCGCGATGGCCCGGGCCATGCGACCGTTGCCGTCGTCGAACGGGTGGATGGTGACAAACCACAAATGCGCGACGGCGGCTTTCAGCACAGGGTCCGTGTCGTCGTACCGGTTGAACCAAGCCAAAAAGGTGTCCATTTCTTTGTCCAACTTGGCAGCACCGGGTGCCTGAAAGTGTATCCGTTCCCGGCCCATGCCGCCGGAAACCACTTGCATTGGGCCGGTGCTGTCGTCTCGCCAAGCGCCCACCGCGATTTGGTGCATCCCGCTGCGACCGGTCGGGAATAGGGCAGCATGCCAGTCGAACAGGCGATCCACCGTGAGTGTTTTCTCGTTTTGTTGCGTCGCGTCCAGCATCATTTCCACCACACCCTCCACGTGCCGGTCGGTGGGTGGCAGGCCGGAAATGTCCATGCCCAAACGCCGGGCGATGGATGAACGAACCTGATCCGGGTTTAAAAATTCTCCTTCGATTTCGGTGGATTTCAGCACTTCCTGGGTCAGCGTTTCCAGCTCTGCTTCTTTGCGCAGCAAGAAACCCAAGGCCGACATTTTGCCCAGCAGTTTGCCTTGCAAATGCCGCACCGTGCCAAGGCGTGTCAGCAGTTCCGCGTGGCTCCACGTAAAGTTAGGCCAGTCGTGTCGTTGGTGGATGTAGATCATTTGCCGCAGTTTGTGCGGCGAATGTACGGGCTATTTACCGCAACTTGTGCGGCGAATATGCGGGCTATTCGCCGCACAAGGTTTTTTGTAAAAAACTACTGGTGTACCCCAACCCGCCCGAAAATCGAAAACCGAACAGTTTTTTCCGCCTCCGCGCCCCAGGCCGCCGACAGGGCGGCTGCGAAAGACTCGCCCAAGGGGCTTTCGCCGGTACGTTTTTCGTAGTGGCGCACTGCGGACCAAGTGGACAAATACCCAAGCAAGAAATCCGTCGTCCAGCGGTATTCGACCACCATTTCCGGCAGCGGAATTTCCCGGAACGGAAACGCAATCGTTGCCAGCGCCTCGTCCACGAGTTGGCGTTCGGGGTCCCAGTCGTCGCCCAAAATATCGTGGTACAGGTGCTCGACAACGGCATCGGTGGGCGCGTCAATGTGCAGCAGACCGTATCCGAACAGGGCCAGCAAGCCGCCTGGCTTTAGCACCCGCTGCACTTCGGTGTAAAATTTTTCCAAACGAAACCAATGCGCCGCTTGGCCCACGGTGACCAGATCGAATTGGTTTTCTGAAAAAACGGACTGCTCGGCGGCAGCCATTTGGTAGTGGATGTTGGGGCGGAATGCGGCGTTTTTCAACTGGTTCTCGCTGATGTCCGTAGCCTCCACTTGCCGGAAATGGTCAGCCAAAACAACAGCGACCTGCCCGTTGCCCGTCGCACAATCCCAGGCGCAATCGTTGCCAGCGCAATTGGCAACGATAAATTCATACAAGGCCGCCGGGTAACTCGGGCGGAACTGGGCGTAATCAGCAGAACGGTGGGAGAAGTTGTCTTTCATGGCGGTGGGCCAGCAGGGGCTTCAAATCAACCCCGACAAATCAAGGCCGAGCACTTCCGACCAAGCGGATTCTTCCAAAACTTCGCCCGGGGACTTGCTGTATCTGTGCCAAGCCCCCGTTTCGAAATTCAGCACGAAACCCTCTTCGATGCCGTATTCGGTGTTGTCAATCAGTTGGCGCATCTTGGAGTAATCGGTTTTCCAGCCACGATTCGTGGCCACCTCGATAATGACCGGAACGGTTGAGCGGATGTTGTCCTGCAAAATCACATCGGGACATTTGCTTTCCGAGTTGCCCGGGTCAATGTCCGTTTCGGGTAAAGGCTCCAAGGCAATGGCCCCGGAGATGTACAGGGCCTCCAAGCCGAACACTAATTTTTTGATTGCACGCTGGTGGTGCGTGGTGGCGAGATGGCCTATTTCGATTTCTATTGTCATAGGTCGTTGTTAATTGGTGCGAATTTACCGTTTTTCAAAAACAAACTCGTGATAAAAAACAGCCCGGCTATACTTCACGCGCTCCGTGCTCGCGAGGGTTTCCGACCCGAAGCGGGCTTCCTCTGCCCCGAATCGCTCACACCCGCCGCATACGTTCCCGCAGGTTTTCGCCGATCAGCCGATGGCCGGCCACCATGCGGAAGATGCGCACATTCCGCACGCCCTCTACCATTTTCTTGACCGTTTTGTAGTGGATCATCTCGTCGCGGGTACCGAAATAGATATCCACCGGCAAGCCCGACTCTCGCCAAATCGCTTTGATGCGGTGCCGGGGCAGGTAAAACGAGTCGAGGGCAAACCAGCACCCGAAGGCTCGTCGGTAGCGCTCGGGCCGGGTTAGGTTGAACGACAAAAAGTGCAAAATGAGCGGCGGAACCACACGCAACCGGCTGCCAAGGGCGATCAGGCGTAAGAACCACTGGGGCTTTTTCAGCAGGTAAAAAAACAGCGTGCGCACCCATATTGGCGTGCGCACGGCCGCAGACATGCCCTTGGTGCGGATACCGTCAGGTGCGAGCAGGTACAGTTTGTCCAGACAGGGCAGCAGGTCGGGCAGCATGGCCTGGGCGAGCCGTGCACCAAAACTATACCCCATGAGGCTCAGGCGTTCAGATCCTTCGCGTTGCATGATCAGGGAAACTACGTGCAGCAAGTCGGGCTTGGAAAAGGTGCGTTTCGGCCACTCCGTTTGCCCATGAAATGGCAGGTCGAAAGCCACCACCGTGTAGCGTTCGGCCAGTGCGCCCTCCAGAATAGCAAACAACCGTGCCCGGTCGCCGTACCCATGTACAGCCACTAATAGTTTCGGCCCCTGGCCAAAGCGCAAGCAGTGAACCCTCGCGCCGTTGATTTCTAAAAAAAAGGACTGCATGGTAAAATAGGTTTCTGGTTGGGGGGTAGAGGGTTTCTTATTTGGAGGGTACTGGTTGCACGCTCGGTTTGTCGCCCTTCGGGGTGACAAAC
>JBEBHD010000215.1:0-9772 GCA_040080915.1 Saprospiraceae bacterium
GTCATCCACAGCCCCGACTCTTTGGGCTTGGCGTGCGATTTCCGGCAGCATGACTTGGTGCTACCGGCCCGGAATACCTGGATAATGCCCAACTTCCCTCACTTCCGCCTCTACGACTTACCGGGCAGCCCCTGCGACACACTGGGCATCAACGGCCCGGTGGCGGCGGGGGAGCCAGCGGGCGTGGAACGGGCGCGGCTGGCGGTGTGGCCCAACCCGGCCCAAGCCTCCTGCACAGTGCAAGTGATCGGGGAGGAGGGCTTTTCCGGGCGGTGGGCGCTGTACAGCAGTGCGGGGCAGGAGGTGCTGTCGGGGGTGTGGCCGGCAGGGCAGGGCAGTCAGGAGATCGGGCTGGAGGGGGTGGCTGCGGGCATGTACTATTTCGTGCTGCGCACAGCGGGCGGGCGCGTGCTGGCGGAGCGGGTGGCGGTGTGGTGAGGGTGTGCCGCCGAAGCGTTTTTTGTCTGTAACTGGTTAGGCAGCCGCAGCGCGGTGCAAGATTTGTAGAAACTGCTTTCTACTTTGTCAGATTAAGGATTTTGATAATTTTGAGGTTTTAAATCTGAAAGAGATGACTGAAAAAAACTGGAATTTTACGTTGCGGACTACGGCCTTGGAACACAGGCGGGGCGCGAAGGGGCCATTGAAAAGACAGGCCCCAAGGCTCGCCGACAAGGTCAGATTTTACCTCCGTGTCTAATCTGACAAAGTAGAATTAATGCGTTCTTCAAAATTTTTCGCCGTAGGCGAGGTCACCCGCGTCGCCGAGGCCAGGCACGATGTAGGCCTTGGCGGTGAGTTCTTCGTCAATGGCCCCAAGCCAGAGGTGTGCATTGGGGAACTGGCGTTGCACGGCCTCCACCCCATCAGTACTGGCAATGACGGCGGCTACGTGTAAGGCTTTGGGCGTGCCATGGCGGTGCAGGTGTTTGAGTGCCAAGCAGAGCGACGCACCGGTGGCCAGCATCGGGTCGGCGAGGATCAGTACCGTGTCGTTCAGGTCGCCACAGCTGACGTACTCCAATTGAATATCGAAGGTGCCGTCCTTATGCAGGCGGCGGTACGCGCTGATGAAGGCGTTGTCGGCATGGTCGAAGTAGTTGAGCATTCCCTGATGGAAGGGCAAACCTGCTCGCAGGATGGTGCCGAGTACCACGCGGTCTGCGGGCATGTGCATGGTGGCGATACCGAGTGGCGTTTCCACGTCCACGAGCGTGTAGTCGAGGGTTTTGGAAATTTCGTAGGCCAGCACTTCGCCGATGCGCTCCAAGTTTCGGCGGAAACGTAAGCGGTCTTGTTGCTGCTCGGCGCTGCGCAGTTCGGCGAGAAAACGGTTGGCAATGGAGCGTTCGGCGCTAAGGTTAGTGAGCATGGTGGGATGTTTTTTTACGCCCTAAGGTACGGGGTTTTGACAAAAATGACGAGAGCCGCCCCGAACGTACGGGACGGCTCTCGTTTGTTGTTGGCCCACAAGGATTCGAACCCTGACATACAGAACCAAAATCTGCTGTGCTACCGTTACACCATGGGCCAAACGCACTGTGCTTTTTTCAAAAGCGGCGGCAAAGGTAGATCGGCATTGGCTTTCGTGCAACCCTTGGCGCGGCATTTTTTTCAAAACACCCCAACATTCGCGGCCACTAAGCATTGTTGGAGGTTAGAGCGTGTTTAAATTTCAGTTGCCGGGCTGCAAGCGGAAACTGAAATTTTAACACACCCTTAATCACCGAGCCGATACCAGTACTGTGTCCGATAAAACGGCCCCCAGTAACCGCGCACGACCAATACATTCGGGTCGCCGTCTTTGAGCCAAAGGCTACAGGTGTACCATTTGCCTTTTTCGGGGTCAAGGATACGGCCCGATGCCCACTTGCCGTCTTTGTGCTGCATTTTTTCAAGGATCACCATGTTCAGCACGGGCTGGTTTTTGCGCTCGCCGGGGCATTTTTCGCACTTGCGGTCGGGGGCGTGCTTCAGAAGCCGATCCACTTTGCCGAATATCTGTCCACCTTCTTTATAAATTTGGACATGGCTTTTGGCCTCGCCGGTGTCGTCGTCAATGGTTTTCCATGTGCCTACGGGCGATTGCGCGGACAGGCTTGCGCAAAAGGCTATCAACAAAATGGTGAAAACGAGTTTTTGCATTGTGTTCAAATTTTGGCGGTAAACGCCGACAGGTTTTTAATTATTGACAGCGGTGATCGGACGGCAGCATTGCCGATCACAATTTGAGTATCTCGATACCATTTTTCAGCAGGCGGACTTTGCCCGCCTCCGACAGTTTTTTCATCAGACGGGAAATCACCTCGCGGGAAGAGTTTAGTTCGTGTGCGATTTCGGTATTGGTGATTTCCAGCACGGAGGTACCCAAGGTGGTGCGGTGGCGGCGCAGATAAAATTCAAGTCGCTGGTCCAGATTTTTGAAAGCAATACTGTCTATGGTTTCCAGTAGCTCTTCGTAGCGTTTTCGGTAGGTTCCAACTACAAAATGGTACCAGGTACGGTACTCGCGCATCCAGTTTTCGGTATGTTCGAGGGGTACTGTGAGCAGCGTGGCATCGGTTACGGCCTTGGCGGTCACGGCACTGAAACGGTTCGAGCGGTCGCAAATGAGCGAAAGGGCACAGCCGTCGCCAGACTGAAGGTAGTACATAAAAAACTCGTTGCCTTCCTCGTCCTCGCGGTAGAGCTTGACGAGACCCTCCAGTACAATGATCGTACTGCGAATATTTTGCCCGGTTTGGAGCAGGATGTCGCCAGCAGACACGTGCAAAAGACGGCCTTTTTGCTCCATTTCGGCGCGGAGCGCATCTTCAAGATCGGGTAGTATCAGGCGCAGGTTGGCGGGCATCGGAGTAGCGTATCAATGTGAGCGAAAGGCCAAACGCAGGAAGGACATGCCGATGCCTGCTCCAGGGTACCAGTGTTCTTGCGGTACTTCCTGAAAAAACAGAAACTGCCGTCCCGTTTCGAGCGAGAAGTTCAGGAGGGCTGGACAAACGTCGGCATTGTCGCTCAATAGGATGGATTTTTCGTGCAAGCGGGCCTGAATGGCCACGTACTCCCGGTATTCGTAGTCGGGCGAGTGGTCACTGTCGTTGATGAACAGGTCAACGGGCTGCTGGAGGTTGGTCAGGCTTTCGAGCGAATCGCCATACAAAATGGACCCAACTTCCCGGTACGGGCCGTCCAATAAGTAGCCCGCCTTGGGGTTGATGTCGGTGCCGTAGTATTGGCCCGGGTGGCCTTCGGCGCGGTTGCGGAGCAGGGCGGCGCAGAGCAGGACGGCCCCCATCCCCTTGTCTACCCCGGTTTCGACCACCAACTTCGGCTTGAGTACCCGCACGAAAACGTACCAGCCTAACCGCCGCCCGAACTTGGCCTTCGGGTCGGCAAAAATGCCGAGGGGCGACGTTTTCACTTTTTCGGCAATGTGGTCGTGCAACGCCCGGTCGTTCAGGGCTTCCTCTATGTACGTCCAGACAGTGGCGAAATTGATGTCTAAAACATCAGCCACGGCGCAGGCCATGTAGCGCAGGTTGTCGGGCGTGAGGTCGTAGGTAATATTGGTGTCTTCGCGTGACCGAAAGCCCCATTTCAGGATTTGCAGGTACCGATAGTTAAAAAACTTTGTGGCACCGACCACGCGGCGAAGGAAGTTGAGCAGCCAAATCCGTTTCAAAAAGGGCAGTATTCGCATCATTTCGACCATGTTTGTCCGCCGTGGGCGGGCGGGCGCTATTGATTTTGGGTGCAAATAACGGGCAAAGGTGTGGGGGGGCGAAGTGGGCAGGTCGGAAAGTTTTTCGAAGCCTCACACCGTAATCACCCGCAACGGCCCCCAACGCAGGAACAACTCCAGCACCAACAGGCAAAATGCCGCGTCGAGCAGCCAAAAAAACAGTTCGGTTTTTTGTTCCACCTGTTTGGTCGTGATCTTGGCTTTTTCCAACCGGTCAATCTCAACGTGTATGTTTTGCAGATCGGCGGGCGAGTCGGCGCGGTAAAACTTGCCTTGGCTGAGTTGGGCCACCTCTTGCAACAATGTCGGGTCGAACACCATGTTTCGCGGAGCGAAATCGTAGCGTCCGTCGTAGCGGCGGCGAACGGGCGAAAGCACGGTGCCAGCCTTGCCCAAGCCGATAGTGTATACCCGAGCGCCGAGCGCTCTGGCCATTTCAGCGGCTTGGATCGGGCCAATGGGGCCGGTGTTTTGTTCGCCGTCGGTGAGCACGATCACGACCTTGCCGCCGGGCGACGAGCTACCCCCTAAGTGTCGCAGAGCCGTGGCGATGCCCATGCCGATAGCGGTGCCGTCGGGTAAGCGGCCCACCTGCAGGTTATTGATAAAACCCTGCAACAGCCGCCGGTCGCTGGTTAGTGGGCACTGGGCAAAGGCCCCACCGGAGAAGGCAACGAGGCCGATACGGTCGTACGGACGGCGTGCTATGAAGTCATTGGCCATTTTTTTGGCCGCGCTCAGGCGGTCGGGAGGCAGGTCCTTGCTGAGCATGCTGGGTGACACGTCGAGGGTCAGCAAAATATCCATCGCCTCGGCCTCGGTCTGCATTTCGTACCAGAGTAGTTGGGGCCGGGCCATAGCCGCGATGATGAGGGCGGCGCTCAGCCATCGTACCGCCTGGAGCCAGTTGCGGGCGTGTACTACCCAGGTCTTTACGCCTCGAACGGCTTCCATGCGCGAGAGTTGTACGGTCACATGGCGCTTGTCCGTGGCCCGACGGTACAGGTACACCACCCCGAACAAGGGCAGAAATAGCAGGAGCCAGAGCGGTTCGGAAAAAGTCATCTGGTGGCAAAGGTATACCGGACAAGTGGTTGCGATTGGGCAAAAAAAAAGCGCGTGACGTTTCACGCGCTCCGAATTTTTCAATTCTGAAACAATACTTACACACACTTTAGTCATTTTCCAAAACTGTGCCAAAAGATGTTTTTTTTTCTTAATCCATGAAAAAATCTTCCCGGAAAGCGGGAATGATCCCTTTGGTCTGCCCAATGCGGAACATTTGCCGCACTGCTTCGCGCCCAACGAGGCCCAGGTCTTTGGTAAAAGGGGTCACGTACAGGTCAATGTGCGCCCGCATCACGGCATCGTCCATCGCTTGGGCGTGTGCCCGGACGAAGGGCATTACATCATCGGGGTGTGCAAAAGCATACTCCACGCTGCGGCGCAGGGCGCGGTTGATGCCGTGCCGGACGCTAACGGGCAGGTCGCGCCGGACAACTATACCACCCAGCGGAATGGGCAATCCGGTCGTGCTCTCCCAGTGTTCGCCCAAGTCCAGCAATTTGACCAGCCCTTTTTGCTGGTAGGTAAACCGGTTTTCGTGGATGATCAGGCCCGCCAGTGCCTGGCCGCTTAGCACCGAGTCTTCGATGTCGGAGAACAGCGTCTCCTGTTTGTTCTTTGCGGCAGGGTAGGCCATGCTGAGCAGGAAGTTTGCCGTGGTCATCCTGCCGGGGATGGCGATCGGGCCAGCCGTGACCTGTTGTTCCGTCAGTGCTTCGCGGGCCACGAGCAGCGGCCCGCAGTTGTTACCGAGGGCGCTTCCAGCATCAAGCAGTTGGTACCGGTCGGTCAGGTGGGCAAAAGCGTGGTAGCTGAGCTTGGTGACGGCGATATCGCCTGCGAAAGCGTGGCGGTTGAGCGCTTCGACATCGTCGAGGGCGACCTGAAAATCCAATCCCTCGGTGTCCACTTTCGCGTGAACAAGGGCATCAAAGATAAAGGTGTCGTTGGGGCAGGGGGAAAACCCGAGGGTGAGTGTTTGCGGCATGGTGTCTTGCTTTTGAAAAGAGGCTGGGCGGGTAAATCGAGATAGGGTACCATAAGCACCATCTGCTAAGAGCGTGTTTAAATTTCAGTGCCGAGGCGAAAGCGAGCGAATTTTGTTTCAGGCAAGGCGAAATTTGCAGCCGTAGCCGGTTGCCTACGGCGAAAATTTCAACGCAGCATGAAGCAAAATTTGCCGCTTGCAGCCCGGCGACTGAAATTTAAACACGCTCTAAAACACTGTGCGGTGTTGTGCAACATGTTTTGGTGACCTTTCTGATCGTTTCTGATCGGCTGTTTACCTTTGCCCACACTACTAAAATCACACCTCGAATCATGAGCAACATTTCCGTTCACGACCTCAAACAAAAAATCAAAGCCGGCGAACCGTTCACCCTCGTGGATGTCCGTGAAGGCTGGGAGCACGAAGCCTTCAACATCGGCGGGCAGCTCATCCCAGTGGGTGAATTGATGAACCGCTCCTGGGAACTTGACGACCACAAAGCCGACGAAATCGTGGTGTACTGCCGCTCCGGTTCGCGCAGCGGCATGGCGCAGGCCCTTTTGCAGGCACAAGGCTTTTCCAAGGTTAGCAATCTCACCGGTGGCATGCTCGCCTGGCAAGAGGCTTTTGGTGAAACGCAACCCTGATTTTACCACAGATTCGCACAGATTTTTCAGAATTCAACCTTGACTTTGCCATGAACCGCAGCGTATGGGCAGGTTTGGTAGTGATACTCGCACTGCTCGAGCTGGCGTGCATGCCCCGGACGCGCACGCTGCGCTTTGTGGCACCAAATACAATCGTTGGAGGCGATGCTGCTACGGTACGGACACCTCCGGTCACAAGCTACTGCACCGGTTGGGAAGGCTACGTGCCTGATGTGCGGCATCCCGACCACCTGCCCCGACGCCTCTTGCGGGTGAACGTTCATGTGCTGGACAACCGGGCCGGCAACGCTCACCGCCCCAAGGACTCCGTGTTGGTTTTCGTACGCGAGCTCATGCAACTCGCCAATGCCGCGCTCGACACCAATGAATACAACTGGCGCTCGCCATCGGGCACACCCGTTTTGCCCAAGCGGTACCGCTATGTGCTCACGCCTCAACCCGACAGCCCCGGCGATGAGGGCATTTATTTCCACTACGACGACGACCTGTGTCACTTCGTGTCCATGGGAAAAAACCAAAACAACTACACCCGCCACGTCGTGGACCGCTACGGCATCGGTGCCGATTCCATTGTCAACATTTTCCTGCTCACCCACCACCCCGACAGTATGCGCTCGCCGACTTACCGCGCCAATGGACAAGGCATCGCGCTCGGTACAGCCCTGAAAATGGCTGGCGTACTCGAAAGTCAGGAAGGACCGAGTAGTTTCGAGGGGCTGCTCAACCACGAAATCGGCCATATCCTCGGCCTCAGCCACGCCTGGTCGTACGACGGCTGCGACGATACCAACGACCACCCCAACAAGTGCTGGGCTTGGACTACGGACCCGCCCTGCAACGAACTGGCCACCAACAACATGATGGACTACAACGCCTACCAGGCAGCCCTCTCGCCCTGTCAGATCGGGAAGGTACACGCGACATTTGCCCATGAAAAAAATCCCGTGCGGCGCTGCCTCCAGCCCACTTGGTGTACCTTACGCCCCGATCGGAAAATCGTGGTGACCGACACGGTGACTTGGACGGGGGGCCGCGACCTCGAAGGCGATCTGACCATTGCCGCCGGAGGCAGCCTCCGGTTGTCGTGTCGGATTTCCTTGCCACCAGGTGCCAGAATCACGGTACAACCCGGCGGCGTACTTTGGCTCGACGGCTGCCGGTTGCACAATGCCTGCGGCAAAACCTGGCGGGGCATTTTTCTGGAAGAAAAAAACGGCGTTCGGGGGGAGGTCCGCCTGTTGCGCCAGCCAGTTTTGGATAATTTGGAGTGAACCATGCTCGAAAAGTTTGAAAAATATATCGCCGACCAGACGAGCCGAGCAAGCCTTTGGCCGCTGGCGGCGCTGTTTGTCGTGATCTCCCTCGTCGTGTATTGGCCCACGCGGCATGCCGGTTTCGTGATGGACTGGCTCGGCTGGCAGTACGCCTACGACCGCGAAGGCTGGGCGGGCGTGCCGGGCAGTTTCGGCTACCCGGGCCTGCACCCCGTATTGCACCTCGGCAACTACACCCTGTACTGGCTGTTCGGGGCATACAATTCGGCCTGGTATTGGTTTTTTGCCGCCCTGCACGGTCTGAACGCGGCACTTTTGGCACGGTTAGCATTGCGACTGCCCTTGCAGGCGACACCGGCCACCCGGTTGACGGTCGGGTTGGGTGCTGCTGCGTTGTTTTTGCTATCGCCGTACACCGCCGAGGTGGTGGTGTGGCGGGTTTGCCTGCACTACCTGTTGGCGCTGTTGTTTGCCCTGCTGGCTATGCACCGCGTGCTGGATTATTTGGCTGCGCCAAACAACCGCTTCTGGTGGCAAATTCAAGTGCTGGTATTGGTGGCGCTGTTCACGTTTGAGTGGTCGCTGGTGATACCGGGGTTGCTCCTGACGCTTGTGTTCGTTTGGTTTTTTTCAGAAAAAACAAAGCCGCCATTGGCGGTGCTGCGCAAACTATTTGTCCCGCAAGCGGGCTTTTTGGCCCTGTATTTTTTGCTGAACAAATTACGGATCGGCGACTGGGTGGGCCACTACGGAGCCGAAACGCACCTGAATTTTGACCCGAAATACATCGCGGCCAATATGCTGCGGTACACGGTCAAACATTTTGCCTTCGCCCGCGACTGGGCGCACGACGTAAAAACCCCGCTGTTCGAAGGGTTGGCTGGCGGTTGGACATTCTGGTTGGGTACCGGCATCGTGTTGCTTGCCGCCGCCGCGTGGCTGTTCTTTTTTCGCCGCTTGAATAGCCGCTTGCAGTGGGCCGGAGCGGCGTTTGTATGGTTTTTCGTGGCCCTGCTGCCCGTCTCCAATTTATTCTTTTACTCCTTGCAATACTCCGAAAACGACCGCTACGGTTATTTCGCCAGCGGTTTCGGGTGGTTAGGCCTGGCGCTCCTGTTGTCGTTTTTGAACAAAATCCATTTCCGCGCGGCCTTGGTCGCCCTCGCCCTGCTTTCCGGCAAATACCTGCTGAACATCAACCAATGCTGGATCGAGTGCGAAAAAATCAGTGCGAGCCTTGTGGAGGATTTCCGCTGGTACGACCGCGACGAGATCATCATTCTCGCTTCGCCCGACAACTACCAGGGCGTGTTTATGTTCCGCATCATCGGGCAAATCAACGGGTTCAACGAAGCGCTGGAACTGCGGCGGCGCAAGCCCTTCAAGGGCAACATGTGGGAGGTGGTGCAGTTCAATGTGGTGCAGCCCAACTACGCCATCACGGCAGAAAAAGACAGCACGGGTCTGCTGTACAAAATCGGGTTCAGGCAGGACGGAAACTGGTGGTGGCGCAACGGCATCGGCGCATTGGATTACGAAAACGACCGGTATACGTTACGGTTAAAGCAATGGCACGCCGAGGTCAAACTGAAGGAAAAGCGCCCCAACACCGCCGTGATCTACCCCGTCGGTGGTAAATGGGTCGAGATTGAATAAAAACACGTACAAAACACATACGCCATGAACAAGTACCGCATCACCGTCCTGATCTGCCTGTTGTTTTTCGCCGTAGGTGCATTGGCCCCGGCCTGCAGCACCAAATCCGGCTGCCAGGCCACCGAGAGCCTCCGCGCTCCCGTGGACGGCAAGGGCAACATCAAGTCGTCCAAGAGTTCCAAATCTGGGCTTTTCCCCAAGAGTATGACCAAGAAGATGAAGAAGGGGAAATAGTAGGCAGCCCGCCGCTTTTTCGATCTGCCCAAAAATAGCCCAACCAAAAAATTTAACAGTCCCGACCAGCGCAACTTGGCAAATTATTGCCCATATTTGTCGGCGCATCGCGTATTGCTTTTGGCCAAAAAGCGCTAATCCCCCG
>JBEBHD010000216.1:0-9676 GCA_040080915.1 Saprospiraceae bacterium
CGGTGGCTTCGAGGTACGTTGGTGCGGATGTACGCGCCCAGGTCGTTGATGCGCCCGTCGAGTACCAACTGGTCGCGGTAGTCCATGAAAAACAGGTTTGCCGACAGGCTCCAGTTTTCGCTCCGGCGCTTGATGCCGCCCTCCCAGTCGAGCAGGCGCTCCGGGCGGGGGCGGCTGGCCGGGGTGGACTGGGTGTAGTCGTCGCGGTTGGGTTCTCGTTGGCCGATTCCGAAAAAAGCGTAGGCCGCCCAGTCGGAGCCGAGTTGCCAGTTCAGCCCGACTTTGGGGTTGAAAAAAAGCAGTTCGGCGCGTTGGGTCGTGGTGTTTTGGTCGTGGTCGTAGCCCCAAAACTGGTAGGACACGTGGCGAAACTGGAGGTCGAGCAGCAGGGTTGGGCCGTTTCGCAGCGGCAGTTCTATTTTTCCGAACACGTTCGCATCGCGCTTGTCGGCATCGTTGTCGTAGTACACAAAATCTTTTGGCACAGCATATTCCGCCCAAATCACATCACCGAAGTGCCGTCCGGTGTAGTGGCTGATCGCGCCGCCGAGCATCAATACGGGCGATGCTCCCAACCAGCGGGCATCCTGCTCCGGCGACCAGCGCAGCGCGAAGGTGGTGCCGTAAAAATGGTTGTCGAGCCAGCGTCGCCGCACGAGGTCGGTTTGTTCCACGAGCGTGTCGCCGAGTGCCAGCGGCGGCAGGCCGTAGTCGGCAAATGCCTGCCCGGCTTTGTATTGCTCGTAAAAACCGAACCCGCGGGTGTAGTGGCCGTTCAATTGGAGGTCGAGGCCCTCGGCCAGCAAGCGTTTGTAGTGCAGCAGGTAGTGGCGTTGGGTGTAGTCGTCCACTTCGTCGGGGTAGGGTAGGCCGGAGCGCTCGGTGCCGGCGGGGTTGTGCGTTCGCAGATCAGGGTTTTCCAAAAACTGGGCGGGCAGTCCGTACCAGGCCTGATAGGTGCGGGTATGTCCCGACAGCAGGTGGGCTTGCAGGGACTGACGTTCGTCCACGTATGCGCCGGTGAGGTGGTAGGAGTTCAGTGCGGCGCTGGCGCGGTCTACAAAACCATTGGACGCAACGTTTGACAAGCGCCCGGAGAAGGCCAGTTTGCCGCCGAGCAGCCCGGTTCCGACTATGGCCGAGTGCTTGCGTGTGCCGAACGAGCCGAGGGTGTTGGTCACGGTGGCGAAGGCTTCGGGCCTGATTGCTGACAGATCGAGGTTGACCGTGGCGCCGAACGCGCCCGCGCCGTTGGTGCTCGTGCCCACGCCGCGTTGCACTTGTATTTCGGCGGCAGAGGCGGCCAGGTCGGGCAAGTCCACCCAGTACATGATTTGGCTTTCGGCATCATTCAGGGGCACGCCGTTGATGGTCACGTTGATTCGGGTGGGGTCGCTGCCGCGGATGCGCATGCCCGTGTAGCCGACACCTGCGCCCGCGTCGGAGGTTTCCACCAGCGAGGGCGTAGCGGTGAGCAGAAAGGGCACATCCTGGGCCTGGTAGGTTTTGGCGATTTTTTCGGCGGAAAAATTGGTGTGCGGCACGGGCGAGTTGGCACCGGTGCGGGTGGCCTGTATGACAACATCCAGCAGGACGATGGAATCGGGCAGGGTAGGGGAGGTTTGTGCGAACGGTGTATTGGGAAAAACAAAAAGACAGCACGCGGCAGCCAAAACGCGGTACCGCAACCGGAGAAACTGGAGAAACATGGATCGAAAAACTTGCGTGAAACATCCGCTTTCGAAGGGGCTTCGGAAGCGTAGTGATGCCACTACCCGCTCAATTCCCTTTCCGGCATGACCCGGCAGGTCCGATGGGTGTAATCTCAGCCCGGAAGGGCACCCCAATGAGAAATGGGCGGCAAATGTCAGCAAAGTTTTTCGATTCGGGCAAGCGCAGTTTCAATCCGTTTTTCGCAGGAGCCTGTGAGAATCGTGTACGGAGCACCAGTTTCACGGAGCAACTGCTCGTACCGGCCAAATAAGATGCCGCACTCTTCCGGGTGTTCGCGCAGCGGATCGGGTGCCCAGGGAAAATCGGGCGAGCAAAGCAGGTACAAGTCGGCTGGTAGTGGATTGCGATAGCCTTTTTGCCAAAAAAGGCCGCTCGAACGGGCCTCGTTGAAGCGGTACTGCTCCCAGATGTGCAGCACCGTCCAGTCGGTGTCGCAAATCAACAGAGATGGTAGGGGTGCCAAAAACCACTGCTCCCAGGCGTACTGGCCTCGAGCGACGGCTTCCAGATCGGCGCGGTGGTATGGCCGTCCGAGGTTGGAAATGAAATAACGGGCAAATTCGGGCACCACAGGCGTGTTCAGCCGTTGGGCCAGTGCTTCGGCCGCCGACGTTTTTCCGGAAGATTCCGGTCCGGTCAGCACGATTTTGATCGTGCGGTGCTCCTTGTTGCTCATATTGAACTGCTACCTTTGCGCGAGTTTTCTACTTCGCGCTGCGAGATATAATAACCATGCACGACATCGAACCGCATTTTCGCTGGCGCGATCTGTACATCGCCTCGGAAGACAAACGCTCCCCCTTTTTCGGGCGCAAGTACAGCGAATTTTACGATTCCAACCTGCTGTACAACTTTTTCCTGCACCCGCAGTGGGATGAGTTCGGGTCGCCAACATTGTACGCCAAAATTCTTTTCACGGACTACGATGCGGGCTGTGCGCTCATCGAACTGATCGGCGAGTGGAACGATGCCGTACACAACGATATCATGTTTCTCAAGCGCGAAATTGCGGACATCCTGCTCAAACAGGGTGTGGACAAGTATGTTTTTTTCTGTGAAAATGTGCTCAATTTCCACGCCGGCGACGAGGACTACTACGCTGAATGGGCCGAGGACGTACGCGAGGACGGCGGTTGGATAGTGCTGCTGAACATCCGCCAACACGTTGAAGAGGAATTGCTGGATGCCCGGCTGGAACAGTTTCTGCATTTCGGCGAAACCTACAACGACCTGCATTGGCAGGTGCTGAAGCCTGAGATTGTTTTTGATCTGGTTGCCAATCTGGTTGACAGCGGCGTGCGGCGGCTCGAAGGATAAGTGCATGTTTATACCTCGCACCGCCTACGGCGAAAATTTCAACGCAGCATGAAGCAAAATTCGCTGCTTGCAGCCCGGCGACTGAAACTTAAACACGCTCTTAGGCCGAAGGCCGCGCACAATTCCTCGCAGCGCGAAGCATACATTTCAGTTCATTTTGCCAAAAACGTATACGGCATGACCGATGAATCCAGTACCGAAGATCGCCCCGTTCCGTTCCGCTCCGGGTTTGTTAACATAGTTGGCCGCCCCAATGCGGGTAAGTCCACACTGTTGAATGCTCTGGTCGGCGAACGCATGAGCATCATCACCCACAAGCCGCAAACGACTCGCCACCGGATCATCGGCATCCTGACAGGCGACCATTTCCAGATCGTTTTTTCTGACACCCCCGGCTACGTCCGAGACCCGGCCTACAAAATGCACCAGGCCATGAATCGCTCCGTGGAAGGCACTCTTGAGGATGCCGATCTGCTGCTGGTGGTATTTGACCTGACGGAGGAGTTGGAGGACAATAACCCGCTCTTGGCCGTGCTTGCCCGCTCGCAGGCCCCCGTTCTGTTGGTGCTCAACAAAACCGATCTCGTGAAAGAGCAGCGTTTGGAGGACTGCCTGAACTGGTGGGCCAAGCACACCAAGGTTGTGGATCACGTCGCCATTTCAGCGCTGAAGGGCAAAAACACGGGGGAATTATTGGGAAAAATCACTTCTTATTTGCCCGAAGGCCCGGCTTACTACCCGCCTGACCAGTTGACCGACCGCCCGGAGCGTTTTTTCGTGAGCGAGATCATTCGGGAAAAGATATTCTTGTTGTACGCCGACGAAATACCCTACTCCTGTGAGGTCGGCATTGAGTCGTTCCAGGAAACTAAGACCAATGCCGGTGAGCCGTTGGCACGCATCCGTGCCAGCGTGTTCGTGTTGCGGGAAACGCAAAAGGGGATATTGTTGGGAAAGGGGGGCGCGGCCATGAAAAAATTGGCGACTGCGGCCCGGATGGCCATCGAACGGTTTTTGCGAACCAAGGTTTTTTTGGAAATAACGGTGAAAGTGCGGGGCAATTGGCGGGACGACGAGCGGTCGCTTCAAAACTTTGGGTACTGACAAAAAAAGACGGCAGGATGTTAACATCCTACCGTCAGAAATATAACCCCAAAAAACCTAAGCCAAAGGTAAAGTTGTTCGCATCTGTTGTGCAAGCATTTTTTTGAAAATTTTTTGCCCGAACACAAAAAAGTTTAAGCACTCAAACTTACCATCTTGATTTACAGTCGTATGTCTTGTTTTTTCGGGATAAAAAAAGTCCCTCCTTGTTCGTTAACAAGGAGGGACAACATTAAAAACACGCTTCATTTTCAAACTTAAACTTCCTATTCGGAATGAATGCGACAAATGTAGGATTCTTGCTTTTTTTTACCAACTTTCTCGAGGCAATTTTCTTGAGCGAGGGGAAAAATTAATCAGCCGTTATGATCGGACAAACCATATTAATTCGGAATGCCAGAATCGTCAACCGGGGTAGTATCACGGAGGGCGATTTGTTTATTCGGGCAGGCCGCATCGAAGCGATAGGCAAGTCGTTGAACCGCACAGCCAATACCGAACTGGATGCTGCTGGCAACTACCTTATTCCCGGCATCATTGATGATCAGGTACATTTCCGCGAGCCTGGCCTGACGCACAAGGCTACCATCGCTACCGAAAGCCGTGCAGCCGTGGCAGGCGGAGTCACCTCGTTCATGGAAATGCCAAACGTGGCTCCACCGAGTGTCACGCGACAGTTGTTGGAGGAAAAATATCAAATAGGGGCGCGTTCGTCGTTGGCCAACTACTCGTTTTACATGGGCGCTACCAACGACAACATGGAGGAAGTGATCCGTACCGATCCGCGCCAGGTGTGCGGCATCAAGATTTTCATGGGCAGCAGCACCGGCAATATGCTGGTGGACGATCCGCAGGCGCTCGAACGGATTTTCGCAGATGCGCCCATGCTCGTGGCCACGCACTGCGAAGATGAGGCTACTGTCCGGCACAACACCGAGCAGTATAAAAAACGCTACGGCGACAAACTGACGGCGGCTTTTCACCCGCGTATCCGAAACGTAGATGCCTGTCTGCTCTCCTCTTCGTTTGCTGTGGCACTGGCACGCCAGCACAATACACGCTTGCACATCCTGCACATCTCCACAAAACCCGAACTTGATCTGTTCGACAATTCAATCCCGCTGGCCCAAAAACGCATCACTTCTGAGGTATGCGTCCACCACCTGCTCTTTTCTTCGCGCGACTACGCTCGATTGGGCAACCTGATCAAGTGCAACCCCGCCATCAAAAGCCGTATGCACCGCGACGCGCTGTTGCCCGCACTACTTGACGACCGGTTGGATGTGATCGCGACCGACCACGCGCCGCACACCTGGGAGGAAAAATCGCAACCTTACCTGAACGCGCCGTCCGGCCTGCCGTTAGTGCAGCACGGGCTGAACATCATGCTGGATTTTTACCACGCCGGAAAAATTACGCTGGAAAAAATCGTGGAAAAAATGTGCCACGCGCCTGCCATCGCTTTTCAGGTAAAAGAACGCGGGTTTGTGGAAGAGGGCTATTGGGCTGACCTCGTTTTGGTGGATGTCAATTGCCGGTGGCGGGTTTTGCCCGAAAATATTTTTTACAAATGCCGGTGGTCGCCATTTGCAGGCAAGCAGTTTCGGGGCAAGGTGCTGAGTACCATCGTGAGCGGGCACCTCGCTTGGCACGAAGGGCGCTTCGACGAGAACAAAATGGGGGAAAGACTTCTTTTTAACGATGAGCGATGAGAGGTTAGCCAGGAGTGATGAGCGAGGACAAAACTTATCCTTTTTCGGCTGCCGAGATTCCCGAAGAAACCGTGAACTTTGCGGGCTTTTTTTCAACACTGTTTTTTATGAAAGAACTAAAAAAATATTTGGAAGCCAATCAAGAGCGCTTCCTGAACGAATTACTTGAATTGCTCCGGATTCCTTCTGTCAGCGCAGACCCGAAATACAAGGACGATATGCGGCGCATGGCTGAGGCCACTGCTGAGCACCTGCGCAAGGTCGGGGCGGATAACGTAGAGGTGCTGCCCACTCCGGGTCATCCGGTGGTGTACGGCGAGAAAATGGTAGACCCCAAGGCTCCCACCGTGCTTGTTTACGGGCACTACGACGTGCAACCGCCCGATCCGCTCGACCTGTGGGACAACCCCGCGTTTGAGCCGGTGGTGAAAAAAACAAGCCTGCACCCCAAAGGAGCCATTTTTGCCCGCGGCTCCTGCGACGACAAAGGCCAGTTTTTCATGCACGTCAAGGCTTTCGAGGCCATGATGCAGCACGGCAAACTGCCCTGCAACGTCAAGTTTATGATCGAAGGCGAGGAAGAAATCGGATCCAAGCACTTGGAAAGTTTTTGCAGAAACAACAAAAAGAAACTCGCCTGCGATGTGGTGCTCATCTCCGACACCAGTATCATTGACAACAACACGCCCAGCCTCACGGTGGGCCTGCGCGGGCTGGCATACATGGAGGTGGAAGTGACCGGACCGAACAAGGACCTGCACTCCGGCGTGTACGGCGGTGCCGTGGCCAACCCGATCAGTGTGCTCAGCGCCATGATCGCCTCCCTACACGACAAAAAGCGGCGGGTGACGGTGAAAGGCTTCTACGACGACGTGCAAAAGGTGAGCGCCAAAGAGCGCAAGCGCCTCAACGACGCGCCCTATGACGAAAAAGCCTACATGAAAGACCTTGGCGTGGATGCACTTCTCGGCGAGGGCGGCTACACCACCGTGGAGCGCACCGGCATCAGGCCCGCTCTGGATGTGAACGGCATCTGGGGCGGCTACACCGGCGAAGGTGCCAAAACAGTACTCCCGTCCAAGGCCAGCGCCAAAATATCCATGCGTCTGGTGCCGAACCAAGACCCCCAAAAGATCGAAAAACTGTTTCAAAAACACTTTGAGAGCCTTGCACCCAAATTCGTGAAAGTGAAAGTGACAGCCCTGCACGGCGGCCACCCGGTGGTAGTGCCAACCACCTCCGTTGAGTACAAGGCAGCGGAAAAGGCGATGGAAGCAACTTTTGGGAAAAAACCGCTCCCACAACGCGGCGGCGGCAGCATACCCATCGTGGCCATGTTCGATCAGGTGCTGGATGCCAAATCGGTGCTCATGGGCTTCGGCCTCGACTCCGATGCCATCCACTCACCCAACGAACATTACGGACTTTTCAATTTTTACAAGGGCATCGAGACGATACCGTACTTCTACCGATTTTATGCAGAAACGAAGCGAGCAAAATGAGGCTTTTTCGGCTTGGCACCTTGACGCTGTTACTGTTTTCCTGTGGGGACTGTATCCAAGTTGCTAACGGCAGAGTTGTTGACAGCAAAACAGGAAAACCGATTGGGGGCGCTTTTGTCCAGAAGAAAAAAAGTCGGGATCATTCTGTAACAGACTCGAATGGGTATTTCCAATTGGAAAGCATATCGGGCGGATTTAGACATTGCCCGGAGATGGAGATCGCAATAACGCTACACGACTACGACTCTGAATTGCTGCGAGTTCCATGCTGTGACACAATCCTCGTAAAACTGAAGAAAACATCCATTGACGATTAAATTCATAACCAATACTTTTTCAACACATGAAAAAAACGATTCTGTTCTCTTTTATCCTGTTCGTCGGGCTTAGCCTGAACGGCCAGTCTGCCCTGAAAACCCCTCTTGACAGCGCCAGTTATGCCTACGGCCAGTTGATCGGCAACAGCCTGAAACGACAGCTACCTGAAGGCATGAACATCAGCCTCATCATGGAAGCCATGGATGCCGTGCTGCGAGATGCTCCCCAGGTGTTGGATCAGCAAACGTCCACGGAGTGCTTCAACCGTTTCCAGCAAGAGGCCCAGAAAAAAGCCGGCGAAAAGGCCAAGATTGAAGGCGACAAAGCCAAGATCGAGGGTGTCAAGTTTTTGACCGAGAACAAACAACGCAAAGAAATCACGACCACCGCCAGCGGCTTGCAGTACGAGGTACTGAAGCGCGGCGAGGGCAAAGAATCGCCCAAGGCCACCGACAAAGTGAAGGTTCACTACCACGGCACCAACACCGACGGCTCGGTGTTCGACAGCAGCGTGGAGCGCGGCGAACCGATTTCCTTCGGTCTCAATCAGGTCATTTCCGGCTGGACGGAAGGCGTGCAGCTCATGCACGTGGGCGACAAGTTCAAGTTTTACATTCCCTCCGAACTGGCCTACGGCGAACGCAGCCCCAGCCCTAAAATCAAGCCGAACTCGGTGCTGGTCTTCGAGGTGGAGCTGTTCGAGATCAATCCGAAGGACTAATTTTTCTTGGAAATTTGTCCACAAACCTTCCAGGTTTTTTTAAGAGCGTGTTTAAATTTCAGTGCCGAGGCGAAAGCGAGCGAATTTTGTTTCAGGCAAGGCGAAATTTGCAGCCGTAGCCGGTTGCCTACGGCGAAAATTTCAACGCAGCATGAAGCAAAATTTGCCGCTTGCAGCCCGGCGACTGAAATTTATACACGCTCTAATCTGGGAGGTTTCCATTTTGCGGCCGAAGGCAGGGTTCGCCTTTTGGAACAACACCACGCTGCGATGAAAAACCGATTCTTTTCCTTGCAAATACTCACCACCCTCGTATTGGCCTACATGGTTTTGGCCTTTGCCTGGTGGGCCGTGCAGCTCTGGCGGGAAAACGACCGATTGTTTGCCGTTTCCACCGAACTGCTCGAAACACAGCATGGCGGCCCCCGGCGCGGTGTGAACCTCACGGAATTGATGCACACGGCGGAATATCAGGCTTTGGAACAGCGCCGCCAAAAACACAAGCGGATGATCTTGGCCGAGGGTGTTTTTTTTACTCTCTGCCTCGGCTTTGGTTTGTACGTCATCAATCGGTCAGCTAAGCGCGAAGTAGCCTTGGCGCGGCAGCGACGCAACTTCATGCTCAGCATTACCCACGAGCTGCGGTCGCCGATCGCGGCCATCCGGCTTGCTCTCGAAACCCTCAACAGGCGCGAACTCCAACGCGAACAAATCGAAAAACTCTGCGGAAATGGCCTCCGCGATGCCGCCCGCTTGCAAAACCTCGTCGAAGACCTCCTGCTTGCCGCCCGCTTGGAAGACAACTGGCACCCGTCGCCCGAACCCTTGGACGTGCGCAATATTGCGCAAGACTGTGCCGCCAACCTGCTCGTTCGCTTTCCCGCTGCCAATATCGAACTCGATATTCCGCCCGACTTTCCCCCCGTCCGCGCCGACCGTGCGGGCTTCACCGCTGTGGTTCAAAATCTGTTGGAAAACGCCGTGAAGTACTCCCCAGAGGGCGCTTTTGTTAGACTGTCCGCCGAAAATGTTGACGGGTTGTTTCACCTGCGCGTGGCAGATTCGGGCATTGGTATTCCCGATATAGAGAAAGCCGCTATTTTTGAAAAATTTTACCGCGTGGGCAACGAAGAAACCCGCCGGGCTGCTGGCACCGGGCTGGGTCTGTACATTGTCAAACAGGTCTTGCAGGCGCATGGCGGGCGCATTTCCGTGACGGATAACGCGGGTGGGGGGACGGTGTTTGTGGTGGATATGTAAGAGCGTGT
>JBEBHD010000027.1:0-33799 GCA_040080915.1 Saprospiraceae bacterium
CTGTTGTTTTTGATTCAGCGCTTGTTGGGCTTGGGCAATTTTTTGTTGTTCCTCTTGGACTTTTTGCGCTGCGTCAGCCTTGGCCTTGGCTATTTCGGCGGAACCTTCGGCCCGCACTTCAGCAACGCGTTTGGCTTCGTCTTCTTTGGTTTGGCCGATGATTGCCGCTGCGTCTTGTTTAGCCTTGTAAACGGCTTCGGTTGCTTCTTTTTGAGCGGTGGCAGCCTCTTCGGCGGAGCGTTTGCGGGCCTGCTCGGTTTCGTTGGCGTACTGCTGCCGTTTTTGCTCGGCATCTTTACGTGCGGCGGCTACCTCGGCAGCGGCCTGTGTACGCACCTCTCCCATTTCCTTGCGGGCGCGTTCTTGCGCATCTGTCACTTCCTTGGCTGCGGCGGCCTTTTTGTCATCGGCATCTTTACGGGCGAGGGCGATGGCTTCAAGCGCCTGTTGTTTGGTGGCAGCCACCTCGCGTGCTGAGGTTTCTTTGGTTTTGGCTACCTCAGCGGCGGCTTCTTCCTTGGCTTTGGCGATGTTTTCGGCGCTCTCCTGACGGGCGCGGGCTGCGGTTTCCTTGGCAGTCTTGACATCTTCGGCGGCCTGCTGGTTGGTGGTGGCCACTTCTTGGGCAGCGCGTTCGCGGGCGCTGGCAAGTTCGGAAGCGAGGCGTTGGCGTTCCTGAGCAGCGCTCTCGCGGGAAATACGAATGCTGTCGGCCTCGGCGGTTTTGATAGCAGCAATGCTCTGGGCACTCTGGCGTTTGGCCTCGGCTACAGAGTTGGCTGATTCCTGCTGGGCGCGTACCTGAGCTTCCTTGGCGGCTTGAATTTCCCTGGCGGCTTTTTCCTTGGCGGCAGCAATCTCGGCAGCGGCTTTTTCACGGGACGACATGACCTCCTGAGCGGAAGCCGTGGTGGTTTCCTGCTGTTTTTTCTTGGCCTCGGTTATGGCGGCGGCGGCTTCTTGCTGGATTTGCTGCATCCGCTGGTCGGCAGTCAGTTTGGAAGAGTTGATCTCTTCGGCGTACTTTTTCTGCGCCTGATCGGCGTTGGAATTAGCCGCCAGCACTTTTTCGCGGGCTTCTTCCTGGGCTTTAGCGATTTCCTGCAGGCTGCGTTCGCGGGCCTTGAGCACTTCATCGGCACTTTCCTGCCGAATTTTGGCCTCTTTTTCCTTGGCGGCGGCCACAGCCTTGGCCAGTTCGTCCTGAATTTTGGCGATCTCTTCGGTGGCGCGTTGGCGAGCGATTTGCACCGCTGTCGCAATGGAGTCGCGCTGGGATTGTGCGCGGGCCTGGGCATCGGAAATGGCCTTGGTGGCTTCGTCCTGCACTTGCTGTACGCTTTGGGCGGCGCGCTGCCGGCTGTCGGCCACATCTTTGGCAATGTTCAGTTTGTCTGCCTCGGCTTTTTCACGCTGGAACTGCACGTCCTTTCGGATTTGCTCGATTTCGTTGGCCGATTTTTTCTTGGCTTCGGCCACTTCGAGCGCGCTGGCTTCTTTTTGTTTGGCCACGCTTTCGCGCAGGTCGGCGAGCTCGGCAGCGTTGTTTTGCTCCAGCAGGGCTTTTTCTTCGGCTGATTTGCGACGGGACTCGGAAACCTCGTTGGCCAAACGCTGTTTTTCGAGCACGGAGCCTTCGCGCATCTTGGCCACTTCGTTTGCGGTTTCCTCGCGGATTTTCAGGATTTGTTCAGATGCTGTTTTTTGCGCGCCTTGCACGTCCTCGGCGGTTTTGCCTTTTTCCTGCTCGGCTGTTTTCCGGGCTTCTGCGATGGTGCGTGCGTTTTCATCTCGGATTCGCTTGAGCTCGTCTTCGGCATTTCCGCGTGCGGTGGACACTTCGTCTGCATATTGGAGTTTGGCCTGATCGAGGCGTTCCTTGACCTTGGCCAATTCCTGAGCCGCGTTGTCGCGGGCTTTTTGGATTTCTTCGGCGGAGGTTAGGCGGGCCTTTTGGATGTCTTCGGTTGCTTTGCGGCGTTCGTCCTCTACGTTCAGGTTGATACGGGCGACCACAGAATCGGCCTTACTGCGGTTTTGGGAAATAATGGCTTGCGTTTCGGCCTTGCTTTTTTCGATCTCGGCGAGGCTGGTTTTTCGGGCATCCAACACCTCGTTGGCGTACTCGAGTTTTTTCTGGTTGGCGGCTTCACGGGCGGCGGCCACCTCTTGCTGGAGCTGCGATTTGATCGCCTCGCCCTTGTCTTTTTCGGCTTTGATCTCGGCCCGGATCGTTTCCTTGGTTTTTTCCAATTCGCTGCGCAGGCTGGTCACCTCGTCGTCGCTGACGGCGGCATTGCCGGGCTTGCCTGGTTTTATTCCGGCAGCTCCGGGTTTGGCGGCAATCGTGCCGCCGGGCTTACCGGTTTCCACAGGAGCCTCGTCGCCAGTACGCGTTTTTTTGGCGATCTCGGCACCCGGTGTGTTTTTCACGGCAGCCACTTCGAGGGAGTTGTTGAAGCAGTTGCAAAGATTTCTAAACTCGGCCTGGCGGTTGGGGTTGATCGTGAACTTGTACTTTTGGCGTTCTACAAAATTGACAAAATGCACATCGGTAATGGTCGTACTGGCCAGCCACTGGACCGCGTCAAGGTCGAGTTGAAGGTTGTTTCGGTGGGTGGGTACGCTGCCGGGGACGACCTCGCCGAGCGAGATAAATTTGTAGATGCGTTCCTTCCCCGTAAAATCAATGAAAACGACGTGGTCGTCCTGGTTGAATTCCGTACCACCCGTGGAGGTCATTTTGGCGTAAATGCCTTTTTCGTCGGTGTCGAACGAAATGCTGTAGCTATAGCCACCCCGCACAACGATAGTTATGTGATCGGTGCGGACGATCTGAACGTTGGATACCTTCTTTTTTTCTTTTATTAAGGCGGAGCAGTCTTGGGAAATGGCGTTGGCGACTGACAGTAAGGTGATTAAGAGCGCGGAGGTGATGCGGAAGAGGTGTGCCATGTACAAGTGGGCGGTAGGATGAAAGGACGTTTTGCCTAAAGCGCGGCAATTTAGAGGATTTCCCGCCAGCAAAAAAAGTTAGGACGGGATCGTTTTGCTTTGCCGAACATTTCGTGGAATTTGTTGAAATCGTGTTTTGATTTTCAATTGACGGGGCATACGCCCGTAGTCACGGCTTTTTGTAAAGGGTCAACCAAACGCCTTGGTGCGCCAAGTTTTTCTGAAGTAACCACTCGCGCTGAAGTTTTTCAAAATCTTTTTTTGAAAAATCGTTGAACACATTGGAAACGAGGATGTAGCGGTTTTTTTCAAAATCTATTTCCGCGAACACACGTTGGTCGCCGTTCAGGAGCAGGTGCTCACCGCTGTTGACGTTGGGAAACGCCGTGCCGATGTCTGACAGGGGTATTTTTTTTTTCTCGATGTAGGCCAACATGTTTTGCCGGAGGTGGTGGTACGGCCGGTGTGCAAGCGTGCTATCCCAGCCCATCGCGATGCCAGGCGGATATATCCAAAAATTGCCTGCACCAAGCCCAACAAACCAACCAACGAGCAGCGCTTTTTTTTGCCAACAGCCCCATGAAACACGGCTCAGCAAGTGAAAAACCAACAAGTGTAGGGCTACAAACGCGGGTAAAAAATAGCGGTGCGCTGAAACGTTCTGGCACAACAAGGCCGATGGACTGAGAAACAAAACGAGCGCCATGAGCAGCAGGACAAAAGGCCTCCAGTTTTTTTCGCCTCGCGACAGGCCTCCCCGGAAAACCAAAAGGCCCAACGCCAGCCACACGAAAACGCGGCCAAAGTCGAGCCAGCGCCAGCCCAGCACAAGAACGTTGCGCAAAAAGCCACTGCCGTCCACCGGCTGAAAAGTGGCAGCCCATGGCGAATCGGGGTGGTAGCCCGTCCAGCCAGCTGCCCGATGGTGCCACCACAAAAAAATAGCGGCAAAAGCCACACCCGGCAGGAAGAGCAAGCCCGTGCGCAGGATCGCTCGCGGCTGCAGGCTTTTGGGCCAATGTACCGCCACTTGCCAGACAAACAGCGCAGCGGCGGTCATCATACCCCGCATGCTGATGGCGCATAGGCCGAGTACGGCTAAAACCGCCAAAAACCGTCGCCCGTTCAGCAGGGCAAAAACCGCCAGTAAAAAGAAAAACACCAGCGGGATATCAGGCCCCACAAGGGCGCTTTGACCAGCCATGACCGGGTCGGCGAAGACCAAAACAGGCAACGCCCAGCCCCAGCCGTCGGGGCCGATTTGCTGGCCGAAACGATACAGCAAGAGCGCGATTCCAACCAAAAACGGAAAGATAGCCCAGTGCCCGACAGCCAGCGTTTTCCCGCAAACAGTCCACAAAACAGCGAGGATGTATCCGAAAACCGGTGGGTGCCCGCTGTCAATTTCGGTGGGTAGGAGCGCCCAGCGCAGGTCGTTTTCATAAAAAAAATGCGCATGCTTGCTGCCCAACTGCACGGTGTCCCAGAAAAACGGGTCATGGCGAACCACTGCCGTCCACATGGCTGCACAGGCGATCAGGGCGAGGTGAGGAGCCGTGCCAAACAGTATTCGAGCGAGTGAAGTGGTCGAAGAAGAATGGTTGCTGTCTGGCATCGTTCGGAAGTCTTTAGTGAAGGGATGCGCTGACCAAGCGGAGGAATTCGCCGCGCGTTTCGGCGTTTCGGAACTCACCCGTAAAGGCCGAGGTGGTCGTCACACTGTTTTGCTTTTGCACGCCGCGCATCATCATGCACAGGTGCTTCGCTTCCACGATCACGGCCACGCCGAGAGGCTTGAGCGTGTCCTGAATCACATCGCGTATCTCGAGAGTCAGGCGCTCCTGCACTTGCAAACGCCGGGCGAACACGTCCACCACCCGGGGTATCTTGCTCAGCCCGACGATGTGGCCGTTCGGGATGTAGGCCACGTGCGCCTTGCCGAAAAACGGCAGCAAATGGTGCTCACACAAAGAGTACACCTCGATGTCTTTTACCAAAACCATTTCGCTGTAATCTTCACGGAACATGGCCGAGCGCAAAATGGCCACAGGGTCTTGGTGGTAGCCTTGGGTAAGAAATTGAATGGCTTTGGCTGCGCGGTCGGGGGTTTTGAGCAAGCCTTCGCGGTCGGGCTGCTCACCGATCTCGTTGAGAATGGACGTGAAATGCAAGCGCAACTGATCAGTGTTGATGGACGACATGGGAAGATTTTTGGGCAGAAAATCTGGCGGTTATGGGGCGGAGAATCCGGTTACATCCCACCGTAGTATTCTGCGTAAATGGTGTCGGTTTCCCAGAGTTTGATGGCGTGCAGGTGGCAGGGAAAACCCTGAAGTGCCGCTTCAAGGCGCTGCCAGACCAGAATAACAAGGTTCTCGGTGGTTGGTTGCATGCCCTTTGGGATGAATTCCACGTCGAGGTTGAGGTTGCTGTGGTCGAGGTGATCCACGACTTGTTCCTTGATGATAACGCTGAGGTGTTTGACATCAATGATGAAGCCGGTGACCGGGTCGGGCATGCCCTTGACCGTCACGTGGAGGTTGTAGTTGTGGCCGTGCCAGTTTTTGTTGGAGCACTTGCCGAAAACGGCATGGTTTTGTTCTTCCGACCACTCGTCCACCCAAAGCTTGTGGGCGGCGTTGAAGCGTTCGATACGGGTGATGTAGACCATGTTCTGGGCTGATGGCAATTGGCTGTTTGTGAGTGTTTTTTTAGGGCGTGCAAAGGTATGTTCAAAACCCGAATTCATCTCGGCAGCATGCGAATATTCATCCCTTGGTCTTCTGGATTGATCTAAATTTTGGTACGCTCGGGCAGGCTTTTCTTTCCTTCGCGCAGTTTTGCCGACACCTCGGCACCTTTGCACCACATTTATACTTCGCGCTGCGAGGTTTTGTGCATGGCCTTCGGCCTACTATGTTTGATTAGCAGCGCTCAGTATGACAAAAGCGGCTTCGCACCTTGCGGTGCGAGGTATACTTCGGCATGAAAGCCCAACGACTCATAGATCAGCTGTACAACCTGCTCACACTCCGGCCAGTGTACCACGCCCTGTTCTGGCTGACGCTCTTCGGACTGATGGTCTGGCTCGGTTATGAGCAGAACCATGACATGTGGTTTGTGCTCGGCAACGAGGCAATTAGCCTGTTCTTTTTTGCGGTATTGGTCTACTTCAACCTCCTCTACCTGATCCCCAACTACTTGGCCCGGAATGTGCTCCTGTACCTCGGTTTAGTGCTGGCCGCCTGCGTCGTGGTGACCCCGATCAAGGTACTGGTGCTGTACCTGAAATTTTCCGGGATGCCGACCATGCAGAAAAGCCTCGTGGACGTGCAGGAATCGCTTTACCTCGGCAGTTTTTTTGTGCTGATGCTGTCCACCCTGTTGCGCGTACTCACCGACTGGTGGCGCTACCAGCGGGAAAAACAGACGCTACAAACCCAGACCATCCAGTCGGAACTCCGTTTTTTGAAAAGCCAGATCAACCCGCACTTCCTGTTCAACACGCTCAACAACCTGTACGCCCTGACGCTGAAAAAGAGCGACAAAGCCCCGGAAATCGTACTCAAACTGTCCGAGATCATGCGCTACATGCTGTACGAATGCAACGAAAAACAGGTCTTGTTGAGCAAAGAAATCCAATATGTACACAACTACCTCGATTTGGAGCGCCTGCGCCAGCCAAAGGGGGCCGATATCCAGTTCACGACCGAGGGCTTTGTCAGCGACCAACTCATCGCGCCGCTGCTGTTCGTGCCTTTTTTGGAAAACAGCTTCAAGCACGGCCTGAACCACCACGTTCAAGGCGGCGGGTACGTACACCTGAAACTGCGCGTGCAGGGCGACGACCTTGAGTTCGTGGCCGAAAACAGCAAAGCAGAACGCCTGCCGCGACAAGAACACCCGCGCAGCGGCGGAATCGGCCTCACAAACGTGCGGCAGCGGCTGAAAATCCTGTACCCCGAAAAACACACGCTTTCGCTTGAAGACGAACCACACCGGTTCAGCGCGACCTTGCTCCTGCAATTGAATTAAAAAAAACGAAGCCCCAAAAACTTGCTCAAGTCTAATCCGTACAACTACCTTGGAGCGACCATTTGAAACTGCCCGTATTGTTCTTTCCAAACACCGTACCCTATGCTGAACGTACTTATTGTTGACGACGAACCACTCGCGCTTGACGTGCTGGAAACCTACATTGAGCAAATGCCCGAACTGCGCCTCGTCAAGCGGTGCTCCAATGCCCTCGAGGCCAACGACGCACTCAAACACAACGAGATTGACCTCATGTTCCTCGACATTCAGATGCCCCAACTCACGGGCATTGATTTTGTCAAAACACTCACCAAGCCGCCCATGATCGTGTTTACCACGGCCTACGCCAACTATGCCATTCAGGGCTTTGACCTAAACGCGCTTGACTACCTGCTCAAGCCTATCTCGTTGGAGCGGTTTATGAAGGCCGTAAACAAAGCAATGGACCAGTCCGACCTGATGAGCAGCACCACTGGCCAAGCCCTGGAGTCGTCGGAGTTTTTCTTCGTCAAGGCCGACAAAAAACTCGTCAAGGTCAATTTCGAGGACATCCTGTACATCGAAGGATTGAAGGACTACGTAATCATCCGGCTCAAGACCAGCCGCGTCATCACCTTGCAAACCATGAAAAGTTTGGAGGAAAAACTCCCGCAAGGGCGCTTCAAGCGCATCCACCGATCCTACATCGTAGCCATGGACAAGATTTTGGCCATCGAAGGGAACATGGTGGAAGTGCAGGAAAAGGATAAACCCAAATTACTGCCTATCGGCAAAAATTACCGCGACGAGCTGTTGGTGCTAATTGACAAGAACAGGCTGTAACCGAGCGATGAGCGGACAAAAAAACAAAAACCGGCCGTAAGCACATACGACCGGTTTTGTCCATACTTGAAAATTGGTTGGATTAGAACGTTGCTATGTCCCAAGGGCTTAGGGACTGCGATTATTCTTGTTTGAGTGGGCAAAAATAGGTTTCACTCCTGAATTCCAAAACGTATCGCAGCATTTTTTTTTTGCAACTATTTTTTCTGGAATGCTGCCCGTGCTAAATTGCCGGTCAAACTACCAAAGCCCGCGAGCAACCCGCCCAGCAGTCCGGTCAGCGCCAGAACACCCCATCGGGGCAGGCCCATAAACAGTTTTCCGATACGGGCCGATAGTATGCCGTCATTTGATATATCCAAAATCAAAGCATAAGCCGCCCACAACAGGAAGCCGCCGAGAAACCCGGCCAGCCAACTGCGCCATGGCTGTAAAGGAAACAGCCAACCCGCTACTGCACCGATGGGCACCACCACCCCCCACCAAGGCAAGCCAACGTGGCAAATCTGCCCAGCGGCAAATACAAATACGACTACAAAAAGGGTATTCCTCATTTTGGCAAAAATTGTTGTCGGGCCAACACCCGCTCGGCAGGTGCGGCATCCGGTTTTTTCAAAAACAAAAGATCGTAGTACTTGCCGGCGGCCCAAGCGTCCACCATATTGTCGTAATAGCTGCTGCCGGGATTGCCTGACTGCCCGCCGGGGTAGACACCAATAGCCTCCATTTCTTCGCCAAGTTCCACGATCATACGCCACGACGGGCCGTTGCTGCGGGAAATAGCATTCGGGGCCGACCCGTGGCCGCCCATCTCCAAGTCCAAGCGGCTGAAGGCATCAATTTGCGCAATATGCCGCACGGCAAAAGGCCGAAACTTTCCCCAAGGCACCCGCTCATTGGGGTTTTCCCGAAAATAGCGCTGCATTTTGGCAAACGTTTCGTTCACCACATCAGCAGCCGATTCGCGCCGAGGCGTGTCGAGGCAATCGAAAAAAATGCTCGCCGTGTCTGTTTCGAGCAGTTCGATGAATCGCCAGCGCTCGGGTGCCATTACACTGGTGCCCTTGTCGCGCAAGGCAGTCATTTCGTCCCAGGTGCGCAGGTAGCAGGAGTCGAACCAGATGGTGTACAGTGGTGCTGCTGTAGAGTTGGCATCGTAGCGAAAATTCCACACAGCCAGTTCCTCAGCCATTTTCTGGCCTTCTGCGTCGAGACGGCTCCGGTCGAGCAATCGGAGCATCACGGGCAAGGCATCGGCTGCACGCTGACTGAAATTGTCCAACTGGATGGTTTTCATGCTGTCACGTGTTGCGTCTTTTAGGGCTGAAAGCCGGTCGTAGATGCGCCGCCCGCGACTGGCATCGAACTCAAAAGAAAGGTAGTAGTACGGGTAGGTTGGCGGCGTGGAGTGTTGGTTGGCGGAAAAAACAAAGCCGCGAGCGGGGTTGCGCAAGGCCGGAACCTGATCCATCGGAATAAACCCACCCCAGGCACTGGCCTGTTTACTTCCGTCGAGCACAAAACGCCCCTGTTCCCGTGCCCGAACGGGCAACCGCCCTTGCACGGTAATCGCGATTTCGCCCGTTCGGGTGGCAAACACAAAGTTTTGGGCCGGGCATTCGTAGCCGCGCAAGGCCGTGCGGTAGTCTGAGTAGGATTTGCCGGAGTCAAGCAGCAACAAGGCTTTCAACTCGTCGGGACTGGGCTGGTCGTGCGTTGCCCAACGCAACGCACAGTCGCGCAAAGGGTGTTCCGGGTCAAAATCGTGGGTTACCGGCCCCCATACCGTATAGCGCACCGTGTCAAGCAGGGTCTCTTTGCCCTTGACCTTGATTTCTTCAATTCGGATGTCGGCCTTGCGCTCCTCGCCGTCAAGCCGGTAACGGGTACGGGCGGCATCGGTCCACTGGATGCGGTACCAGTCCGACACGTCGTGCCCCACATTCGTCACGCCCCAGGCCGTGTTCTCGTTGAAACCGATGATGATGCCGGGCATTCCCTGCAAGGACACACCGTAGCAGTTCATCTCCGGTGTGTGTATTTGCAGTTGAAACCAAATGGACGGCAGCGTCAGGGTCAAGTGGGGGTCATTGCACAGGATCGGGTGGCCTGAGGCTGTCTTTGAGCCGTCCACCGCCCAGTTGTTGGAGCCGAGGATGTAGTCGAGAGGCTCTCCCTGCACCGATCGTCCGGGGCTTGGCCGGTCCGTTTCGATGCCGCCGTACTTGGCCATTTCGGGTTTGACAACGGGTCGCACCCCTGCCCACTGACCGGTATCGGGCACTATAGGGCGCTGTTTGGGGTTCCAGGCCGGGTACAGGTAGTCGAATGTGTCGCGGCCAAAAAAATAAAGGGCATTGGTGGCGGGCAGGTCGTTTTCGCCGGAGCAGAGCGTTTCGGCCATTGCCTCCACGAGCAGGGCCGTTCTCAGGGGCGACCACGGTTCGGGCTTGTAGCCGAGCAGTTTGAACTCCAGAGGGTAGTCGGCTGGCTTGAGTTGGGCGACATAGGCGTTCACGCCCGCGCAATAGGCATCCAGCAGGCGCATGTCTTCGGGCGATTTTCCCCAGCCTCGCAAGGCATTTTCAGCAGCGAAGACCATGCCCCGTCGCCGAGCCAGCCGATCCATTTCGAGCGTTCGCTCGCCCAGCACTTCTGACAAGCGACCCGAAGCTTTGCGCGTGGCGATATCCATTTGCCACAAGCGGTGGCGGGCTGTCACAAAACCTTGCACCCGCAAGGCATCCTCGGTGTTTTCGGCAAATATGTGCGGCACGAGCAGGTCGTCGTACACCACCTCTACCCTACCCTTCAGGCCAGGCAGTTGCAGGTTTTGGGCAGAAAAACCGGTAGTCGGTTCGGCATTTTGCCAGAATCCCGTGAACGGGTTGAAAAAATCGCCGAGCACGGGCAGGGAAACGGAGCCAAAACGCAGGGGTGCTTGTAGGAGCCAGACCAAGCCCACAGTGAGCGACAGTGCCAAGAAAAATCGTACGAAACGCATGGAGCGAAGGTAGCCCAACCGATTCTTTTCGCTAAAAAAAAATACAGTTGGGCTTTTGCCTCCGAGCAATCATCGGTTTATCGGGCAATTGGTCAATCTTAATTTCATGGGCCATGCTGACTTCCAAGATTTTTTCAAAATTCCTGAAAAAAAGCGGGCGTAAATTTGTCACAGCCCCAAAAGTCGCCTTAACATTGCACCAAGTAGTTTTTGTGTTTATTTGTTTGGGTTAGAGTCCCTCGCTGCAATCAGCGAGGGATTTCTATTTGTGGCCAACCTGTATCCGGCCATGCTCGGCTGTAACAGCCCCCGCCGTGATACGGTACCAATAAACCCCGACGGCGTTCCAATCCCCTGCCGGCACCCGCAGCCGATGCTCACCAGCGGGAAGGTCATTCCCTTTGGAATACACCAGTCGCCCTTGTGTATCAAACACCTCGATCGTAGTCTGTCCGTCCGTAGCCAGGCGAACCGGCACGAAAAAATCGCCCGTTGTCGGGTTCGGGTATGCGGGTAAAATTTCGTCGGTTTTCGGCAGTGGCAACGGGTCGAAACGCAAATCAAGATCGGCAATGCGGCCTGTCATGTCATACGCCTCGGCACGCAACCTGCCGGGCCGGAGCCAGAGCGCTTCACTCAAAACAAGCGGCTTATGGGCGGTTATTTCCAAAAAGAACATCGGCTCGCCCGATGGAATCGGCCCCAATGTGGGCATCGCCCAACTCAGCGCAAGCACGCCCGGCTCCCGCTGGAAATAGTTTTCAGAAGAAAAACCCGGCAACGAGCCGGGCCGCAACGCCGCAACGTCCATCACAGTCGGATCGAACGTAAACACCCCCTGCAGGCCTTCTAATTGCCCAAATTCGGACAGGCGAACCGGCACACTGACCCGCTGGCCTGGCTCCATGCGCATATCCGGAAGGCTGAGTGCAGCGTTGGCGCGGTCTTCGACCCCAACCAGTGTACTGGTAACGGCGTTGCCGTTTACGTCTCCAACCTTCACAGCGACAAAGTCGGGCAAAGGGCTTATCCGGTGCCGATCAAACGTCACGGATTCCGGTATCGGCCCTGCGATGGGGTTGGTGGGCAGTGGAAAATTGTAGTCGCCGGAAATAAATCTCCACGAAACGTTGTCAGGAAATTCGGAGTAAATGCCGAGGATCAGTTTTCGAAGTTCAGAAAAATCGTTTGGTGTCACCAGATTGTTCCGGTCAATGTCAGCCGCAATGGCCTGCACGGTATGCACAAAGGTCTGCACGCCCAGGTAGTGCCTAATAATCATAACGAGGTCGAACGTGCTGACACCGTTTAACGGGTCGTCGTCCTTGGCTGGCCAGACAGTGACGATGTTGTCCTGATTGGGGCTGTCAAACAGTTCTTGCGGAAATGTTGCCTGATTGTTGATTGTAAATACGGTGTCCGACCCAGCCGACGATTGCGTCACCACCATCCAATTCACTTCCCCTATGGCTGTTCGAACAGCATCTGGCAGCAGTGAAAATGTGCATCCCGTAGGGTTTTGCAAGCCCACCTGCACGAACGATAAGGCCGTATTGCCCGCTTTATCCTTCGCCCACACTTCTATCAGCACCGGGCCAGGTAGGTCCGTCGGTGTCAGGGCCATCTCTTGGCTGGTAGGCGGAAACGGGAAACCGTAGCCCGTACCCAGTCGCCGAAAACCGAGTTGAATATCCCCGTTGACGGAGCAGTTGTCGCTGAACGACTCCAACAAGTAGGCCGGTCGAATCACGGCGGTGCAGTTTGGCCCGCCGAGCGCGACGGAATAATTGGTTTTCGGCACCAACAAAGGCGGCGTTACATCCGGCGAGCATTGGGCGGAAAGGGCGGCGGCCCAAAGGAGGCCGAGGCAGAGCGGAAAGATGAATTTCATGATGTAAGAATTTTTTTGTGAGTAATTATACCTCGCACCGCAAGGTGCGAAGCCGCTTTTATCATACTGAGCGCTGCTAATCAAAATAGTAGGCCGAAGGCCACGCACAAAACCTCGCAGCACGAAGTATATTCAGTTTACAATTACAAGCAACCGGGTGAACACGCCCTCCGTCGTTTGCGCCTGCACCAGGTAGGTGCCGGGTGCCCACGTCTGAACAGGAATGGTCACCGTGTAGTCTGCCAAGTCAGCAGCGCGGTACTTCAGCCGACTGGCCATGTCCGTCACCGTCACGGATCGCAGGAACGCATCGGGGCAAGTGATAGTCGCCTCGTGTGCGGCCGGATTGGGCCACAAGACAATGCCGTGTGAGACGAGTAGTTCCGGTTCCGTTCCAACGGTTTGGGAAATGACCAACCGGGACTCCAATGCAGGCAGGCCGAACGGGGTATTGCTTGGGGCCAATCCGCGGATATTTCGGGCAAAAAGCCGTGTAGTTATGGTTGCTTCGTTTTCCGATTCCGGCTCACCGAGGTCTTTTTTGAAAAAGATGTCGTCCTCGATGATGATGAACATTTTGCCGATGATGCCATAGCCGCTGACAGGTATCCCGTCTGTTCGGGAAAGGGCCACGTCTATTCGATTTTGGCCGGGGAAATGCCGCTGCAGGCACAGCAGCCCGTCCGCCGGGTCGCCAAACCAGGATGCCATCGGTTCGAAGTACAGCGGCTGCAAAATCTTGGGGTTGTACGAAATGCTGAACGCAAGGCCGTGGAGATCATCGGCGGGCGTGGCGAGGCTACCAAGCACGACCGGGATGAAAGTCGTTTGACCGGCATACAGCGTATCGGCGGGCAGGTTCAGCGCAGGGCCAGCCGTACCGGGCACGTCGGCAGGTGCAGCAAACGGGGCATCGGCCAGCGGATCCACCACGCGGCCCCAGTTGGCGGCAATGGCCACGGTGTCGGCGGCACTCACCGTGCCGTCACCATTGGTATCCATATTCTTGAAATTCACGACCCGCCCTGGGGTGTTCTGCGGCCAATCGGGCGCAGGCTGACCCGTCCAGTCGTTGGTAGCGGCTGGGCGTGTTGGGCCGGATTGGCCGTAAGCCAACCCGAGGTACAGCAGGTCGTGGTGGTTCACGGCGCTGTTGTTGTCGGCATCGCCCGGCCAGATCAGAGCCGCCGAGTCTGGTGGTGCTGACCCCAGGCAGTTGAGGGCGGTTTCGATCCGCAGGGCGCAACCGATCGAATCGGTCACCAAAGCGGTGTACAGCCCGGAAGGCACGTCGGCCAAAATGGCCAGCGTATCGCCTGCCGAGGGCGCAATCACGGTGGTGCCGTTGCCCCATTCCACAGTCACGGGGTATCGGAGCGCGGCAGAATTCCAAGAATACAACACCATATTGCCCTCGTTGACGGCCAGGCAGTGGGGAAACAAATCCAGTCCCCACGCCTGTGTCGCTGCATCGCTGACAATAATTGTTTTCACAGCCGAGCAGCCTTCGCTGTCGGTGACAGTGATCGTGTGCGGCCCCGAATTGAGTGCCTGGTTCAACTGACCAACAGTGTTGTTTGACCAAAGGTACTGGTACGGCGGCGCGCCGTTTTGGGGCAGGGCCACGGCGCTGCCGAATTGGCCGTTGGCACAATTCGCAGGCGAAACAAACATATTGATGGCCAAAACCCCGTCTGCTACCACTTCAAAACTTTTGGTTACCGAGCATCCGCCCGCATCGGTGGCCGTGACGGTGTAGGTGCCGGGGGCAAGGCTGCAGTGATTTTGACTCATGTTGGTGGTGGACCAAGCAAACGACACCGGCCATTGGCTGGTGCTGGGGGTCAGGTTGATGCACCCGTCGTCGCCGGAGCACGAGGTGTTTTGCACCTGGCCGCTGAGCGCGAGTGGAATTTCTTCGGAGGCGATGAAGACGCTGGCTTGTGCCGTCGCGCCAACGGCATCGGTAACAGTGAGATAGTAAAATCCGTAGGGCAGGTCTGTCAGGTTTTGGGTCGTTGAAAATTGTACCCCGTTGGTAGCGCCCCACTGATATACGTACGGCGATGTTCCACCTGTTACCGTGATCGTTATGCTGCCCGTCGGGTTCTGGCAGTCGCTCGTGGACACGGTGGTGCAGATGGTTTCGACAATGGGCGGTGCCGCCGGAGGCATGTTAGCGTACACACCGCCGCCGCGCAGCGGAACGGACAGGATACCGCCAGGCTCGGAAACAACTTCCGGTATGATGCCCGACGGGTCATTTTCAAGTCGAATCGGGACGAACTTGGCCTCAAAGGTTTTTATCCGCAAGCGGATATTGAAGATCACCGAACCATCGGGCAGGTCAATGCCGAGTCCGTTTTGATCAAAAAAAGTGAATTTGAGCAGGCCGGGGGTGTTCGTATTGAAATTGGCCGCGGTCAGCCCAAGCGGGTTGGCTCCAAACGTCAGGGGCGAAGCAAACTCCAGGTCGGTTGCGGGCCACGACAATTCAAGGCCCAGGGAGAGTATGTCCTGAAAATTCTGAACCGTCACGGGTACGGTTACGATGTCGCTTTGCCCGCCTGCCACGGTGGGTATGCCTAAGGAGAAACAAGAGGTTTGGCCGCTACCGGCTTGTTGGAAAAATACCAGTGCAAAGGCGAGAACTCCGCACCGAAATCGGAGAAAAGACGAGTAAAGACGTTTCATAGTGGGAAAGTTAACAGGTAGAAATAGTGGATAAACGTTGACGGGACAAAAGTACCGTGGCAATTGAAGGGCAAACAACTACACTTTTTGGCAATTATAGATTTTTTCAAACAACTACATTTGCCGCCTAAGTCGATTTTCCATGCGCAAGACCAAACTGCTCGACACGATTCGGGCGCTCACTACCCGCGAACGCACCTGGTGGCGCGAGTACGTCCACTCGGATTTTTTCAACAAGCACGCCGGGCTGCGGGCACTGGCCGACCATGTATTGGCCCACGCACCAGCCTTTTCCGCTGATGCCTTGGACAAACGCCGGGTGTACGCGCACCTGTTCGGCACCGATTCGGTGTACGACGAGTTCAAAATCAACAACCTGGTTTCCGACTTGTATGACCTCCTGCTCGGTTTTTTGGCCTATACTGTGCAGTACGAGCAGCCCGTGGAGCGCCACCTTGCCGCCACCGAAGCCCTTTTGGCCCGCAACCTCGATGCCCAGGTTGCAGGCGTTTTGGCCAAAAGCCGCACCTTGCTTGACCGCCGTCCAGACCGCACTGCCCGCTGGCAATTTCTCGAAATGAACTGGTGGGAAGCCGCCGAGGCGCTCGACAGTCGTCGCGCCCGCCGTGTAGCCGGTGAGCACCTGAAACGCCAGGCAGAATCGGTAGATATTGCCTTCATTATAGAAAAATTGCGCCTTGGAGGGGCTATGCTAAGCCGGCACGGGCTGGCCGTTTTGCGCTCAGACGAGCGCCCGCGGTGGCTACCAGCCATTCGGCAGTGGTGCGCAGAAGAACCGATGCTGGCCAGCCTGCCCGCCGTCCGTGTACACCTCGCTGCACTCGACCTGCTGGAACGCCCCGCCCCCAACACGTTCGACATACTCCAGGCCGAACTGGACGAGCATTACGCCGTTTTTGGGCTGGAAGAACTGGCTGCGCTGTACCAGTACGCGCTGAACTACTGCATTCGCTGCATCAACGACGGCCAGAGCGGTGCTTACCCACAGGCCTTGGCACTGTACAAATCCCTGCTGAACCGCGATATTTTGCTGCGCCAGGGGCGGCTTTCGCAGTGGACGTACAAAAACATCACCACCACGGGGCTACGCTGCGGCGCGTTCGACTGGACGGAGCAGTTCCTCCACGACTACCGCGACCGCTTGCCGCCCGCCGAGCGCGACAACGCCTTTGCCTACAACCTGGCGGCACTTTATTTTGAAAAAAAGGACTTCGCCGCTACGCTCCAGACCCTGCAAAACGTGGAGTTCACCGATTTCACCTACCACCTCGGAGCCAAGATCGCGCAACTGAAAAGCTACTACCTGCTCGGCGAAACGGAAGCCCTGTTCTCCCTTCTGGAAGCGACCAAACAACTTTTGCGGCGCAACCGCAGCCTGTCTGCCTTCGGCAAAACAGCCAACCTGAACTTCCTGCGCCTGCTGCGCCAGGTGCATGCGTGGCGGGAGCGCCAAGGAAGGGTCTCCACGGAAAAACACGAGCGGCAGCGCCTCATTTTGTTGGAAAAAACCCGCCAAACACAGCCGTTGGCGAACAAAGAGTGGCTGGCCGAACACTGCCTTGATGGAGGGTAGCCGGAGCCGGAGCATATTTTTTTCTTTCCGCCTTCAAATCCCGCTTTACATTTGTCCAAAATCAAACCGATCTTTTTTCCATGCGCCGACTCATCCTACTGCTACTGCTCGCCGCTTCCGGCACCACTGCTTTTTCCCAAACCTATCAGCCCAACTGGGCCTCGCTCGACTCCCGCCCCACGCCCGAATGGTGGCAGGATGCCAAGTTCGGCGTTTTCATCCACTGGGGCGTGTACTCGGTACCCGGCTACACAGCCAAAGGCAACTACGCCGAATGGTATCAGCATTCCTTGGAAAACAACGCCCACGAGGGCAAGGTGCGCGAATACCACCAGCGCAACTACGACAACCGCAGCTACTACGATCTGGCGAGCGATTTCCGTTGTGCCCTGTTCGAGCCGGACGAATGGGCCAAACTGTTTGAAAAAGCCGGTGCCCGCTACGTTGTGCTTACTTCCAAACATCACGACGGGTTTTGCCTCTGGCCAAGCGCCCATGCCGACAGGACTTGGGGATTCCCCTGGAACGCCGCGACCACCGGCCCACGCCGCGACCTCGTGGGCGACCTGTTCGCCGCGCTCAACAAAACCAACGTCAAACCCGGCCTGTACTACTCGCTGTACGAATGGTACAACCCGCTGTGGAAAACAGACCACAACCGATATGCCTACGAGCATGCGCTGCCACAACTGCACGACCTCGTGACCCGCTACCAGCCGTGGGTGCTCTGGTCGGACGGCGACTGGGAAGAAACGGCCGACACCTGGCGCTCGCAGCAGTTTCTTTCCTGGTTGTACAGCCAAAGCCCCGTACACGACCGCGTGGTCTCGAACGACCGTTGGGGCAGCGGAACCCGCTTCAAGCACGCCGGGATTTACACCCCGGAGTACCAGCCAGACCTCGACTTTGAAGACCACACTTGGGAGGAAAGCCGCGGCATGGGCCACTCATACGGCTACAACCGCGCCGAGGATGCGGGCGATTACAACTCGGCCCAAACACTCGTGCTCCACCTGCTCGACAAGGTTTCGCGCGGAGGCAATTTTCTGCTCGACATCGGCCCTGATGCCTACGGAAAAATCCCGCCCATCATGCAGGAGCGCCTGTTAGAGATCGGCAAATGGCTCGACGTGAACGGCGAAGCCATCTACGGTACCCGCCGTTGGCGCATCCCCAACCAATGGAGCGAAGGCAACCGAAACTACAAACACGACCCGTCCAAGGGCGATTTGTTGGTGAAACAAACCGTAAACCCAGACCCCGGCTTTGCCGTCAAGGAGGTTTTTTACACCTATAATAGTAAGACTAACACCCTGTACGCCACCCTGCCCAAGTACCCCGCCGACCTCCGCGTCGTGTTGCGCGACGTGTCGGTGCCCAACAACACCGAGGTGACACTGCTGGCCACCAAACAGCGCCTGCGCTCCGAGGCCGTGGGCAACACGACCACGATTTACCTGCCGCCGTTCGATGCTTCCGCCCTGAAATCGCCGCACGGTTTTTCCATAAAAATCGCCAACTTCGGGGCTTATGTGGCCCGACCGGATATCAAAGTCCAGTACGACCCGCAAACCCTGCGCCCTTCCGTGTCCATATCGTGCCCTACACCCGATGCCATTATTCGGTACACGGTGGACGGCCTTCCGCCCACCGACAAATCGCCCGCATACGCCCAACCGATCCTGCTGACCGAAGCCCGAACCGTCCGCGCCCGTGCGTTCAAAATCGGCCTCATGGCCAGTCGAGTGGACACTGCGGCCGTGGAAATCCACCCGTTCATGCCCAGTTTGTCCATGTACCGCCAGCCCCAGCCCGGACTGAGCACAGAAGTGGTGCAATCTGCCCAATACGCCACCCAAACCCTGCAGTACGCCCCCGTCTTGAAACGCGGAACGGCGGCGGGCTTCAGCCTTGACTCGTTGTGCATCGCGGACAAATGTGGCATGATCTGGAAGGGCTACCTGTTCGTGCCCGAAACCCGGGGCTACCAGTTTTACCTCGAATCCGACGACGGCAGCCAACTCGACCTCGACGGCATCACGGTGGTGGACAACGACGGCGATCACGGCATGGTGGAAAAAATCGGCCATGCCTACCTCCAGCAGGGCTGGCACCAGTTGCGCCTGTTGTATTTCAACAGCGGCGGTGGTTCGGGGCTGAAAGTAGCCTACAGCCCCGTTGGCGGACAACGCGAAAACCTGCCAGCCCAAGCCTTAGGCCATTGATATACCTCGCACCGCAAGGTGCGAAACCGCTTTTGTCATACTGAGCGCTGCTAATCAAAATAGTAGGCTGAAGGCCATGCACAAAGCCTCGCAGCGCGAAGTATAGAAAAAACCACACCCGTTTTTGAATGCGCATCATCGGAACCATCCCCCACCCCACCTTGAAAATTTCCGTGTTCAAAGCGGACGGCCGTGTTTCCGTCAAGTTTGAGAATGCGGGCTACGAGCAAACCTACAAGTTGGGAGCCGACGACCGATTTGGTGACCTCGATACCGTTCGCCGCTGGGCGGATGCTATCCTGATCGAGTCCGTGCTGGCGCGTATGGCCGATATGCACGGCAGCCGCACCGCTGCCGATGCTCGGGCATTTCCTGTCGTAGCCGAAACAGAATTCGAGGAAATTTTGTGAAACCCGTATCATTGCACCCGTTTTTACATCATGTATTTTTTTCAACCTTCTCAGCAGTTTGCCATGAAACAATTGCTTCATATCCTGATTATCTTTCTCCCGCTCTCCCTTTTCGCCCAAGGCAACAAACCCGTGCGTGCTTTTTTTGACAAAAAGACCGTGGGTGAGATGCGCCTGACCCTGCCCGCCAAAAACTGGAACGACGCACTCGACTCCATGCGCCTGTACGGCGAAGGCATGATGACCGGCACCATCAATATTGACGGCGTAGCCTACGAAGGCGTGGGCGTGCGCTTCCGGGGCAACAACTCCTACCAGACAGGCATGAAGCGCAACCCGTTTCAGATAAAACTGAACCACAAAACCCGCGAACAAAACCACCAGGGCAATACCTCCGTAAAACTCTCATCGGCCCTGCGCGACCCCAGCCTCGTGCGTGAGGTTTTGTTCCATGAAATTGCATCGAACTACATGCCCTCGCCCCAGGCATCCTACACCAAACTGTACGTCAACGATGAGTACGTGGGCGTGTTCATCAACTTGGAAAGTGTAGAAGGCCAGTTTCTGCGCACCAACTACGGATCCGACGACCGGCCCCTGTTCAAGGCTGGCGTGGACTACAAGCCCGAAGGCGTGCCCGCCACTTGCAAGCAAAACATCTTCGGCTCCTTGGAGTACGAAGAAAGCGTGGACTGCTACCGCCAAAACTTTGAAATGAAATCCGACCGCGGCTGGCTCGACCTGCAAGAACTTACCCGAGTGCTCACCAGCGAACCGGCCAAGATCGAGTCGGTGCTGGACGTGGACCGCACCCTGTGGATGCTCGCGCTGAACAACGTCATGGTCAACCTGAGCAGCTACTCCGGTGCCCGTAGCGTCAACTACTACCTGTACCAAGACAACCACGGCCGCTTCCAACCCGTACACTGGGACCTCAACCTGGCCTTCGGCAGCCTGAAAAATACGGGCGCTGGCAGCGACCTCGATGTGCGCAGCCTCCAGCGCCTCGACCCGCTCTTGCACGCCAACAACACGCTAAAACCCCTCGCCAAGCAGCTACTCCTTGATCCGCTGTACCGCAAAATTTACCTCTCGCACGTACGCCAAATCAACGACGACTACTTCGCCAGCAATGAATACGAGAAACGCGCCAAGGAACTCCGCGCCCTCATCGTGGTACCATTCAGCGACGACAAACACAAGCAGTATAGCATGGAAGATTTTGAGAACAGCCTAAAGGCCACCACGGGCAGCAAAAGCAAAATCCCTGGTATCGGCGAGCTCATGTCCAAGCGCTCCAAGTTCCTCAAATCGCACCCTGAACTGACAGCGCTCCCGTCCGCCGTCAGCGATATTTCCGTGCAAGGCCGCGGAAAATTTGAGAACCAGCGCGTCAACACCTTTCGCATCACAGCCAAAGCCGATCGTTTCCCCAAACGCCTTTTTATCTACTACCGCTTTGCCGACAACCAGGCTTACAAGTCTGCCGTCATGTCCGAAGAAGCCTCTGCCAGCCTTACGTCCGGCTCCAAAATGTTCTCCGCGACCATCGAAGCCCCGAACGCAGATGCCATATTGGACTACTATATGTTGGCCGAAAACGCGGGTACCGTATCGTTTGCCCCGCGTATGTACGTTAACAGCCCTTATAAAGTGAAACTTAGTGACCTGAATAAATAATCTCCCTCACAGGCCACAACAAAACTGATTTATGAGCAAACCACTGTTTTTTACCCTCCTGGCGGCCTTGGCCGTGCAGTTGGGTACATCTTTGCCCACCTCGGCGCAGGACATTTACGGCAAAGGCATCCAGGAAATTCGTATCGAAATACCGCACAAGGACTGGGACTGGAAATTAGACTCGCTGAAGACCGTGAATCCGGAGTCCCGCCTGCTTGCTACGGCGTTTGTCAACGGGACGCGGTTTGACAGCGTGGGCGTACGCTACAAAGGCAACAGTTCGTACTTCCGTTCCCGAAAGGACACTTCCCGCAAACTGCCCATCAACGTCAAGTTGAACTACCGGATGCGGGAGCAACAGCTCAAGGAGGGCCAAAACACCCTAAAACTGTCGAACGCCTTTTTGGACCCCTCGTTCTTACGCGACCCGTTGGCCTACAACATCATTCGACGTTATATGCCCGCCCCGGCCTGCAATTTCGCCAAGGTTTTTATCAACAAAGACTTTTACGGGCTGTACGTGAACACCGAATCCATTGACAATGTGTTCATTCAAAAGCACTTCGGCAGCACGGCTGGCTACCTCATCAAATGCGACCCCGACAACTGGAAGCGCGTGCGCAGCCAAAGCGGCTGCCCAAAGGGAGAAAACGCTTCGTTGATGTACCTCAACGACAGCCCCGGCTGCTACGACGCATTTTATGAAGTGGACAATCCCGCCAGCTGGAAACCGCTCATCAATTTCGTCAAAATACTCAACAAAGAGCCGGAAAAGATCGAGTCCGTGCTCAACATTGATCAGACGTTGTGGATGCACGCCCTGAACAACGTCATCGTCAACCTTGATAGCTATACCGGCTCGCTTTCCCACAACTACTACCTCTGGATTGATTCCATAGGCGTTGCTCACCCGCTCATCTGGGACCTCAACATGGCCTTTGGCGGCTGGCGGCGCGACTTCAGTTTTAACAGCATGAGCGATCAGGAACTGATCGAGTACAGCCCGGTTGCCGAGTTCGGCAACGCCAAGCGCCCCCTGATTTCCAAGCTGCTCCGCACGCCGCTTTACCGGAAAATGTACATCGCGCACATCAAGACCATCGTGAACGACTGTTTGGTCAGCAACCAGTGGCTCAAGGATGCGGAAGCCATGATGAAAGAAATTGACCCCTGGGTGAAAAAGGACTCGCTCAAACTCTACCCTTACGAAACGTTCAAAAATTCATTGGACTCTACAATGGTTGTTGGCCCGGACAAGGTCATCGGCCTGCGCCAATTGCTCGAACGGCGAGCCAAATACTTAGTTCGGCACCCAGCCCTTTCCAAACCGCAACCGACAATCGGGAAGGTCGCGCATACCGTGCAGGCTGATTCCGTCTTAGTTACAGCCGCCATGAGCAGCGTAGACAGCGCTTTGGTGTACTACCGCAAATACAAGATGTACGCTTTTGGCCACGCTCCGCTGAATGACAAAGGTGAAAACGGCGATGTCACGGCTGGCGACGGTATTTTCAGCGCCAGGTTGCCAAAGGCGGATGTGATTCACTACTACGTCGTGGCGGAAAACGCCGAAGCGGCCACGCTGTTCCCGGAACGGGCCTCGTTCGAGTTTCTCAAAGTGGAGTGACCCTGCCACCCTCCAAGCGAAGCACGCCGCGCGGACAAACCGCCGCACATATTCCGCACCCCACACAGGAGGCGCGCACCACGTCCTCGCCCTTTTGGGCGTATTGGCGCACGTCAATACCCATCTCGCAGAATGTGGAGCAGTTGCCGCAGCTGATGCACTGGCCGCCGTTTGTCGTGATGCGGAAACGCGACAGGAGTTTTTGCTGCAAGCCCAAAATAGCGGCCATAGGGCAGCCAAAACGACACCATACCCGGCTGCCGAGGATCGGGTAAAAACCCACTCCAATCACGCCCGAAAACGCGGCACCAATCCAAAAGGCGTAAAACTTGCTGACCGCTTTGCTGTCCACCAACAGCACGTCGGTGCTACCGGCAAGGCGCGCACGCCAAAGCAGGGCCAGCAAAACCGCACCCGCGCCAAGGATGACGTACACATGCCGGGGCGTGGCGTTCGCAAATTTATAGCGGCGGAAAAACAAAAATGCACCGATACCCGCGAACAACACCGAGACAAACCCGACGAGAAAATCGCGCGTCACCCAGTACGTGTCGCCGTTTTTTTGAAAAAAAGCGTACAAAACCGCCAAGCTCATGGCCACCGACAGGAACAACACCGCGTGTACCAACCAGCGCTCGATGTTCCAGGCCCTTAGCGACTTGTCCGACAGTTGCCGAAAAGGGTCGCCTGCCGTTTCGGCCAGGCCGCCACAGCCGCACACCCACGAGCAGTACCAGCGTTTTCCAAAAAAATAGGTCAGCACGGGCGAAATGACGAAAACCATCAGCGTACCCCAGATGAGCATGAAAAGCCCCAAGTTGCCGCTGCCGGTCATTTGTTTAATAAACCAGCCCTCGGTGAAGTAGTAGTTGAGCGGCCACATGTTTTTGAAATCGTAAAACGGCTGGTTCATGCGCTCCAAAAACGTAGGTAGCAAAAAAGCAAAAGCCATTTGGAAAAACATTACCGACAGCGTGCGCAGCTGCTGGTAGCGGTTGTGGCGGTATTTGTACAAAAACTTCACGCCCAGTGCCACGATAAGCACGGTGTACAGCACCCCGTAAACAAACCACTGGCTGGCTGGCTGTTTTTTCAAAAACTGGCTCAGCGGGTCGAAAAGGGCAATCAAGCCCATATTTGCGGCCCCTCCCTGACCAAGGCCGAGTAGGTGCGGCCACCAGTACAGCAGCAGGTAAAAACCTGTGAGCACTACAGCCATCAGCCAACCCAACGCCCCTCTGCTCGTCAGCGAGCGCTGCCAAACACCATTGTTTTTGATGCCTTCGGGCAGGCCCGTGTAGCGCCCGTGCGCAAAAAGCCAGATGCCGGATGTGAGTGCCGACAAAGCGCCGACCACCAACCATAGCGGATATTCCGCGCCCCAGTGTACCCAGCCCAATGCCAGCGTTCCGAGTCCAATGGCCACTAAGGCAAGGGCCGCCCGAACGGTAATTTTGAGGCGGTGCGCGTCGTCGTGTGCGAGTGAAAGTGATGGATTTTGCATATTCTTCTTGACTCGATTGATTCAGTTATGCCGCCCCAGTAAGAGCGTGTTTAAATTTCAGTGCCGAGGCGAAAGCGAGCGAATTTTGTTTCAGGCAAGGCGAAATTTGCAGCCGTAGCCGGGTGCCTACGGCGAAAATTTCAACGCTGCATGAAGCAAAATTTTGCCGCTTGCCGCCCGGCGACTGAAATTTTAACACGCTCTAAGAAACCGTAGCACGGCCCCAAGTCCTCGGCGTTGTTTCAGTTGCAGGTTATTCCCGGTCTGTTGGTTGTAGGCCCCCACCAATTCGTGCTCGTGCTGGGGATAAAACTCGGGATCGAAATTGGCCAAGCCGAGCTGTTGGAGCACAGCCTCGATAGGCACCCCGCGCTGGAGCCAGCGCTCGCACACCTCGTGCCGGTAGCGCACGCCCATGAGGTTGAAGCCGACGATACGCCCGGAGGTTTTTTCGTAGTTCAGCCGGATGCTCTTCCTGCCGTCGGGGTGTTCCCAGTAGAGCGTGGCCTGGTGGTCGGGCAGGCGTGCCTGGATATCGCCGTAAACCTGATACTCGATGTCAAAAAATTTGGCCGAATTGAACCAGATACCCGGGTCGTAAGCTGTCCGATTTCCGGTCATGGTATGCGCTACTGCCTCGCCCATCATGCGGCCGGTGTACCAAACCGCCTCGATGGCGCGGCGGCCCGGGCCGGGTTTGCGCAGCTCAGCGCAGTCGCCGGCGGCGTACACGTCGGGCAGATTGGTTTCCAAAAATTCGTTCACGAGGATACCGCGGCCAACCTCCAGTGGGGTATTTTTCAAAAAAGCCACGTTTGGGCTTACGCCGACGGTCAAGCCGACAAATCCGCAGGCAATTGTTTCGCCCGATGTGGTCGTCACCGCTGCGCATTTGCCGGTGCCGTCGTCTGTGATGTCGCGGAGTTCGGATTGCAAGCGCAGGTCAATGCCGTGCTCGCGCAAATGGCGGCTAATCATCGCCGCTTCCTCGGCTGGCAGGACGTTGTTCCAAAACGCGTTTTCGCGCACCAAAAAAGTGACCGGGATGTGCCGAGAGTGAAACATTTCGGCCATTTCCACGCCGATCAGCCCGCCGCCCACGATGACCGCACCGCCTTGGTTTGGGCCACTGCCCAAGTTTGTGGAATGCCGTTCCATCGCTTCCAAGTCCTGCAAATGGTACAATCCGTGTACCCCGTCGAGGTCTTGGCCCGGCCAGCCAAATTTGTTGGATTTCGAGCCAAGGGCCAGTAGCAGCCTGTCGTAGCCGATACCGCTTCCGTCCGTAGCGTGCAGTGTTTTTTGTTCAAAATCAATGACCTCGATACGCGCCCGGATGCGCTGGATGCGGTTTTTTTCCCAAAACCACGACTCGTACGGACGAGTATCCCGTTCGCGCATGTGGCCCATGTAAATGTACATGAGGGCCGTGCGGCTGAAAAACTCGTCGGACTCGTCCGACACCACTACGATCTCGTGGTTGCTGTTTTTGCGAATGTTTCTGGCCGCCGTGATGCCGCTGATGCCGTTTCCGAGGATGACGATTTTCATACTAATGCCAGTTTGTGCGGCGTAAATGTAGGGATAGCCTTGGCAGTGACCGAAAGCATTCGGAAACGGCTTTTACCGTTTGTCCCAAAGGGGACATTTTCAGGGCGGCATCATTGCGGTGCAGTAAACCCGGAATACTTAGGAAATCTTGACAACTTCCATCAATTTTCGAGCATTCCCGAGGTTGGAAAACTGGCTTTCGAGCACAGCTTTGCGGTCGTTGATCTTGCCTGTATCGAAGGGGGCATTGATCAGGGCCTCCACCGTTTGACGAATGGCTGCCGCGGAATTTCGGACGTAGCAGAGCGCTTTGAGGTCCATGCCAGATACCATTGCGTCGTTCACGATGCAGTATCGGCCCCGGAACAGGGCATTAAGCAGTTTCAATTTTATGCCTGAATTCTGAAACGAAACCAGCACATTGATGTGGGCATTTTTGATTAGGTCAACCATGCGCGGCTCGTCGGGGTTGTCCACAAGGGAAACGTGCTCGTGTTTTGCTGCGAGTTCGCGAAGGCTGTTCGTCGGAGCCATACCCGCGATGACCAATGGGATGTCCAAGTCCCCAAAAACCTCGTTTATGAGCCATTGAGCGGCCTTGTCGTTGTCGGGCACGCTGAGGTTTCCATGAAACAGCACGTATTGCCCGCGCCCGGGCAGGCATTCCACGGCATCGTTCGGATGAAAGGCAGGCACGTACCGAACATTGGCCTTGAACTGCTTGAAATAGGCTTGGTCGGTCAGCGAGAGGGCGACAACCTCGTCAGCGTGGAGGAGCACCTTGGGTTCGGTGCGTTGCAGCCGCAGGCTTTCCACAAAAAAGTACAATTTGGCGGGCCACGAATCGGTCAACTGCGCAAGGCCCTCGTAGTACTGCCACTCCACATTGTGCATGCGCACTACCTTTTGCCGTCCGCGCAGCCGTTTGCGCCACATTAAAGCGGCCGTGTGCATGCCCTCGAACAAAATGGGGTGCTCGTCTCTTTTTAGTCGCCGCAGGAGTGCCCCGCTTTGGCGCGTGCGCATGATGAACGGCAACAGACCGATTTGATACCACAGCGATCGGCTGCGCGGGTAGTAGTGTACTTCGTGGCAATATTGCCCCAATATATCCTGCTGGGTGCGCTCGCCGTACTGGTAGCAGTGCAGGATCACTTTTACGCCCAAGTGGTGCAATGCCTTGATTTGATTGAACACCACGATCACGCCGCCGTAGTTGGCCGGGTAGGGAATGTCGAAGGAGACGACGTGCAGGTACATAGAATCGGTATTGGAAGGAAATGTACAGGGACTTAAAAGAAACAGAAGCGCGGCAAAAATGCGCGGCAAAGATAGGTCGTCCGTAGTTTTAGTAGCATCGGCAAAAAATTTTTGCGCAAGCGCTTGTTTGTTCTTTTGCAATCGCCATACATTAGGGCACGCTTAAGAGCGTGTTTAAATTTCAGTCACCGGGCTGCAAGGGGCGAATTTTGATTCATGCTGCGTTGAAATTTTCGCCGTAGGCAACCGGCTACGGCTGCAAATTTCGCCTTGCCTGAAACAAAATTCGCTCACTTTCGCCTCGGCACTGAAATTTAAACACGCTCTTAGACATGTCTTTTTCGAAAACATATTGTTAACCAAAATCTGAGGGTATGAATATCACTTTTGAGGAGCTTCGCCGCATCAAACACGCTTTGCCCACTGGCAGCATTGCCCGTATCGCCAATGAACTCGCACTTGATGAGCAAACGGTGCGCAACTACTTCGGTGCGCACGATTATCAAGCAGGACAAATCGTGGAATGGCACTTGGAACCCGGCCCGAATGGCGGCATCGTACACCTGGAGGATACACGAATATTGGATCGGGCCAAGGAAATCTTGGGCGAGCACCATGTGTCCAGCGAAAATTAAGAGCGTTTTCAAGTTTTGCAGAAGGGAAGCCCGGTCGCCGGGCTTTCCTTATTTTTGGGGCTAATACGATACCTTTGCCCCATGCAACTTGCCATTCAGGTCGTGTTTTGGGGCAGCATGCTGGCGCTGCTGCACACCTATATTTTTTATCCACTGCTAATGCGTTTTTGGGCGCGAAACAAACGCCCCAACTCAACTCGCTTTGAATTCGACGACCCGGAATTGCCCACGGTATCGGTGCTCATGTCGGTATACAACGAAGAACTGGTCATCGCCGAAAAATTACAAAGCCTGCTCCGGTTGAACTACCCGCCCGAAAAACTGCATATTTTCATCGGTTCAGACTGCTCCACGGACGGCACGAACGCGATCATCGAAAAATTCATTTCCCAAAACACCGAAGCCAACATTCATTTTCTGGCCTTCGCTCAGCGCCGTGGCAAACCACCCGTCATCAACGAACTTGCTCAAGCCGCCGGCATACGCCGAAGCTACGGCGGACAAACCTCCCAACCCAAAACCCTCCAACCATCCAACCCAAAACCAATTTTCCTGCTCACCGATGCCAGTGTGATGCTGGAACCCGACACCCTGTTTTTTTTGGTCAGGCATTTTAAAAACGCCCGTATCGGCGCTGTGGATGCCAACATGCGCAGTAAAGGCACGCGCGAAACGGGCATCAGCCGGAGCGAAGAGCGCTACCTGAGCGGCGAAGTATTGTTGAAACACCGGGAAGGTCTGGCTTGGGGCACCATGATTGGCCCTTTCGGCGGGTGCTATGCCCTGCGGGCGGAGCTGTTCGAGCCGATCCCGCCGCACTCGTTGGTAGATGATTTTTGGCTGGTTTTTCGGGTGTTAGAGCGCGGTTTTTGGGCGATAAACGATCTCAATGCCATTTGCTACGAAGGTGCCACGCACCGCGTTTCAGACGAATACCGCCGAAAAAAACGCATTGCAGCGGGCAGTTTTCAGAACCTCGCGCGTTTTCGGCGCTGGGTGTTACCACCGGTCACGCGCTTGGGGTTTGCTTTCTTTTCGCACAAGGTACTGCGCTGGTTTGGCGGCTTTTTTTTGTTGGGCATGTTCTTGTCGGCAGGTTGGCTGGCATGGGAAAGCACGTTTTTTCGCGCGATATTCGGTTTGATGTTGTTTGGCCTGGCCGGTTCTTTTTTGTTGAACCGCGCGAACTTTCCGCCAGCCAAAAACGTGGCTTACTTTCTGGCGATGAACCTGGCGCTGACCGATGGTTTTTTCAAGTGGCTGCGCGGCATTCAGGAAAACACCTGGCAGCGCACGGAACGAACGTGAATAAATCACCTACTTTTGCCTCCCGTTTTACGATCAAAAACCCGCCACCATGTGCAAAAAAGGATCAAAAACCTACAGCATCTTTGCCTTGAAATGCGCTCGTTGCCACGAAGGGGATACGTTCTCGACCAGCAGCTGGTCCTTTGAAAAATCGTTCGACATGTTGCCGCGCTGCCCCAAATGCGACCTGAATTATTTCCCGGAACCGGGCTACTACTACGGGGCCATGTTCATCTCCTATATCTGGACCGCCTGGTTTTGTCTTCTCTTCGTGGCGCTCATCCACTGGATACTGGGCTGGGGAGTGAATACCGCGTTTGCCCTGTTGATCGCTTTTTTGGCGGTCAACTTCGTGTACATTTTCCGCATATCCCGCCTGATGTGGCTCAACATCAACATCCACTACGACCCGCATGCTGTTGAAAAAGAGCGTGCCCGGCAGAATTAGGAACGCGCCCTGACGTGGCGTGAAAAAAAGTGCCACAGAGGCTCCCGGAGTTTGAGAGAACACCGTCTTTTCTCTGTATTTCCTCAAACTCCGGGAGCCTCTGAAGCACTTTTTTTTCACGTCACGCAAGGAATATACGCGAATCAATACCCCTCGTTCTGCACCAGGGCGCTGTTGGCGCGGATCTCCCGTTCCGGGATCGGGAACACGAGCAGCGGGTCGTTGTACGGAAACGTACCGGTGCTCAACTGAAGCCGCTTCAGGTCGTGTATCCGTAAGCCTTCAAAGCAAAGTTCGAGGCTCCGCTCGTTGATGATGTCGTCCAAGTCAATTGCGGTCAGTTCGCTGGCACGAGCGCGGAGGCGCACGGCATTCACGTCGTCCAACGGCTCAGCACCCACAGCTGAGCCAAGACGGAAGTTGCACTCTGCGCGGGTAAGCAGCATTTCCGACAGCCGGATGACCGGAATGTTTTGGCCGAAAGCCGTCCATTTTCCCGTTTGACGGGAGCCAGGGCGGCGGCCCGTGCCGAAGTAAATCAACTGGCTGCTGCGCTCGTCGTCGGCCTCGTACAGGTTGGCGAAGGCTGCAAGGATGCGCACATCGGAGCGCCCGATGCCGGGCAGGCTGGCGTAAAACGTGGTAAGCCCGTCGTTGGACGTACCGGCGTTGTTCTGGTCGTTGTTGTACAGCTCGAAGATCGTTTCGCGGGTAAACTTGTTGGTAAACGTGCTCGCAATGGAAGCATTCAGCGTGTAATTCCCGCTGGCGATCACCGCGTCGGCCATGGTCAGTGCATCAGCGTGACGACCCTGTTGGAGGTACACCCGTGACAAGAATGCCTTGGCGGTGAACGTAGTGGCGCGGTATTGATCCGTCCCGTCGCGCGTTTCCGGCAGGGCCAGCTCTGCGCCGCGCAGGTCTTGGATGACTTGTGCGTACACATCAGCGATGGTGTTGCGGGCACCTTTCACACTGGCAGTTTCCTCAGTGGCCACAGCCGTTTTGGCAATGGGCACACCGGGGCCACTGTTGGAACCGGCAGGGTCCCACGGTTTGGCGTACAAGCGAACCAGTTCGAAGTGCAGAATACCACGGATGAAAAGCGCCTCCGCTTCGAGGGCTGCTTTCTGATCCGGGTCGCTCACCTTGTTGAGGTTGGCCAGCACATTGTTGGCCACGTTGATGGCGCGGTAGGCGGCGATCCACGTCCGGGAAGCCTCAGCGTTATCCACCGTCATGGCTTTGTTCATGACTTGCCGAAAACTCTGGAACGTGCCGCGCCACTGACAGTAGTCGGTGGAGCCGAGCAGTTCGGGCAACAGGTTGAGGTTGGTGCCGTACAAGGCTCCCCCGTGCATGATGCCGTAAGCGCCCACAAGGGCCGACTCCAAGTCTGCGGCAGTTTCCAGCGCCACCGTGGCATCAATGCTTTGCACTGGGTCAATTTCCAATTCCTTGACACAGGAGCCGAATGTAAGGGCGGCAGCCATGCCTATTAGTGCTACTAATTTTTTCATAATTGAGTTAATTTTTAAAAAGTTGAAGACCAAAAAATGCGCTCGTTTGCCAATTATCTCATTAACCAATTAGCGCATTAACCAATTAGCACATTCAAAAAGTGGCGTTTAGGCCGAAGGTAAAGATGCGGGCCTGCGGCGGGGTGTAAAAATCGTGGCCGAGGTTGACACTGCTGATATACGTTGCATTCACCTCCGGGTCGTAGCCTTCGTAACCGGTGAACGTGAGCAGGTTTTGGCCCGAAACATACACGGACAGGTTGTCCATCTTCAGGCGCGAAATCATACTCTTGGGGAAGGTGTAGCTCAGGGTAGCCGCCTTTACCCGCATGTAGGAACCGTCCTGCACCCAGCGGCTGGATTTGATGGCACCGTTGCCGCTGTACAGGCGCGGTTCGGGTATCTGGGTGATCTGACCCGGCTCGCGCCAGTAGTCCAACTGGTCTTTGGACTGGTTGTCGAAGTAGTCGCCGTTTACAGACTGGAAGAACCCGGCGATGTTGTACAGGTCGTTGCCCGACACAAACTGCAATTGGACATCCAATGCGAAGCCGCCGTAGCTGAAACGGTTGTTCATGCCGCCGAAGAAATCGGGATTCGGGTCGCCCACTTTTTGGTTACGCATGGCATCGGGCAGGGCAAGGAAATCGTCCTGGTCATGGATGTTGCCCTCCACATCGTAGTATTGGGCATTGCCGTTGTCAGGGTTCACCCCGGCATACTTAGGCCCGTAAAAATAGCCAAACGGCTCGCCCTCGGACACGCGCCCCAGTTGGCGAGAGCCACCGTCAATGGTGGAGCCATTCAGGTTGGTCACCTTGTTGGTGTAAGCCGAAATGTTGAAGTTGGTACTCCAGCGGAATTTGCCGATCAGGTTTTGAGTGGTCAAACTGACCTCAAAACCATTGTTGGTAAGCGAGCCGAGGTTTTTAGTGATGGTGGTAAAACCATTGGAGGCGGGCAGCGGCAGGTTCAGCAGCAGGTCGTTGGTTGTTTTGCTGAAATAATCAATATTGGCCGAAACGCGGTCGCCAAGCAAACCGAACTCCAAGCCGATGTCCAACTGGTCGGTGTTTTCCCAGGTCAGAGCGGTCACGCCCAACTGTGTCGGCACGATGCCCGACAAGTCGCCCACGAAATTGGCTCCCCACAAGGTGCGGGAGGCGAAGTTGCCGATCTCGGCGTTGCCCGTGCGGCCATAGCTGGCGCGTACTTTCAGGAAATTGATGATCGAGTTGTCGCTCCAGAACGACTCATTGCTGAGTATGTACCCAACCGAACCGGCGGGAAAAAAACCGAAGCGCTGGTCTTCGCCAAAACGCGAAGAGCCGTCAATACGGCCGCTGACACCGACGAGGAACCGGTCGTACAACTTGACATTTGCGCGAGCGAAGTACGACGTGAAGGCGTAGCGGGTTTCGGTGGACGTGGCCGCCACGATCTTGGCCGCCGATGCGATCTTGGTGAAACGGTCGTTGGGCAGGCCCTGACCGGTGGCACTGGTGCTTTCGTTGGCACCCGTCTGGTGCTGCATACCGAGCGTTCCGGTAAGGTCGAAGTTGTCGTTTACTTTTTGCGTGTAGGTGAAGTAGCTGTTCACGTTTTGATTGATCGTGTTCACCTGGTTGCTGTAGCTCTGGCCGGTGGGTGCACCATCCTCCGTCTTGCGGCCGAGGAACTGCTCTTCCTGCAGGTTGAGCCAGTCGAGACCGTACTCGGTGCGGAAAGAGAGCCGGTCGTTGATATCCCATTGTCCGTAGATGGTGCTGAGCGAACGGTAGGTGAGGGCATCGTCGAAGCCGTTCGTGACATTGAGCAGGTTGTTGTAGTACAGGGTGTTCTGGTTGAGTTCGCCCGTGGCGGGATCAATTTTTGGGTGAAGCGGCGGCAGGGCGTTCAGCTGTAGCGGGTTGGAAAAGGCGTTGTCACTCGGCACCCGTTTGTTCAGGCTTTTGGTCAGACCGATCGTGGTGCCGAAGCGGAGCTGGTTGCTCACCTTGTGATCGAGATTCAGGCGGGCGTTGAGGCGGTTGAGGGAGTTGCCGATGATGATGCCCGTCTGGTCGTTCCACGTACCGCTGAGCATAAACGAGGTGCGTGCGTCGCCGCCGGAAATATTGAGGTTGGCATTCCGAACGCTGCCCGACTGGAAGGCTTCGTTGGCCCAATCGGTATCGTTAGTGCTGTTCCAGTCGTCGGTGCCCGTTTCGCCGGCAAACTCGTCGGCGGCTTCCAGCGCACCAAAATCTGACTCTTGGGCAGCGTATGAAAACAGTTCGCGGTACTCCGCCGCGTTCAGCCACTCGCGCTTGCGGGTGGGGCTGCTCACGCCGCCATAGAAGCCAAAACTGACTTTGGTGCGGCCCACGCGGCCCGATTTGGTGGTTACGAGCACCACGCCGTTGGATGCCCGTGCGCCATAAATTGCCGCAGCGGAGGCATCTTTCAAAATGTCAATGGACTCAATGTCCTCCGGCGCGATGGTGGCCAGCGGGTTGTCCGGCTCGGTGGCGCTGCCGATGGCTTCCGAGATGACCGGCACACCGTCAATGACGAACAGCGGCTGATTGCTGGCTGACACAGACGAAATGCCACGCACGCGGATGTTCAGCCCCTGGCCTAATTTGCCGCTGCCC
>JBEBHD010000028.1:0-33595 GCA_040080915.1 Saprospiraceae bacterium
AAAGACACATTTCAGCTCGACAGTGGCAAGTTGGGTGACTTAGTGACTCAAAAACAAGAAGAGAAACTGAAAGCCGAGTTCACATTTTTTGACGGGGGCAAGGATAAGCAAGACATTGATTTCAGGTTTTCAAAAGACGAGCAAGATGACTTGCAAGACTGCAAAGATAACATCAAGCCATGCCCTGATCCTGACTTTAGCGCGCTTTTTGTCCCAGCCAAAGAAGTGCTGACGGCCTTGAAAGCCATCCGTGCAGTTAACGAACGCTTACTGATGTATGGCTTCGACGACACCTACTTAGACCTCATCAAGTCGCTCCAAATTGAGTCTAAAAAAGGGAATATCGCACAGAATCTGGTCAAGGTCAACGACACTTTGGAAACGCTTTTTGGCGGAAAAATCATTCAGACCAAAGAGGGCGACTTCCTTTTCAGAAAAAACAATAAGTCCGACTTTTCCATGTCACTCACCGCAGAGGGGGTGAAAAAATTAGGCATTCTGTCCACCCTCATTCGCAACCGTGAGCTGCGCAAGGGTGCCATACTCTTCATGGACGAACCGGAGGCCGTACTGCCGCTTGAAAGACTGTGAGAAACACAAGGAACTGTCCCGCTACTTTTTCAAAGAGGCCGATTTCATGTGGTGGAACCCACAGGAAAACTGCATTTACATCTCCGACTTTAAAGACCTGTCGGAAATGACCAAGGGAAAAGACATCGAAAGGTTGGTGCCCAACCTTGTTGAAAAAAGCATCCATGTGTTGGCAGTTTTGACTTCGAGCTGGCTCGATTGCGAGGGTGGTAAGCCATTCTGCGATTTTTTCCCTGAACCTTTTCAAGCAAGGCAAAAAGTGAAAATCGCCCATGTCGTCAAGTGCCCGCCCGCATTCAATGCCCATTTCGGTTTCATTAACAGCCAATTTCGTAGCCGATTCTACGCCTTCGAGTTCCTGTTCGATGTAGAGGAAGCTCTCGTACTCAATATTGAGAATGCAAGAAAGTATCTGCCTGTCCAGTAGTTAGGTCAGTTGTAAAGGTACATACTCCGGTTCCTTTCCAACTCCCGGAAATACGGGTCTTTCAAATCCTTTATGAAGTAGATCGCTTCACCCGTGCTTTTCATTTCGGGGCCGAGGCGCTTGTCCACGTTCTGAAATTTGTCAAAACTGAACACCGGGATTTTGATGGCGTAACCCTCCAGTTTGTGGGTGATCTCGAAGTCTTTCAGTTTGTGCGTGCCGAGCATCACTTTGGTGGCGATGTTCAGGTACGGCACGCCGTAGGCCTTGGCGATGAACGGCGTGGTGCGCGAGGCGCGCGGGTTGGCCTCAATGACGAACACCTCGTCGTTTTTCACGGCAAACTGGATGTTGATCAGGCCGCGGATGTTGAGCGCCCGGGCGATTTTTTCCGCGTATTCCACCATGTTCTGGATCACGATGGGGCCGAGTGAGTAGTGCGGCAGCACGGCGGAGGAGTCGCCGGAGTGAATACCCGCTGGCTCGATATGCTCCATGATGCCCATGACGTGCAGCTCGTCGCCGTCGAAAATGGCATCAATTTCGGCTTCCTTGGCGCGTTCGAGAAACTGGTCAATGAGCACACGGTTGTCAGGCAAGTGCTTGAAAATGGTGAGCACCTGGCGCTCTAATTCATTGTCGTTGATCACGATCTTCATGCGCTGACCACCGAGCACGTAACTGGGCCGCACGAGCAACGGGTACGGGATTCTTTTGGCGATTTCCAGCGCCGCGTCCACGTCGCTGGCGGCTCCGTACTGGGGGTAGGGGATGTCAAGTTCCTTGAGCAAGTCGGAAAAACGGCCCCGGTCTTCGGCAATGTCCATGTCGTTGTACGAGGTGCCGACGATATTCCAGCCATTTTTGTGCAGGTTTTCGGCCAGTTTGAGCGCCGTTTGGCCACCCAGTTGAACGATCACACCATCGGGTTTTTCGTGTTCGAGGATTTCCTCGAGGTGCTCCCAGTACACCGGCTCGAAATAGAGTTTGTCGGCAATGTCGAAATCGGTACTGACGGTTTCGGGGTTGCAGTTCACCATGATCGTCTCAAAACCGACCTCTTTGGCTGCCAGTACGCCGTGTACGCAGCAGTAGTCAAACTCGATGCCCTGGCCGATGCGGTTAGGGCCGGAGCCGAGTACCACGATTTTTTTCTTGTCCGAAACGATGCTCTCGTTTTTGGCACCTAACCCTTCCAGGTCTTCAAGACCTGGAAGGGTTGCCCCCTCGAAAGTGGAGTAAAAATAATTCGTCTTCGACTCGAACTCGGCGGCGCAGGTGTCCACCATTTTGTACACCCGCCGGATGCCGCGTTTTTTGCGCTCGCGGGCCACCGATTTTTCATCCACGCGCAATATCCAAGCGATTTGAGCATCGGAATAACCGTTCTTTTTCAATTCGATGAAAAAATCAGTGGGGATGTCCTCCGGAACATTGACACGCAGGAGCCGATCCTCCATTTTCACTAAGTTTTTGATCTGGCCGATAAACCACGGGTCAATGCCGGTGAGTTTTTGGACGGACTTGGACGGAATGCCGAGGCGCAGGGCATCCTTCACCCGGTAAATTCTATCGTCGGACACCAATTCGAGGCGCTCCAGTATATCGTCGGTTCGCAGCCACTCTTTTTTGTCGGCACCGAGGCCGGTACGGTTGTTTTCCTGGCTCTGACAGGCTTTTTGCAGGGCTTCGTTGAAGCAGCGCCCGATGGCCATGACTTCGCCGACGGACTTCATTTGCAACCCCAGGCGGTGGTCGGCGCCGTGAAATTTATCAAAATTCCAGCGCGGCATTTTCACGATCACATAGTCAAGCGTCGGTTCGAAGTACGCCGAGGTGGTTTTGGTGATCTGGTTTTTCAGTTCGTCCAGCGTGTAGCCAATGGCGAGTTTGGCGGCTATTTTGGCGATGGGGTAGCCAGTGGCCTTGCTGGCGAGTGCCGAGGAGCGCGATACGCGCGGGTTCACCTCGATGGCGATTAGTTCTTCGTTCTCGGGGTTTTGAGCGAACTGTACGTTGCAGCCTCCGGCGAAATTGCCGAGCGCACGCATGATCGTGATCGCCTGGTTGCGCATGTCCTGGTAAGCCGTGTCGGACAGGGTCATGGCCGGGGCTACGGTGATGCTGTCGCCGGTATGGATGCCCATGGGGTCGAGGTTTTCGACCGTGCAAATGATGACCACGTTGTCGTTGGCATCGCGCAGGAGTTCCAGCTCGAATTCTTTCCAACCGAGCACGGCTTTTTCCACCAAAACCTCGTGTGTGGGGGAGGCAGAAAGGCCGCGTTTGAGCGCCTCGTCGAAGTCCTCATCTTTCATCACGAAACCGCCTCCGGTGCCGCCGAGGGTGTACGACGGGCGGATAACAAGCGGAAAACCAATTTTTTGCGCCGCCTCTTTCCCCTCTAAGTAGGAGTTGGCGATGTACGAGGGTGCCACGCTGAGGCCGAGGTCAAGCACTAATTTTTTGAATGCTTCGCGGTTTTCGGTGGTCTCGATGGCGGTGGTGTCCACGCCGATCATGCGCACGCCATACTTTTCCCAGATGCCCATTTTTTCGCACTCGATGGCGAGGTTGAGCGCAGTTTGGCCGCCCATAGTGGGCAACACCGCGTCAATGTTGGGCAGGTCGAGGCTTTCCTGGTGTTCCTGCAAAATGGCCTCAATGCTTTCCGGGGTAAGCGGTCGCAGGTAGATATGGTCGGCTGTGACCGGGTCGGTCATAATGGTGGCCGGGTTGGAGTTGATGAGGGCGACCTTGATGCCCTCTTCGCGCAGGGAGCGGCTGGCCTGGCTGCCGGAATAGTCGAATTCGCAGGCTTGCCCGATGACGATGGGGCCGGAGCCGATGATAAGGACGGACTGGATAGAAGAATCTTTCATTGTTTGGATTGTCGGCACTGAAATTTAAACACGCTCTTATACTTCGCGCTGCGAGGGTTTGTGCATGGCCTTCGGCCTAATATTTTGATTAGCAGTGTTCAGTATGACAAAAGAGGCTTCGCACTTTGCGGTGCGAGGTATAAAAAAATGCCGGAAACCGGGTTAAAACCCGAATTCCGGCATTTCCGAAGTGAAGGACGATCGTGTTCGTTTTTTCATTTCGGGGGGCGAAGGTAGGAAAAGGTTCGGCGTATTTCCAATTCTTCCCGTTTGTAGTCTTGCTTTGAAAAATCTTTAGATTTGCCGCTTCATTCAGCACAGTTTAAAACACAAGACCATGTCCGACGAGAAAAATGACTCAACCCCCAATGAAAAACCCGTGACTCCGAAAAAGCCTGCCGCCCCAGCGGCCAAGCAGAACACCATGAGCATGTTCAACAAGAAAAACAACCGCGCTCTGATGCCCAAGGCGGGCGGCTCGAAAATGAAAGGCGCGGGTTTTAAAGGGGCCGGTGTGAAAAAAGGGAAGTAGTTCCCTATACCTTGGATGCTTATTGCAGGGTTGTCCTCTACTTGGCGTGTCAAGCCGGGTACGGCCTTAATACAACGTCTGTTGCGTAGTAAACCGCCCCGATCCCCGCTCCAAAAAAATCAATAACGGGAAAGACTTGATGAACCGGATGCCGTGTACGCAGCCGCCCTTGTACCGGAACAAGGCTTCGTAAAAACCAGGCAGCAGTTCGGAGAGGTCGAGGGTTGTGTCCGGGCCAAACGCCGGGATGGTGCGCAGGCCTGTTCCGTACAGCACGTCCCGAATCAAAACCTGCTCCGGCTGGCTGTTTTTTTGCGGCAATAGCACCCGAATCCCTTGGGCATTAATCCCGTTGACGGGCACGAGCGAAGCATCGTCTTCGCGGATTGGTCCGAAGGGCAATTTTTCGTTGCAGGGAATCAGGTCGTCGCCCATGCCCGACAATGCGGCCGTGACGCGGCAGGGGCCGCAGTTCAGCGCCACTTCATCGAATGCCGTGATCGGGCAGGGGCTGGTATCGCTTTCCCATAGGTCGACCGGGTAACCCCTTCCGCCGTCGGGCAGGCGGTAGGCGCGTTTGCCGGAGAAATTCTGCTTTTCCCGCACACGCTCGTCGTCGTCCCAGCCAGCAAAATCGTTGCTCTTGGGGAGTTCAAAAACGGTGCCCGCCGGGTAGCGCATGAACGGGACGTTCAGGATGAGACGGATTGTGCTCATGATGTGTGTGTTGAATTTTTACCAACTGCCGCCACCACCGCCACCGCTGCCGCCACCACTGCTGCCACCGCTGCCACCACCGGACGAACTGCTGCTGGGGGCGCTGCTGAACACCGACCCGATGTTGTTCACCTCGGAAGGGAAACTTTCGGAAAAGGAATTCCACGAGCTGGCCATGCCGCTGCGGTGCATGCCCGGACTGCGGTACCACGAGGGCGGTTCGGTGAGCAGCCCGTCAAATTGGGCGTTCCAGTCTTTCAGGTAGCCGAAAGCCAGGGCGTAGGGCATGGTTTTGTCGTAGTACAGCGGGTCTTCGCGGAAGAGCCGTTCGATGACCGGTCGCTCGGCCTTTTTCACAAATTGCCGAAACCCCTCCAATTTCCGGTAGGTTTCGTTGCCCGTTGCCGTGCGTTTGTTGAATTTGCTGGCGAAAACAAACAGTGCGATGCCGGTAACGATGAGCGCGATGCCGTCGAGGTTTTCCTGTGCGAACACAGCAATGCCGCCCCAAATTAGGGCGCCCAGCCCGCCGAGGGCGGTGATGCAGCCCATGGCTCGCTGGTCAGGCTCGTACCATTTTTGTTCGCGAATCCAGTCACTGACCGCCGAGCGCACGCTGTTTAGGTGGACGTAAAATCTATCCTTCAAATCCTGGAGCTCCACGCGGCTGCCGTTGCCGCTATTGAAGAGCGCCTCAAAGAACTGTTTTTCAAAGGCCATCAATTCCGGCCCCGCTGCTTTGAGTTTGTAAAAAATCACATTGTTTTTTTCCAAAAAACCAGTTCCTTCCTCCATTTCCAACCGCATGTAGCCCTGGTTGGCCAGGTGGGGGATGAGGCAGAGCACGTCGTTTTGGTCCACGCTGTGGTCCACGAATCCGCCCGCGATGGCTGGCGAAATACCCTCCGGCGGGAAATATTCGGTCATGATGGTCTGCCGTTTGTTTCGGGCAAAAAACAAGGCCAAAATGCCAGCAAACAAAAAGTAAAGCGGTGCCAACAACAACCCGTGCCGCTCGCGGAAGTACGCCCAGGAATCCATCGGCTCGAACGCTTCCTTGGGCAGGCGCACCGCCACCGTCAGCGCCTCGCCGGGCATGAATTTTTGCGTGCCGCGCCCGATCACGCGGTTGGCTGTGGCCCGTACCTCGGCGGCAGCCTGCCCCGTGTTGCCCGCCTGCCCGGTGAAGCAGCGCACGTCAGTTGCTGTCAGGGCTATTTTTTCGGGAAAAACAAGGTCAAACTCGAATGTTTCTGTCACCACCGGCCACGAAATGCCCAGCAGGTCCCAGTAAAACTCGCTGTGTTCCTCGAAAAAATTGAGTGGATTGAGCACCCGGTAACGGATATGGTAGGTTTGGCGGCCGTCCACGTACACGTCGGCATCGCCGATCTTGAGCACGAGGTTGTGGTTTTCATGCGAGGTGGAAAATTTAAATCCGTCCACTTGTACATCGCGCACGAGGCGGTCCACTGTTTCGCCGTTGACGACGCTGCGCAGCGGGATTTGCCGGAAAATGCCGTGCCTCGGTTCGTAAAATTCCACCTCGATGGTTTCGTCAAAATCGGCATGGCCCGCTGCCGTGAACGTGACGGCTACGTGGTAGTTGGTGATGATAAAATACTCGGCGTGCGCCCGGTAGGCGGCGAACCATACCGGCAGGAGGAGCAAGAGCAGGCGTTTGGTCATGGCCTCAAAATTGGACGTTCACGTTTTTGGTCTCGGCAGCGTCCACTTCGAAGTACTCCATGCGCTGGAACCCAAAAATAGAGGCGAGGAGATTGCTGGGGAACATGTCCACGGCGTTGTTCAGGTCGCGCACGCTGGCGTTGAAATAGCGGCGGGCACGCTGGATGCCTTCCTCGAGGTTCGTCATGGTTTGCTGCAGCTGCAAAAACTCCTGGTTGGCCTTCAGGTCGGGGTAGTTTTCGGCCAGGGCAAACACCGATTTGAGCGCGCCGGAGAGCGCTGTTTCGGCGGCACCGCCGTCTTTGCCGCCGGCTGACATGGCCCGGTTGCGCAGTTCCACGATTTTTTCCAAGGTGCCGCTTTCGTACTGGGCGTAGCCCTTGACGGTGTTGACGAGGTTGGGAATGAGGTCATAACGCTGCTTGAGGAACACATCAATGGACTTGAAGGCCTCCTCCGCGCCGTTGCGCAGGCGTACGAGGTTGTTGTAAATGCCTGCGGCAAAAAGCCCAAGAACGGCGAGCGTGACGAGCAAAACAAGGAGTACGAGCATGGTGTGGTATTTTGGCCCGCAAAGTACAAACAAATGGTTACTGGTTAGAGGGTTAGAAGGATTCTGGCTGGAAACCCCCTACCCTTCTAACCCTCCGACCTCAAATTCCCGTTCTGCCAACGCTTTCCCGTTCACCAAAATATGCAGCCGGTGCGTGCCGGGGTAGTGCTTGCGCGTGGTAAAATCCGTGAAACGCTGGCGTTTTTGCACGTGCTCCGACTGCCCGGCAGCCAGCACCATTTCCTTGATTTTGAAAACCTTGCACGACACCTTGCCGCTGGAGGTCAGGTAGTCAATGCCGTATTCGAGCCGTATCTGGTGCGGCGTGTTTGCCGAGTTTTTCACGGAAAAAGAAAAATCAAGGTCGCCGCCCATGGGCACGGAGGCCGAGGCAGCGAGGTTGGTCACTTCGATACCCGTCACGTCGCGGTCGAAACCGAACTGGGCAAGTGCTTCGGCGCGGCCTTTTTTCAGCAACCCGCGCAGGGCGTGCCGCACCACCCAGTTGGTGTCGGGGTGCTGCCCGTGCCAGCGCCGGGCGATGTCGAGCGCCAGATCGGGGTGATCTTTCGAGATGTCGTTCAGGCAATTGGCCACGGATCGGCGCACGGTTTCGGCGGGGTCGGCTCGGAGGTTTTCCAGAACAAGCAGCACCGGCGCGGGGTCGCGCTTGAGCGCCGGCACGCCCATGCCCCACGGCAGCCGGGGGCGGAAACCTTCGCTCGACAGGCGCCGCACGGCCGGGCTGGGGTGGGCTGACCACACGAGCATCTGCCGGTACATCAGCTCGGGGTAGTGGAGGAGAAAAGGCCGAACGGCAAATTCAGCGCTGCTCACGCGGGTGACAACCTCAATGGCCGGAATGGACAAGTCGGGGTAGCTCAAGCCAAAAACCTCCACGAAATCGGGCAGGAAACAGTACTCGAATGCGAGCCGCTCACCGTGCCGCTCAATCAGATGCTCGGCGGCCCGTACCACGATGGGCAGGGCTTCGGCGTAATCAGGCGGCAGGCTGGTACCGAGGCTCTCGGCGATGTGGCGCATCCGTTGTTTCAGTTCGCGCTGTTCCCACCCGGTGTCGAGCACGCGCGAAATGAAAGCGGCGCGGTTGAACGGTGCCCACACCGTATGCACCGTTTGGGCGAAGCCCTCAACAAGGGGGCGGGAGAAGAGATTTTTGAGCGGCTCGGCCATTATTTTTCGTAGTGTGCGGTGAATTTTGAAAATGCTGGTGAACGACGAGCGAAGAACGACGGGCGAAGAACGAATTTTTTTTCCTCCGCACCCAACGGTTTTTTACCGGCACCTTGTCTATGCCGAAACGTAGGCGACAGGTTATGCCGATTGTCCGGAAAATCGGAAACTTTGCACGCCGCCACCCAACCGTTCACACATTACTTGCTCTTGCCATGAAAGTTAAAACAACACTATTTGCCCTGCTCGCCATCGCCGCTACGTCCCTGCTCTCCAGCTGCCTGCGCGACACCTGCACCAGCACCCGCACCTACATCCGTTTCGATCCGGTGTACAAAACCCCGGCAGAATTCCGCGTCCCGGTGAAAGCCGAGGCACCGCGCACCCTGAAAAACCCCGGAAAAATGTATCTCATAGGCGACTACCTGCTCATCAATGAAGTCCATGAGGGCATCCACGTGCTCGACAACAGCGACCCCGCCAAGCCCAAGCCCATTGTGTTCTGGAACATCCCCGGCAACGTGGACATGGCCGTGCGCGACCACTACCTGTACGCCGACCAGTACGTGGACTTGTTGAGCATTGACATCACCGACCTGCACAACCCGACCACCGTTTGCCGCTCCGAGGGCGTGTTCCAGTTGCACGGCTTTGATCCTGCGCGTGGCTTTTTAGTGGACTACACGCAAACGCCCATCACCGAGGAGGTTGCCTGTGACGATCAACGCTGGGACGGCGCGTGGTTCATGGAAGGCGACTTCATTTTTGTAGGTATCAATCAGCTCAATACCGGTGCCAACGGCCCGCTCAAGACCGGTTCCGGTTTACCCGCCGGTATCGGCATCGCCGGTTCCTACTCGCGTTTTGGCCAGTACGACCAGTACCTGTACTGCGTGGACAATTTCACCCTGCGCCCCTTCTCGGTAGCCTCGCCTTCTTGCCCGACGGCGCTGGAGGCCATCCCCATCGGGTGGAACATCGAGACGATTTTTCCCTTTGGAAACAAACTCTTCGTCGGCTCCCAAACAGGTGTTTTCATCTTTGATGCCACTAACCCTGCCCGTCCCGTCCAGGAGGCCTCGTTCAACCATGCCACTGGCTGCGACCCCGTTGTGTGCGACGACGAGAACGCCTACGTCACCATCCACGACGGCACCACCTGCAACGGCACGTTCAACCAATTGGACGTGATTGACATCCGCAGCCTGCCTGCAACCTCCCTGCGCATCACCTATCCGATGAAAAAACCCAAGGGCCTCTCGGTGTATGGCAAGTACCTGTACCTCTGCGACGAGGGCCTCAAGATTTTTGACAAATCCGACCCGCTGAAAATCAACCTCCTGTCTCACGTTACCGGCATTGCCACCTACGATGTGATTGCGCTGGACGAAACGCATATCCTCGTTGTGGGCGACGGCGGTTTTTACCAGTACGATGTGTCCAACCCCGCCGCGCCGCGCAAGATCAGCCAAATCCTTGTAGCACCGTAAAAGCCTGAGCTATGAAAATTCATGTTCGACTACTGGGACTGGGGCTGCTGCTACTTTTGTGGCAGCCCCGTCACCTCTCGGCCCAAGAGGCCGCACCTGCTCCGGCACCCGCTCCGCCCTGCCAAGACGTGCTGTACATGGCCGAAGGCAGTGAGTTACGCGGCCAGATCACGGCCACCAAGGACGGCGGCAACACGCTGGTTTTTCGCACCTGGAGCGGCGTGGAAATGGATGTGGCGAGGGCGAAAGTAAAGCGCATCGTTCAGCGGTGTTCGGGTTTCAAGCAAACCAAACTATATGATTTCAAGGAAAAAGGCTGGTACCACCACACGAGGGGCGGCTTTTTGGTCGGCGGGAGCTACTTCGGCGAAAACGCTGTTGGTATTCAATTGCACCACAGCAGTGGCTGGATGTTCAACCGGTTAGTGGGCGCAGGCCTCGGTATCGGAGTTGACCATTTTGGCACAAACGGCAACGACGTGGTCACTTACCCGATTTTTGCCGAATTTCGCAGCTACCTGACCGCCCGCCGCATAGCGCCTTTTGTTGCCATCAACGGCGGCTGGGCATTTGCCGGCAGCAATCCTGGCGAATTCGGCACCGTACAAACGTGGTCGGGCGGCTGGATGGGGCAGGCCAATATCGGGTACCGGATCGGAAACAATTTTACGATCAGCATGGGAGTCCGGTTTCAGGAAAAAACGCGTGACTGGACAACCAATACCTGGAGAGGCTCCGAGACCGGCACCGATCATATCGTGCATAAGCGGTTCGTACTGGGGATGGGGATTGTGCTCTAAGAGGGCCGCACGAAGACCAACAGCAAAAAAATGTTCGGAACGAAAAAATACACGGAAGCAGAATTAGTGGAGGGCTGTGTGCGCAATGACCGGCGCATGCAGGAGGCTTTTTACCGCAAGTTTTTTCCGGAAATGCTGCGCATGTGCATGCGCTACACCCGCGACGAGGACACGGCCATTCAGATTGTGAACAACGGTTTTTTGCGCGTTTTCAAAAAACTGCACACGTTCGCGTTCAAGGGCAGCCTCGAAGGCTGGGTGCGGCGCCTCGTATACCACAGCATGGCCGATTACTTCCGCGACAATGCCCGCTACCTGCACTTTCTCGTGCTCGAAGAGCGCGACGAGGTGGTGCCGGAACGCGGCCACGAGGTTTTTTACGAGTCCGATATTCTTGACGTGGTGAGCACCTTGCCGCCGGTGTCACAAGCGGTTTTCCGCCTGTACGCCATCGAAGGGTACAACCACGCAGAAATAGCCGCAAACCTGAACATCAGCGAGGGTACATCCAAATGGCACCTTTCCACGGCTCGCCAAAAATTGCGGGACCAGCTGGTAGCCACGGGGCTGTATTACGAACGTTGAACGACCAAACGCGGAAGTTTTGCCCCATTCCGTCGGTACAAACAGAAAAAAATGAGCAAAAAATTATACAACGCTACTGACAAAGGCTGGAAGGCCATGTCGGAAATCCTCGACCGGGAAATGCCTGTGGAGCGGCCGCGCCGTCGGGCGCTGGTGTTTTGGTTACTGGTACTGTTGCTGCCACTGGCTGGTGCGCTGGCGTGGCTGACGATCGGCCGCGTACCGGCTGCAGCACCAGCCAAGAAGCCGCCGCTTTCCACCCCTGACCGGCCCGTTGCCCAGAGTCCGGCAGAACAGGCGCACTCGCCCGTGACCATTGCTGCGCCGCCGATATTGGCAGAAAATAGCAACAGCAGTGCCGATGAAATTGGAAACGAGACCGCTACTCCGAGCCGCGCCACCGCGCCTGTGGCAGCAAACAAAACCAATAGCAATGCTGCCATCGCTGCCAAAAAACAGCCCGGTATTGCTCAAAAACAAATCGGTACAACGGCCGTAGCCAACCGCGACCTTGCTGCTAACAGCACCTCGAACAGTATCGGCAAAACAACGGGAACGGCCCCGGCAGCAACCCCGGTGGCACCGGTAGCAAATACCGGAACAGAACCAGCGGCATCGGCTGCCCGCCCCGTGGCGGTTGTCGCCAACACCTCCACTGAACAAGCGCCTTCAACACCCCAAGCTGAAACTGCCGCACCTGCAACAACTGCCCCGGCAGAAACGCCCGCTCCTGTGGCAGCAACACCCCGCGTTTTGCCCACAGCCGAGCCGATTGCGCAAATGCAGCCCACGACACCCGCCCAGCCGAACATTGATCCGCTTCGCCAAAAGCCCTCGGCCCTCCGTTTCGGAGCTTCCGCCGGGGCGTTTTCCGATATGTCCGCACATTTTGGCGGAGCCACGGCCGGGGTTTCGTTGGACTGGCAAGCGAACGAGCGCTGGGGCCTCCGCTCCGGCCTGGCCTACCAGTACCACGCCCTTCAAGAGAGCGAACAGCCGCTCACGACCATCACCACCAGCACCTACGCCGAGGCTACCGGCGACAATACTATTTTTGAACCCAACGGCACTACCGTAAACCTGAATGACCTGACTTCGCCCGTGTACGTGGCCGTTTCCCGCTTGCACCGGCTCGAGATACCCGTGCTGGCCTACTGGCAGCCCTCCACTAAATGGCGTGTGTACGGTGGCCCGTCGGTCGGGTACACCGCGTATACCGAAGTGGCCGACCTGAGCTTCAAGAATAGCAAGACGTTCAAAGTGCAATCGGGCACTCCAGCGGACAACCTGAGCAGCCGGATAAGCGACCAAACGACCGGTTTCGATTTTCGGTTGAACATCGGCACCTCGTTCCGCGTCGGGAAAAACCTCGAACTGGGTGTGTTCTACCAAAGCCCGGTCAAGGTGGCCACCAATCCCGATTGGTTGGCTGGGGCCGATTTCCACGCTACACCGGGTGCCAATCCCGACATAGAATTACTCGCCAAGGAACGCCAGACCGCTACCAACGGGAGGTCGGTGCTGCAGTTTTTGGCTACGGTGTTTTTTTGAGAAAGGGTTTGCCACAAAGGACGTGGAGGAACGCTAAGTTTGCGCTCCCAAGCACAAACGTTAGCACCCATGCTCCAACGGATTTTTCAGCGATACACCGGTTTTTTGCGCAGCCTGAAGGCTGTGTATGTGCTTAACAATTTGCTTAACATCAGGCACCTTTGGCGCAACAGGCACCTGTACAGCCGCTTCGGACTGCGCAAGAGCGTGCTCGCGCCCATCGGCAGCGCCGACTTTCAGCAACACAGCCCCGACATCCCGTGGCTCGACCGCCCCGATGCGCCGGAACGTTTGGCGCAACACCCCGATTTTTTAAACATGCCCCCTGCCATGCAGGACAAGGTGCGGCAATTCATGCGCGACGGCTTTCTGGTGCTGGAGCGCTTGCACGACCCTGCCACCACCGAGGCCATGAACGCCGAGGTAGATGCGCTGCTCGGTGCCGGTAAGACGGGGTTCAATTACACAGGCCGAAAAATAGTCAACCTGCACGAGCAGAGCCGGTTGGCCGACGAGCGTTTTTTCCGAAACCCGGAGCTGCTATGGCTGCTCTCCTTCCTGCTCGGAAAGCCCGCCGTGCCATTTCAGTCGCTCAGTTTCGTGCAAGGCAGCGAACAACGGGCGCACTCCGACTCCATTCACATGACCACCGAGCCGCCCGGCTACCTCGCTGCCACATGGACCGCACTGGAAGACTGTTCGGCAGATTGCGGTCCGCTTTTTTACTACCCGGGTAGCCATCGTTTGCCGTATCTGATGACTCCGGACTACGACTCTGGCAATACGCGCTTCACCATCGGCGACGACAGCAACCGCCGCTACGAGGACCGGGTCGAGACGTTAATTCGCGAACACGACCTGAAAAAAGCGATTTTTTTGGCCAAACGCGGCGACGTGCTCGTCTGGCACGCCAACCTGTTGCACGGCGGCAGCGCCATCACCCGGCCCGGGGCGACGCGGCGCAGCATCGTATGCCACTATTACGCAGAGGACGTGCTATGCTACCACGAAATGTCGCAGCGCCCGGCTATCATTCGCGGCTGATCCGTGTGGTGTCGGCTATTGGCACAACCCGCCAGTGTCATACCACGATCCGCCCTGCGGGCGTTTCCTTGCGAAAATCCGGCCACCGGGTACAGTGTGGCCAAATCCTGCCTACTTTTGCACGGTTTTTTGTAAAAAATTACCATATCCTAAACCGATTCGCTTGCGGAGGCATTTTGTAAAAACCTGCGAGCCAAGAATTTCCTGCAATATGAATACCATTCGACTTTTTGCGCTGCTGGGCAGCCTTTTTCTTGCTCAAACAAACGCAGTATTCGGCCAAATGAAAGGCTGGGAGCTCGGCGGTTGGGTAGGCGCTTCCAACTATTTCGGCGACCTGAATACCAATTACCGGCTGGACAACCTGCACCTCGCAGGCGGCTTGTTGGCCCGTTACAATTTCAATGATCGCCTCGCTATTCGCTTCGGCGGCAGTTACGGTGCCATCAGTGCTTCGGATGCTGATTCGAAAAACATCTACGAGCAGCGGCGAAACCTCTCGTTTCGCAGCACCATCACGGATGCGACCATGTTGCTGGAGTTCAATTTCATGCCGTACATGCACGGGCACCGCGACTACTATTTTTCGCCGTACGTCTTCACCGGCCCAGCCTTTTTTTCATTCAACCCGCAAGCCCAGCTCAACGGGCAATGGTACGACTTGGCCACTATGGGCACCGAGGGCCAGTTTCGCGGCGAGGAGTACGCCACCGCACAGGGCGCATGGGCGTACGGATTAGGCATAAAAGTAGATTTTTCCTACCGCTGGAGCATGTCCGTGGAACTCAGTGGGCGCATGCTGTTCACCGACTACCTCGACGATGTGAGCGGGGTGTACGCCGACTGGCGCGACATCCGCTCGCTGCGCGGCGAAACTGCGGCCGCCCTCGCCGATCGCTCCATTGAGCCGCGCATCGGCGAGCCGGGCCGCCAACGTGGAAATGGGTCGAGCAATGATACGTACGTGTTTTTGGGCATTGGGCTGCAGTACTACTTTGGCGAAATTCGCTGCCCGTCGTACAATCGTTGATTTTTTCAGAACAATTCCTCCGGCCCTATCTGTAGGAGCGTTTCCCACGGCAAGCCATCCTTTCCGACGAGCAGCACCTTGTCGGGGCCGAATTTTTTCCGAAAACTTTCCATGCCGGACGTGCTTCGCGCAACGCCACTTTTTACTTCGATGGCGAGCGTTTTGCCCCGAAATTGCAGAACAAAATCTACTTCGTCGTTGCCTTCACGCCAGTAGAACAAGCGGGCACCTGTTTCCCGAGAGAAATTGAGCAAGTGCGCTCCGATAGCGGATTCCACGATTCGCCCCCATTTCTGCGGATTTTGAGCAATTTCAGCTAACGTGTCGGGCATTTGAGCCGAAAGCAAGGCTGTATTATGCACCTGAAATTTCGGACTGGACTGGCGCTGGCGAATGACCTCGCCCGAAAATTTTTCGAGGCCGCCGAGCAGCCCCGCAGAGTCGAGCAAACGCAGGTAGTGCGCCAAGGTGGTCACGTTTCCGGCATCCAGCAGCTGACCGAGCACTTTGTTATAGGCCAGTATTTGCCCCGAGTACAGGCAGCCCAGTTCGAACAGCCGGCGCAGGAGGGATGGTTTGTCTATCCGGGTCAGCGCGAGGATGTCCCGAGAAATACTCGGCTCGATGAGCGCGTCCAAAACATATTTTTTCCAACGAAACTCGTCCTCGACCAACCGCGTCGTTCCGGGATAGCCACCAAACCATGCGAACTGCCGGGGGGTGAAGCCGAAAGCCGTCTGCATTTCCGACAACGACCAGTGGCCGATGTAGGTCAATTCAAAACGCCCGGCGAGCGACTCGGTCAGGCCTTGTTGTAGCAAAAGCCGAGAAGAGCCGAGCAAGATCACTTTCAGGGGCAAGCCCGCGCGGGTGTCTGCGTCCCAGTTTGCCTTGACAGCTTCGCTCCAATTTGGTATTTTCTGGATTTCGTCCACCGCCAGAATAAACTCCGGCGCACCTGATTGGTATAGTTTCAGGCGGGCAGTTTCCCAATGTTGTTCGAGCCATGTCGCCGAGGCGTTGGCCGTTCCGTCCGCCGAAATGCTGTGGCTCGGCATATCTATTGCGTCAAGCAACTGCCCGGCGAGCGTCGTTTTGCCCACTTGCCGAGGGCCAGCAAGTACTTGGATGACCGCCCGTGGCTCGATCAGTCTTTTTTCAAGAGACTGAAAATGATTGCGTTGAAACATGAATAGCAGTTTATTCAAACAGTGGGCAAAATTACTCAATACACTGAGTTAATTTAAACACGCTCTTAACAAAAAAATGCCCGCCCCTCTGACGAGGAGCGGGCATTGCTCTCTTGTAACGAAAACTCTTAGGCCTTCACCGTGGTGCCCTTGGCCTTTTCGATCACCTGCTTGGCGATGTTTTCGGGCGCGGGGGAGTAGTGCGAAAACTCCATGGTGGACGAAGCGCGGCCAGAGGTCAGGGTGCGAAGCGCGGTCACATAGCCAAACATTTCGGACAGCGGCACTTCGGCCTGAATGGCTACGGCACCGCCAAGGCGCCCTTCCTGGCCTTTCGGCATACCACGGCGGCGGTTGAGGTCGCCGATGACCGGGCCGACGTACTCCTCGGGCGTGATCACTTCCAATTTCATGATCGGCTCCATGATCTGCGGCTTGCATTTGGGCGCGGCGGCGCGGAAGCCGTCTTTGGCGCACAATTCGAAGGCGATGGGCTTGGAGTCCACGGCGTGCATACCACCGTCTATCACGCGGACTTTCATGGATTCGATGTTGTAACCGGCCATGATGCCGTTGCTCATCATCTGGGTGAAGCCGTCGGTGATGGGCTTCATATAGTTTTTGTCAATGGCACCACCCACGATGCCCCACTCAAACTGCAGTTTTTTCTTGCCGTTCTTGAAGTCGTCGCTTTCGAGGAATTCTTTGTCGGCGGGGCCGAGGGTAAACTCCATGTCGGCGAAAAGGCCGGAACCGCCAGTTTGCTTTTTGAGGCGCTCGCGGTGCGACACGGTTGCGGTCAGGGCTTCTTTATAGTTCACCTGCGGGGCACCCTGGTTGCATTCTACCTTGAATTCGCGGCGCAAACGGTCCACGATGATCTCGAGGTGCAATTCGCCCATACCGGAAATGACGGTCTGGTTGGTGTCCTCGTCGTAGCGGACCCGGAAGGTGGGGTCTTCCTCGGCGAGTTTGTTGAGGGCCATGCCTAATTTTTCGAGGTCTTTTTGTGTTTTCGGCTCGATGGCCAAACCGATCACCGGTTCGGGGAACACCATGCTTTCCAACACGATCGGGGCGTTGAGGTCGCAAAGGGTGTCGCCTGTGCGGATATCCTTGAAACCCACTGCTGCTGCGATGTCGCCAGCTTCTACACTGTCAATGGGGTTCTGTTTATTGGCGTGCATTTGGTACAGGCGGCTGATGCGCTCCTTCTCGTTGGTGCGGGTGTTCAGCACGTACGAGCCAGCGTCCAATTTACCGGAGTAGGTGCGGATGAAGCACAAACGGCCTACGAACGGGTCGGTGGCGATTTTAAACGCCAGGGCGCAGAACGGCTCGGTCACCGACGGTTTGCGGGACACTTCCTCTTCTGTTTTCGGGTTGATGCCTTTTACGGCTTCGATGTCAATCGGGGAGGGCAGGTAGTAACAAACGGCATCGAGGCAAGCCTGCACGCCCTTGTTTTTGTAGGCCGAGCCGCACATGACGGGGGTCATTTTCATGTCGCAAACAGCAGCGCGAACGGCGGCACGCATCTCGTCAACTGTGATAGAGTTCGGGTCGTCGAAGAATTTTTCGAGCAGGGTGTCGTCGTAAGAGGCGACCTCTTCTATGAGTTTTTGGCGGTATTCGTTCACCGTTTCCACCAGATCGGCGGGCACGGGCACCACTTGGAAGGTCATGCCTTGGTCGTGTTCGTTCCAAGCTATGGCTTGGTTGGTCACGAGGTCAATTACGCCTTTGAAACTGTCTTCAGCACCGATGGGGACTTGGAGCGGTATGGCGTTGGCACCCAATTTTGCCTTCATGTCCTTGACCACGTTGAAGAAGTCGGAGCCGGTACGGTCCATTTTGTTGACGAAGGCGATGCGGGGTACCTTATAGTTATCGGCAAGGCGCCAGTTGGTTTCCGATTGCGGTTCCACGCCGTCCACGGCGGAGAAAAGAAACACGAGGCCGTCCAGCACGCGCAGGGAGCGGTTCACTTCCACGGTAAAATCCACGTGGCCGGGGGTGTCAATGATGTTGAAGTCAAATTTTTGGCCGGCAACTTCCCAGATACATTTGGTAGCGGCGGAGGTGATGGTGATGCCCCGCTCTTGCTCTTGCTCCATCCAGTCCATGGTCGCAGCGCCTTCGTGGACTTCGCCAATCTTGTGCGTTACGCCGGTGTAGTAGAGGATGCGCTCGGTCGTTGTGGTCTTACCTGCGTCAATGTGGGCGGCAATGCCGATATTACGGGTGAACCGGAGGTCCTTTGCCATTTCAGTGAGTGATTGAGTGATTGAGTGATTGAGTGATTGAATGCACAGTTGGTGGGGGCAGGCGTTGTGTTTTTGCAAAAATTTTGTTTTCGCAAAAAAAATTGCTGGTGGTTGTGGTCAAAATTTTGAAGATCGCCGCATTAGTGCCTATATGTTTTGCACATCAAAAACATGCGACAATAAACCCCGATGCTTTAAACAGCAAAACCGTCAAAAAAACCAGGTTTGTTGCTTGGCAACGGAACCAGGTTTTTTCGACGGTAGGCTGGAGGTGGCTCGCGTGCTTAGGCTTTGTAGTGGGCGAAAGCGCGGTTGGCTTCGGCCATTTTGTGCGTGTCCTCGCGTTTTTTTACAGCGTTGCCCTCGCCCTTGCTGGCTGCTACGACCTCGGCGGCCAGTTTTTCGGCCATGCCTTTGCCGGCACGGGCGCGAGCGTACTTGATCATCCATTTGATACCGATGGAAATCTTCCGGTTCGGTGGCAATTCGGTAGGAATTTGGAAGGTGGCACCGCCGATACGGCGGCTGCGGACTTCCACTTGGGGCATGACGTTGTTCAGTGCTTTTTTCCACACTTGCAACTCGTCCTCGTTGGTGCGGGCCTTCACGAGGTCCATGGCCCCGTAGAAAATGCCGTACGCAACGCTCTTCTTGCCTTCCCACATCATGTGGTTGACGAAACGTGTTACCATCGTGTCGCCATACCGCGGATCAGGAGCCAATACTCGAGGTTTCGGTTTGTGTTTACGCATGAATTATTGAATGATTGAGTGAATGTGTGCTTGAGTGATTGAGTGGCTGAGGGTCGAGTCTAACAATCACTCAATCGCTCAATCACTCCATCACCCAATGGTTATTTCTTCGGGCGCTTGGTGCCGTATCGGCTGCGGCTTTGTTTGCGGTTGTTGACACCAGCGGTGTCTAAGGCACCGCGCACGATGGTGTAGCGCACACCGGGAAGGTCTTTCACACGACCGCCGCGCACCAGCACAATGGAGTGCTCTTGCAGGTTGTGGCCCTCGCCGGGGATGTAGGCGATGACTTCGATTTGGTTGGTCAGGCGCACCTTGGCCACCTTGCGCAGGGCGGAGTTGGGTTTTTTCGGTGTGGTCGTGTACACACGGGTGCAAACGCCACGGCGCTGGGGGTTTCCATCCAGAGCGCGCGATTTGCTCTTGTACTCCACTTTTTCGCGACTCTTGCGCACCAGTTGATTGATGGTAGGCATACCTTAGTTTGTTGCTATTATTTTTGTAACTTGTTTAAAATCAATCAAGAAAGACCAATTAACGATGCACCTTTCTCAAAAGGGAACGCAAAGGTACTTTTAGCTGGGAGATTTTTCCAAACGCGGCTTCAAAATTTCTGGGAAACGGGGAAAAAACGGATGAATGCGCAAGCGGCAGTATTGCCCGGCTTGTTTTTGCCGGTTCGTTCGCCCGCCGCAACAAGTCTGTTTTCTGCAAACACAAAGCGGCAATTGTCCTGCCCTACTGCGTCAACAGGTAGCCGAACTCCTGCAAACGCCGGCGCAGGGGTGCCATGTTGCCCTGGGGCACGAGGATCAGGAAGCCCTCGGCCTTCACTACAAGTTTGCGGAGCACGGGGTCTTGGGCCACGAGCCGGATGAGTGCCGTGTTGTCGGGTGGTATGCGCAGCACGGTCATATCAATTTCTCGGACGAACGGATTGATCTTGTGCAGCATTTCCTGAAAAAACCCCTGCCAGTTGAGCGGCAGCTCGCTGCCAACCACCTGTTTGAACAGGGTGATCTTGTCCATCAATTCTTTTTTTGACTTGATGTTTTTCAAAAAAATCTGGCTGTCGGTGCGGAACCGGTTGGCACCGACGCGCTCGGTGTACGGTTCGAGGACGGCGGCGGCGGCGGTGTCGGTGTCGGTGGCGGCGATCATCAGGGTGTCGGGCGAGAGGGCGAGGCTGATGGCAGTTTCCTGTTGGGCCTCGTAGTGTTCGGCGAGGCCGCACACATAGTCGCCGAGGGCCGTGCGGCGCACATAGCGAATGCCTTCCCAGGAGGAGTAGCAGGTGCCGCCGAGGTCGTCCACTTCGGGGGTGTCGTAGGCGATGTCGCACAGGCCGAAGGCGGCGAAGAGGAAGAAGCTGCCGCATAGGAAGGGGTTTTCTACGGCCTCGCGAAACATAGCATTGGTTATGGTGCGGTTCGACTGGATGTAGGCATACTTGCCCTGCACAATTTCCGTCGGGTAGTCGTAGTACAGCTTATCGGTGGCGAGGTGTATGCTCATGGGCTGGAGGCGGTACAGGCTATATCGGATGTGGGCCAGGATGTTGTCGAACGACACCCAGGCGCTGGCGGGCAGGGACCGGAGCAGCCGGATCAGGTCGGGTTCGGTGCGCTTGAAGTAGTAGTCGTCTATGGTTCCCATGCCCTTGATGTCGGTGAGCACGATAGGCGCGGTGACGGCGGTCGTCGGGTAGGAGTGGGCGAAGAGATGCCGGATGAATTCGGGCAGGTACTCGGGCAGTTTCTGGTTGGGCATGTACACGGCCATGCCCGCGAGCAGTCCGGTGCGCAGGTGTTTGAGGCGCTTGTGGCTGGCTGCGGGGAAGAACTCGTTGAGGTTGAGGCTGCGCTGTACCTTGCCGAGTCCGGTTTGAGCGGGCCGGTTTTTGGCGGTGTAGTTGATCTGGCCCTGCTTTTTGTAGGTCAGCAGGCGCGGCAGTTCCAGCAGGATGTCGCGTTCGCCGGTGCAGTAGCAGTGTTCGGCGGCGGGCGGCTCGGCGATGGGGGAGAGGGTGGCTTCGGGGGGCAGTTCGTAGTATTCGATCAGGGCCTCGCGCAGCGGAAAGGGCAGGAACAATTCTTGCTCCGAGATGCGCCAAGAGTAGTATCGGCCCTCTTTTCCGGTAAAAATCTCGAAGCCGGGCCGTATGCGATGCTCCTCGCGTCCGTAGGCGGTTTTTCCGAGGCTGGTCACCTTGATGCCAATCTGGGCTTCTATTTCGCTTTCGCTGAGCCGCTCTTCCCACACCAGCAGGTTCCACACTTGGCGCACGTCGTCGGGCAGGTAGGCCAGGAAGCGCTTGTAGGCGGCCTTGGAGCAGAAGGGCATGGCGCAGATGTCGGCCGTCATGGCCTTGTTGGGCACTTTGGTGGACAGGGCGGCGGCGAGCACGTCTGGTTCGGCCCCCTCGGTTTTGAAAAAGTCGGCGTTTTGGCGGATGAACGGCCTGAACGGCACGAGAAAGTGCTGGTACAGGTTGTCCTTGTTATAGCCGGCTTCGAAGGCCGCCGCGATATGCTGTGTTTTTTTGGCAAACGCACTCATTTTCCAAGCAGGAGGTTGATGTCGTCTTCGGTGAGCGACTTGAGGGCCGCGCCGTCGGCGGAAATGATGTTGTCGAAGAGTTCTTTTTTGACCTGTTGGAGCTGGAGGATTTTCTCCTCGATGCTGCCCTGTGCGATGAGTTTGTAGGCATGCACCTTGTTGGACTGTCCGATACGGTGGGCGCGGTCAATTGCCTGGTTTTCGGCGGCGGCGTTCCACCAGGGGTCGTAGAGGAAGATGGTGTCGGCGGCGGTGAGGTTGAGGCCCACGCCGCCGGTTTTGAGGGTGAGCAGGAACACGCGGCAGTCGGGGTCGTTTTGGAAACGCCCGACGAGGGATTCGCGGTCGCGGGTGGCACCGGTCATGGAGACATAGCCCACGCCCGCGTCGTCGAGGCGGGCGGCGATGCTTTCGATGGCGGCGAGGAAGTTGACGAACACGAGGGCCTTGTGCCCGTTGGCGAGCGCGTCGAGCAGTTGTTCGGCGAGCAGGTCGAGTTTGGCGCTTTCCACGCGACCGTCGGTGAGAGCTTCGGGCACGGTGGCGATCTGGCGCAGTTCACTCAAGGCCTGGAACACGAAGAACTGGGCGCCCTGTACGCCTTTTTCGCGGATTTGCGCGTGCACGGCCTCGGCGAAGTACAGCCGTCGCTGCTCGTAGAGGCGCTTCTGGTCGTCGCCCATTTCCACGAAGATGGTCTGCTCCACCTTGTCGGGCAGGTCGGCCAGCACGTCGCGTTTGAGGCGGCGCAACACGAAGGGGTAAATTTTTTGGCGCAAGTGGCGGGCGGCATCTTTGTCGTTGTGCTTTTGGATGGGGGTGAGGTAGTCTTCATTGAACTGGGACGCGGAGCCGAACATGGCCGGGTTGAGGAAGTGGAACAGGGCGTACAGTTCACCGAGGTTGTTTTCGATGGGCGTGCCGCTGAGGGCCAGGCGGTGCTTTCCGCGCAGGAGCATGGCGGCGCGGGCGGTCTGGGTGCTGAGGTTTTTGATGTTCTGGGACTCGTCAAGAATGACGTAGCAGAACGCCTCCTGGCTCAGGCGCTCGATCTCGTTGCGCATGGTGGCGTAGGTGGTGAACACGAGGTTGGCTTCGCGCAGGGCCTCGTACTCGCGGCTTTGGCCGTAGAAGGTGTAGGTACACAGTTGGGGGGCGAAGCGCCGCACCTCGCGTTCCCAGTTGAAGAGCAGGCTGCGGGGCATGACCACGAGGGTGGGCGATTTTTCGGCGGGGTACAGGGTGGTGAGCAGGGCGATGGCCTGGAGGGTTTTGCCGAGGCCCATGTCGTCGGCGAGGCAGCCGCCGAGGCCCTGTTCGTGCAGGTAGGCGAGCCATTGGAGGCCCTGCTGCTGGTAGGGGCGGAGCTTGGCCTCCACCTTGGAGGGCTTGTTTTTTTTGCCCGCCAGGGCGTTGAAGCCCTCGAAGATGTGGCGTGCCCGCGCGAAGGTTTTGTGGGCAGCGGCCTCTTCAAGCATGTCGTCGAGCAGGGGCAGGTCGAAGAACGAGAGCTGTGTCTTTTTGCCCTTTTTCTTGAACAGGCGTTCGAGGCGGCGCACGTACGCCTCGTTGAGCAGGGCATGACTGCCGTCGTTGAGCTGGACGTAGCGGTTTTTGTTGTACTGGGCCAGGGCATCGAACAGGCCTATTTTTTCGCCGTCGAAATCGAGGTGGACGCTGCCTTCGAAGAAGTCAATGGCGTGGCTGAGGTTGAGGTCGAGTTTGGGTGGGCGGGCGTTGATCTTGTAGGCGCGGAGTTTTTCGGCGCCGAACACGGTGTACTCGGTCAGCAGGTTGGGCAGTTCCTGGTAGATGAATGCGGCGGCGATGGCTTCGGGCACCACGAGTAGGTTGCCGTCGAGCAGGACATCATCGCGGTCGCTTTTGCGCTTTTTGGCGTTTTTGTGCAGCAGGTGCAGGATGTTTCCGGTGAGCGCATCGGCGGGTGCCTGGTCAATGTACCGAACGCTGATGGTTCGGGCCAGATCGTTGACCTCGGCGTGGCGGTACAGGTCGAACTGTTCGAGTGCGCTGAAGTCGAGGTCGGGCAGGCTTTGGCCGACGCGCAGGTAGAGCGCGTTGTTGTCGTCCATTTTTTCGAACACGATGCAGGGGGCCGCCTTGATCTTGTCGTCGGCGGGTCGCAGGAGGAGGCGGTAGTCGGCGTAAGCGATGTCGAGGTGTTCGATGTTGGAAAAGACGAGGGAGAGGAACAGGGGCAGGTCGCGTTGGTGCAGTTCGGTGTTGAAATGCCGGACGGCGGCGAAATTTCCGCCGAGGGGGGGCACTTCCACGAGGCGGTCATGCACGAGGGCATACTGTTCGGTGACGAGGGCGAAGTCGTCGGATTCGGCACCTTCGCAGCGCACCAGCAGGGCGGCCCGCAGGTGTTCGGGACGGTCGGCGGGCGTGATGCGCAGGCGCAGTTGGCCGGGTTCGTCGGCGAAGCGCAGGGGGCGCAGTTGGGCATCCACGAGGTTGTCGCAGGGGCGCAGGGCCTCCAGGAGGAAGGGGTGCTCGGCGAGGTAGGTCTTGTCGGAGGGGCGTTCCCAGTTGATGACGAAGCTGTTTTTTTCGGCGATCTGCTCCACGGCTCGCAGCACGTTGCGGGCGGCACCGCCGTAGTTGAGGTAGCTAACGGCGACGGGGCGGCCCTTGGCATCCACCACGGCGAGGCTGGCGCCGTGCTCGTCGAGGTTGATCTGGAAAAACACATCGGTGTAGGCGCTGTGTGTTTTTTTTTGCTGAAACGCCTGGCGTTTGAAACGGTCGAAAAGCGCGTGCGGGGCACCGGACATGGATGAATACGGTTGGATGTGGCGGTATTGGGCAGGCGAAGGTAGTATCAAATCCGTATCTCCGTGTTCAAAAAATCATGCAGGTTCACGACGCGCACTCCGCCTTCTTTTGGGTAGGATTCGCCTGCGGGTACGACAACGTATCGGTACGCGGACTGCAAATCCAGATAGACCGATGGCTTGCATATGCGTGTTCGCCATGCGCCGGTTTTTGAAAACCCTGTACTTGGCCTATTCTTGTGCAAAATTTGAACGACGATGACGATTACATTGGGTTGGCCAAAATCATTGGAACGCCGACTTCGTGAAGAAGCCGCCCAGCGGGGCATGACGCTTGACCGCCACACTTTTCAGTGGCTGGCCGAGCCTGACGCTCCTGCACAGACGGCGGTACTTGCCGAAGCCGAGTTGTTGCAAAGAATCAGGCCGGGCCTCGGCCTTGCGCCGCAGATTTGGGGCCGTTACGAACAGTTGGTTCGTCAACGCAGGGCAGAACAACTTACCGACTACGAGTACGAGGAACTTATCGCGCTCAACGATATCGTAGAACACGCCAACGTCGAACGGATTAAGTTGATGATCCAACTGGCAAAACTTCGTAAAACAACCCTCGAACAGGTGATGGACAATCTGGGGATACGGCCGCGCAGCTCCTGGAGGGCATCTCTCCGACTGGCCGCGCCACAGTCGAACGCTTGCAGATGAACCGTACAAGCCTTGTCAACCTCCGACAAGCACTTGTGGTATTCGGCAAACATCCGCCTGGATAGGGTTGTTCAATATACTATTGCGTCTTATTCTCCCTCATACCCACCACGGGCGCATCCAACAAATCGCCGCCGATGGAAAAGCCCCGGGGCCGGACGTTGCGCAGGCCCTCCAGCGAGTGGAGCGTTTCTTCCGATAACGCGTAGCTGGCAGCAGCGCCGAACCCCGCTTTTCCGGAGGTTCCTCGCGTGCGCCCTGTTCGGGGAAGGCGGTGGGAGGGCCGTGCCACTACCGCACCAGTTCGCATTTCCCTGCACGCAAGTCGTCCTCCAAGCGCTTGAACTTGCCGTCGCGAATACTGCCATCGGGGTATTTTACCCGGACGGTTTCATTCCGGGCGATATTGACGAACGGGTTTCCACTCGCGGGGCGCAACAGGCTCTGCTTTTTCGGCCCTGGTTCGGGCAGGCCTGCATGGCGGGCCATATTGGCGCTGTAACTCGCCATAAAATCAGAAATGGCGTGTTCATCGGACAAGTCCACTCCGGTGCCCATGGCCTGCATCATAATGCCTTTGGCCATGCCCCAGTTGCGCGGGTCTTTTGCGTTGCGGACAATTTCGGGGGCGATTTTTTTTATCTCCCGGTGCATGGCAGCCGCGTTTTTTTGCCGATTGCTCTCGGCCAAAAAGCCAAAAAATTGGTTCAATACGGTACCAACAAGTTCAAAAAACTCGATTTCGGCGGTGAACTTTCGAGGTATTAGTTCGAGGCAAACCTCCCGGATGGTAGCCACCGTCCAGTCGTCTGGTTGGTAGCCCGGGTAGTTGAACGCGTACTCGGCAAATGTTTCAATGATGACATTTGCCGATTCCTGTGCCTCCGGCGTTAGGGCGGCGTAAAGCGGACTTTGCTCGAATGCACCGATCCACTCGCTAACTGTGGCCCTGTCCAGATCGTCTTCTTCGAGCGGGTTCGTGATGTTTTCCAAACGTTCTTGTGCGGCGGTGCGCTGCTCGTCCGTGTCGCGGCGGGCGGCAGGCTCCAGATCGTCCTCCCTGAAATAATATGAAGTGCCGATTTCCTCGTGTTCGATACAATCGGCGAGGTATTTTTCGGGCAATTGTTCTAGCGAAAAGGCATCCAGTTCGATCAGATAGATCTGGGCGGCGGTGTCGGCGGGCACTTCGGTGATCTGCCCCACCCAGCCGGGCACGGGTTCGCCGGTTTCCTGCAGCAGCACCCCGGGCTTGACGCGGACGTGGTCGTTGAGTTGAAAGCGCATGATGTTGTGAGAGATTGATCGGGGCAAAGATAGCCGTAGTTTTTTTTTGTATGGAAAAAACGGCGTGGCAGCGTGCTCAGGTTGGCGAGCCGTAGATTTTGCGGAATTCGAGGAGCACGCGGAGGCTGCTATCCCAAAAGATCAAAATTGTGCCAATACAACCAATCGTTCAGGATTTCGAGATTCTCCGGCGTTGTGCGGGCGCTGGCCAGTTCTTCGGTGCTGACATACTGCACCCGTTCGCTACCCGGTTCCACTACGCCCAACCGGATCGCCTGCTCTGCTCGCTTTTCGGATCAATTTCCATGATGCGGGCAGGCTTCATCTCGGTAGCGCCACCCCGCAGACGAAAGCGGACGGTAACATCAATCGGGAACACGAGGTTCTCGGCCATGTAGTAGTACCAGCCCATGTACTCCTTCACCTCGTCGTAACAGTCCGCGATGATCTCGTAGAGGATGCGGTGTTCGCGGGCGGGATCGTGTGTGCGGGACATGAGGCTAAGATTTGTAGTGGTTGAAGCAGCGTGAGAGATTGCGGGTGGGGGTGAAGAGGAGGGATTTGGAGTGTTGAATTTATTTTAGAGGCTTAGGATATACTTTGTTTTCATCGTAGAAATGCTTCGCGGATTGATAGATTGGCTCATTTTGAATGAACTTTAATTTGTAGTCAACAAATGCACCATGTGCATCCTTGAACGTCTGTTCTGCCGCAGCACTTACAAGAAACTTAGCCAAAATCTTTTCCTGTTCTGTAGCCAAAAACTGTTGATAATGGGAATCTAATTGGGAGCGAAACCCACTCGGTGAAGCATCGGCCAATGTCGTTCGTTTAAACGGTGCATAGCCCCCATAAGGACGGGTATCTAGGGCGAGACGCTCCAAACCATTGCTGAAATCCACGTCTTTCTGACCATAAACTACGCGGTCAATATCCGTCATCGTCATCATGCCTGCACACATGATGCACGGCTCCAAAGAAGTGTAGATTGTAAACCCGTCGAGATTGAAGCAACGTTCTTTTTCCAAATACTCCGTTATGGCCCGTACCTCCCCATGCTGCGTGGCGTTATCGGTCGAGTTGATACAGTTCAGACCGTAGTAAACGGGCAGGTTGTTTTTATCGACTAACACAGCGCCTATGTTGTACCCCCGTCGCTGGCTTCGCGGCACCGATCCTGATTGCCAGTTAGCATAAACCAAAGCGTAGGTCAGGAGGGAGTAGATTGCATCAATTTCCTGCTTGACGGGGTCTTTGATGGAATATTCTTGGAAAGGGAGAGAGAGGCTTGGTTGCATTTTTTTTGTGCTGCTGCATGCACCTGTTGCCAAAAGTAGTGCGAGCAGGTAAGTTCTGTGCGACATTTTAAAAAATTTAGGGAGTCAAATGTCGATGATTTCTGTTTCAACCAAACTCTTTGTTCTTGAACTTTCCTCGACTAGGTATTCTACCACCCGTTGAAAAGAACGAATTTCTCGCTTTTCGACAATATTCTCTTTGGATGAACGCCCTAAACCTGTTGTACCGATAAATTCTTTGATGGTCTGGTGCAAACTATTCAATGTGGTGGGGATATCGTAAATCACCAAGTCGGGTTTCCCCCAGTCGGGTTCAAAAATATAAAAGTTGTAAGGACGCGTAGTTGCAGTCGGGATTTCCAAATGAATCCATTGATGGTCTGTTTTTCGTGTTTTAACCTTCTCTTTCATGTCTTCGCGCAAATCATCTGGAATCAAAATCTTGAATTTGAAGGAATTTAAAGTCATTTCTTTTCCTTTGGCACGTACAATCTTATCGGTTTTTAATTTATCGCAAGCGGGAAAAAGAGAATTGTGATAGTAACCATAAGCCAAAGGGATAGATGGGTAAATACCTCCGTCGAACAGGCCTTCCCTTGATTGAATGTCGTCCAGAATTGTTTCACAACATATTTTTATCTGTTGATCAATGTCGGGAGCATTAACATCCGAATAAGTAGGGATTGAGACACCTGCCAAATCGGATGGAGGCACAATGCCTTTTTCTTTTATCAAAAAGGCTTTGTGCTTTCCCAATCGCCCCATGAACAAACCAAACTCAAAGATTACGTTGTCGCGGGAAGCAGCCATTTCCCGGTCGCGGGAAATGATTTTGTCTTCAGGCGTAGCTACCAAAACGCCGTATTCGTACAAACTCAAAGCATTATTAAGTGATGTAAGAAAGTTTTCATTGCTTGGGAAAACTCCTTTTTCATTCCAAATTGTGCAATCTGCAAAATCGGAAAGGTGTTTTTGTGCCAATTTGGCAATCGGTAAACCTTCTGTAGATGAGCCGATAAAAAGGGTGGGTTTGAGTTTCATATTTTTCAACTTTTACAAAGTGAAACGTTGCTAATTTTCCCTTCTTTAGTCAACTGCCGAACCAAAACTTGAACCACCTCTCCTTCGACAAGAGATACGTTTTTCGAGCCAGTTAAGTCGGCAAAAGTATCTGAAAATGGATAGTTTTCAATCAAAAGCCGAACTCGGGGAAATGGTTTTGCCAGCCGAATTATCTCCGCATCCAAAACCGTTTTATCCTTCTCGATTTTCAATCTACTGAAATCCTTCGGTCGGGGCATCTGTTTTTCAACAGGCTTGGGCGGCGGTGGTTCTTTCGGTTTGGCCATTTCGATTTGAGGAATTTCGATTCCTACAACTTGTTTTTCATCTGTTTTAACAAGTTCCGATTCGTCTCCCTCTGCACCCTGTAGGGATATTTCTACAAAACCCAACGTCTGATAAACGCCGCCTTGCAATGCCCATTTCCGAGTTTTGTAGGGTGCATCATGTTTCCCGCCGGAACGGAAAGGAACTTGGTTTAAATCATCAGGCGAGTCAATTGTGCTGCTATGGTCGTCGAAACGCCACTCACCTGTCATACTGTGAAATCCCGAACCCGCACCGAGCCGCAAAATGCAACTGCTAGTGCTTCGCTCGGTCTTCTTCTTCCACGCTTCGAGCTCGGCAATAATTTGTCGGGTGAGTGGGCTGAGTGGGAATTTTTCGTAAAAATTGATTTCACGTTCGAGGTGGGTGCGCGTCGTTATATTGATGATTTCGAAAAGTTTTTGCACCGCGCCTCCTTTTGGTAAAATTTCACCCCACCGGTTGTGCAAAAACTTGTTAGGCTTAAATACCCCCTGGTCTTTTCGCAGATGATGCTTCTTTTCTAAACCTGCGTTAGTCAAATTTTCCTGCTTTTTGATTTCTGCCAACCACTCGTCACTCGCCAAAACCAACTCAAAATCCAAATCCACACCCGCTGGAATGACCTCCAGCGACAGCGAATTTTTAAAAACTTCGTCAATCACACTCCGTTTCGAGTTGGTAGAGACGTAAAACAAATCCACGTTTTGCACCTCCGTTTTCGGCACCTTTACATCGCAGGGACGGATAAATCGCATCAACTGCTCTTTCAGAAAATCTCCAAAAACCTCTTTCTCTGGCTGACCCAGTTTCTTTTTTTCAGTATTCCATTCGTATTGTTTTTTTAATTTTGGATTGTGCAAAGTATGAAAAATCGCGCTCCGAATCGCCCCTTTCACAGATGAGCCAGGCAAGATGGGCCTCCCCAAACCGTCGCGGACGAGCGTGTGGATGACGTTCGCTGGTTCTGAAGTATACTCCAATTTTTGCTTCGTAATTTCCGGTAATGTAATATCAGTCTCTTCCAAAAAACCAGTCATCGTCTCATCCATATCCTGCTGATTTTTAGAATGCAAGGTGCAAAATTTGTCGTATGCGGAAACTCCAGCAGCATCCTCTGAGTTCATTAACAGCAACATGAATTTATCGGTATCCACAATTACGATTTGGCGGTCTTCGACAAAATAATCAAGGTTCCGGGTCAGCCATTTTTCCTTGCCTGCGCCGACATGGACGGGTGAAAGCGTCCGCATTCGCAATTGAAATCCATCCGAAAGTCTCGTTACGACTGCCATGCTTTTTGAATGTTGACGGGTATAAAAATGCTTTTTCCGACACGCACGATGGCGTTTTTAAATCGCAGAGGGAGGATACTTTCGTCAGGCCGGAGGTTAACCGAGTTACCTGCGGCCGTAGCATTAGTTTGGAAAACACCACCCTCACGAAACATATAAACTGCGTTTTTACGGTAGGATAGAAAATCTTCATCAGAGGTAATCCAGCCGCCACGTTTCAGTAGATCCCATCGACAATGCTCGTGGTGGGTCATCTGCTGTACTTGCTCCACATTTACGGGGCAAAATAGCGAGAGGTTGATAGAAAAATCGGAAGTGGGCAGGTTTTGAAAAAAAGGAAAATTCTCCATTTCTTCCCACTCGAATTGCCCGTGCCCCACGTTTCGGTCAGTACCAATGCCTGTATCTTTCAGGTAGTCAAGGGCGCGGCAGAGGTTCTCTCTGGCAGCGTCGTTTTCAAAATGGGCAAGAAAAAACAAGCCGCAGTTTTCTCGAAAAAAGATGCGCTCAATATAGTAAATCACCGTGTCTACAACGGATTTTCCTTCGCGGTCAAGTTCGCCGAGACGAGGGACGTAGTTGCGGGCGTGCAAAGTTTTTTGTAAAAATTTTGGGTCGAAATCCGCCACGTCGGTCAACCATGTCCCGTGAATTGTTTCCTTATTGATTTGAAAAGTGTTGTCGGCAAGTATTTTTTCAAAGGTTGCAGCATCCAGCCAGCGCACCTCGCGGAACGCCCGGCGGTCTGAAACCTGCAAGCCGGGCTGTGGCACAGGGAAAAAATAAACTGGCGGAGCAGTCGGTGTTTTCCTGAAAAACGGGAACAATGACGATGCAGCGAAGCCCAAATCAGGGACATCCTGCCCGCGAGTTTTCAAGACGGGATGCTCAATGCCTAACTCAGCCCATGCCTGTATCACAGCACTGCAAAAACTGTCAGAGTGCAGCACCGATTCTGAGCGGTCGTACTCTGTGCGATGCGAGCCGATGTGAAGAGCGTCCCGAAATTTAAGCCGTATAACCGTAAATGGAGGCCGCATAGCGGGTTTCATATTTTAAATGGTTAAAACCTTGGGGAATCGTTTTGCCGCCGCTGATGCTTTCGATGCCGATTTTCACCTGCCCACTGCCACGTGATCCTTTGCCTCCAAGAAAGTCTTTTTCTAAAAGGTCAAAACCTTCGCAGAGTAATTGGAGCATTTCTTCTGCAGTGAGTTTGTGTTTGACTTCGCTTGTCATTTCGATCTCGGCAGCATCGTTATCGGCTGTTGCTTCGGGTTCTTTTTCTGTTTCGACCCATACATTTAGTACGATTTCCATGTCAAATTCCACGCCTGCTGGCACTCGTTCCAACTGTCGCGGCGTGGCAACCGCACGGATTCGGTCAATCACGACCTCTGTTTTTACTTCAGTAAAAGGGAGATCGAAGGTTTTCACTTTGCTTAACTTGTCTTCGTTTGTATTTGGGTCTTTGCCTGGTCCAAATTTATTCAGGCGGCAGTCGCGGACTATGATTTTGGAGGGGATATTGTTGTCGTCGCTTTTGGCATTGCCAAACATTTTGACAATCGAGTGCTTACCACCTTGGGCAGCCCCATGCGTCACTTGATTGGTCATAAAATCAAAAATGCCTGCCCGCTGCTCCAGCAGCGAGCGGATTTTGCCTTTCAACGAACTGCCGGGGATATAAGGCTCACCTGTCACTGGATTGCGGACGACAGTGGCGTTCACGCCGCCAACCTCCATGCCCATGTTATTGCCTCCGATGTGCAAGCCACTGAGCAGCGTAATTTTGCCTTTGACAACTATTTTTTCTGACAACTTTGCCATGATTGATGTGATTTTAGTTGTTTGAAAAATAGGGTTTTACTTCCCGTTATTAGCTCTATGAAAAGCAACAATTGCTTCGAGCATATCTGCAAAATTTTGAAAATGCTTTTCTTCCGACACGTTTTTCATTAGCTCAAGAATTACCTGCTCGAAGTCTACAAAGCGGCTCCCCTTTGCTTCCTTCATTGCCCTAACTTTTGCAAATGCAAGTCGAGGTTTCAGCATTACAAAACTGCCTTTGTTTTTTTCAAAACCGCCCATTTGAATTTTCCTAACCTCACCAAAAAAGTTGCGGATTTGGTTTGTAGTTAGTGCATCCTTCGAGTTGGGGTTGTCTGTCACTAAATGCTTACTGAATTTTTCTGCAAAAAATACTGCCTCGTCTGTTAAGCATAGAGTCATCCAATCCTGTTTGATTTCGTTTGCCCAATTCTTTGCAGCAGGTCGTTCGTTCTGATTTTGCGGATACTGTTTTGGGCGTTGTTGATGTTGGCCGTTCATATTTTACAAGATTTAGAATTTTTTACGTGTTTTTAAATCAACAATTTTCCCAACCAATGTCAGTAAGGGCAGTGCTCGGTCAGGGGCTAATTTCAATTCCGGTTCATCTTGAAAAGACCAATGACCACACAGAATAAATGTTTTCAGGCTTTTAAAAATTTCTTCTGAGCGTTTGTTGGTTTTTTCCGCTTGCTGAAAATACCATGCACTTAGCCAACGCCAGTGCGGCTCGCCGGCGGCTTTCATCCGATTGAATTGATAAATTTTAAAAATGAAGGAAGCGGAAATGCCCGAATGTTCATCGGCCAGCCAAGCCTCCAGTTTTTTGGAAAACGACTCAACGAACTCAAATTCCGTATCCCATGAAACCACCTCACCGAGTATGGTAAATGCATTCCCTCTTTTTTTTGCTTCATCTTCGGCATCACCCGCCAGTTCGACGGCTTTGGCAATCGGGAATTTTGGCGTGACCATCGCCATGCCGCTTGAAAGCGTCAAAAAATCCTTGTCGCCAATGAATTTCCGAAAACTCTGCTGCACTTCGCGGGCAAACTCAATGACCAAATCCCAACGCCCTACGATGAGGAGATCGTCACCTCCGGCAAACAGGATGTTCAGAAAACTGCAGTAATCGTCCCTGCGCTTACGGATTTTGTTGAT
>JBEBHD010000029.1:0-33572 GCA_040080915.1 Saprospiraceae bacterium
CTGGTGTTCAAAAAATTGATCGTCGTGCTGTTGCAGTTTTCCTTCACGGATACCTGCGAGGAAATGTCAATCGAGTCCTGCAGCGTCACCGTCACCGTGGCGGTGTCCGTGCAAAGCCCGCTGAGGTCGGTGGCCGTGGCGATGTACATGCCTGAACCTACACCAACCGGGTTCACTGGTGAGCCGGACAGATCGGTCCACGTCACGGTGGCAGGCTGGGTCGTGGTCGCCACGAGGTTTGCCGAAGGCGCACAAATAGAAATATCAGGAGCCGTAACGGCGAGAAAATCACCGGAAACGGTCAAGGGTTGGCTGAAAAAAAGTACGCAGGCGGCATTTGCATCGAACGTAACCGTGTACGTACCCGGTGCGGCATACGAGTACACCACGGAGTCCAAGGTGCTGGCACCGCTGCCGTCGCCAAAATCCCAGATGCCCGAAAACCCGCTGGAATTTACGAACGTAACCGCCATGCTGGTACAGGCCTGCTCCATGCTGATGTACGGTGTCAGGTCGAACGAATCCTGAATGCTGAGCGGAAACACAAACTGAGCTGTGCAGCCGTGCTGGTTTTCCACGGTCAGGGTCACTGTGTAGGTTCCCGCTGGCCCCCAAGCGGAGGTGTTCGCCGCAAACTGGTTGACCATGAGCAGCAACGGCGGGTTGGCTACCCACTGGTAAGTGAGCATGAATGCCGGGTTCAGGTTTTGCGAAGTCAGTTCAAACGGCGTGTTGGGGCAGGCATTCGGCGGTACGCTGGCTGTCGCGACGGGGGCAAGCACCTCCACGCGGGCGGTGTCGGTGCTGACGCAGTGGAAACTGTCGGTGGCCGTGGCTACATAAATCCCGGCGGGCGCGGCGAGCGGGTTGATGGTGTCGCCAGCGAGGTTGGTCCACACGAGCGTTGCGGGCACGTTGGTTGTGGCCGTCAGCACGCCCACGGTATCGCAGGTGGTGGTGTCATTGGCTGTCACAGTCAGCAAGGGCTGGCGGGTGATGGTCACGGAGTCCACGTCGAAACAAGAGCCGTTGCTCACCACGAGCAGGTATGTTTTGGTGGCGGGCGGGTTGGCCAGCACGTTTTGCGGGCCGGGGTTGAAGGTCAAAAAATCCGTGGGTTGCCACTGGTAGGTAAATGCGGGGCTGCCGACGACGGTGACGGGCACCGGGCCGCCGTCGCAGGCGTAGCCTTGGGTAACTACTTTGTAATCCAACAGCGAATCCACTTTGAACGGCAGCACGAGTGTATCGGTGCAGCCTGCGGCGGAGGTGACCACGAGCCGGGCGATGCCGTTGCTCTGGTTGGGGATTTGGATGGGCGGGAAGTTTTGTTGGCTGCTGCTGAACGAGCCGCCGTTCCAGGTGATATTCCACTGCCAGCCCGTGATGGTGCTGGTCGGGTCGGTGGATTTATCGGTAAATTTCACCTGAAACGAATTGGCCACGCAGGTTTTAGTGTAGGAAAAACTGGCGTTCAGGCCTGAAACCACGCCGATATTGATGCTGCCCACGACTGTGCATCCACGGGCATCGGTGGCGGTGACGGCGTATGCCCCGGCACCGAGGCCGGTGATGGTCTGGCCCAATACGTTGTTTACACCCGGCCCCTGCCAGGCGTAGGTGTACGGGGCGGTGCCCTGACTGGCGGTGGCGGTGGCGGTACCAGTTTTGTCGTTCGGGCAAAACACCGTTGGGGTACCCGTGACATTGATTTTCACCTGCGTGTGCGTGCCAATTACACCGCTTGCCGTGCCGGTACATCCGGTCACCACATCGGTAACGGTGACGGCCACAAACGTGCCCGGTGCCAGGTTCTTGATCTGCGGTGTGTTGTTGGGCGACACGTTCCATTTGTAGTGGTAATTGCCGCCGGAGGGGTTCACGAGTGCGGTTGCGGTGCCGTCTTCCACACCTGCGCACTCGGCTTTTTTTATCAACAAGCTCACGCTGAGGCTGTCTATGAGCGGCAGAAAAACGGTGGTGTCCAACTGGCACCCTTTCAGGTCGGTGGCTTTCACCGAGTACGGCACGCCGGGCAGGAGATTGCCAGCGGTGGCACCCTTGGTGCCGTTGCTCCACAGGATGTCATAGGGCGGGTTTCCGCCGGTAGGGAACAGGGTCATGGTGCCGGGGAAGCCGTTGCACGAGGGCATGTTGACCGTGACGGTGAAATGTAACGGGGCGGGCTGCACCACCTGGATGCCGCCGACGGCGGTAGCGCCGGTGTTGTCGGCCACGGTCACCTGATAGTTTCCGGATGGCAGGCCCGTGATGGTCGGCGTTTGTTTGCCGTTGCTCCACAGGAAGTTGTAGGGCGCCGTGCCGCCCGAGGCTGTTGCCGTGGCCGAACCATCGGAGTCGCCGTGACAAGTCGGCGGCGTGAACGTCAGCGCGACCTTGACGGGGCCTTGCGCCACGGTTTCGCCCAAACAAAACGCAGCGAAAAACGCCACGCCCGACAGGCGCCGCAGGCAGGTGAAAACATGTATTTTTTCAAAAATCATGGCGTTTCGATTCATGGCACTGGATCAATTCGATTCGGCGACGGCGGGAAGCGTCGCTATTTTTGCAAGACCTTGAGCGGTACGGCATTGCCGTTTACGTCCACCCCAACGATTTCTACGCGGCGTTCGCGGGCAGCGTCCAAACTGTACACCGAAAGGCGGCGGAGTTTGGGGTCTTTGCTCACCGTAGGGGGAGCCTTGGAGTCACCCTTCGGGTCTGGCAAGATTTTGAGCTGTCCCGAATTGATAAACTCCATATAAATGCCGCCAAAACCCTTGAAGTGGTTTTTTATGCTCTCGATTCGGCGCAGGGTCAAGTCTTTGTTGTAGACGGGGTTGGACAACGGGGAGGCAAATCCGCTGAACCGCACGGCAATTGTATCCCCTTTGAGCAGCATATCGTACAACACCTCGGAGAAGGTTCGCATTTTTTCCCACTCGCCCCGGACTTGCCGCTCAAAAAAAGTGTCAATGTCAGTTTGGGCGGAAAGGAGCGCTTCGCCTGTCAGGCCCACGCAGAAGTTTTTCATGTACTCGGCCTTGCGGTTGTAGTAGTCGAGATACGTGTTTTTGTACTCTTGGGAAATCTTGGTGACACCAATGCGGCCGGGTCCCGGCTTGTCATTATCGAAATACAAGGTGATGGGCAGGTATGCTTCGGGGGTGAGCGGATGTAGGAACAATTCCCGGCGTATACGCTGATGGGCCTTGGGGCCGAGCATATCCGTGCGGAACTCTACCGAGTCCTTGGAATAGCCCTCCTTCGTGGCCACGACCCGGTAGCGGGTATCGTAATAAATAATGGTGTGGTAGTCGTTGCTGTCCGGCCCGGTCCGGTGTATCCACCGTTGCTGTGTTTTTAGTTCGATGAGGGAAATTGTCACATCGGTCAGCGGGTCCTTGAGCACGTCGTCGAACACATGCACGTCAAGTTTCAGCCCTCGGCGCAGCTTCAATTCCCGGTAAATGGTCGTGTCGCCGTACACGGTCAAACCAACGGTGGAGACTGCTGCCGTATCGGAGGTAAAGCCATACTTGGTGCCGGTCAGTTGGTACTCGTGTTGGAACTGCAGAGGGAAGTGGTAGCGCACGCTGTCGGCGTGGTCGCGGGCCTCGTAAATCAGGCCGTTGCCGTCGGCACCCTGGTCAAGGGTACCATCGGAGTGCAGAAACGACAGGGTGCGCAGCCCAACTGTCGCCCCCGGGAAGGGCTGCAGCGTATCGCCGTCGAGAATGTTTACCACCAAGTCCACCTGGGCAGACTTGAGGCAACGGCGAGCCGACATATCCTCATCCCACACGCGCTGCGGCACGTCGAAGCGGAACGTATCGGCCACGAAACCCGGCTTGGTGGTCACGATCATGTACGACTTGCCGGTTTGCAGCGGGAAACTGTGCGTAGAACCCGGTACGGTCACCTTGCTCCGTTCCTCCTGGCCGCCGGGCGTGATTTCGTACAAGGTCATAGTGGTGTAGTTCAGGGTGTCGCCAGTTTTTTGGTCGCAGGCCGTGATGGTCATTTCGGGCTTTTTCATACCCGTTTTGAAAATGTCGTAGCAGCAGTCTTCCTCCGTGAAGTTCATCGCGCCTTTTCGGTTGGAGGAAAAAAACGAGAGCCTGCTGTTTTCCGACAGGGAGTAAAAAACGTCGTTGGCATTGGAGTTGAAGGGCATCTGCAGGTGCTCCACAGCGCCCCACTTGCCGGCATTGAGGGCCGAGCGGTAAATGTCGAAGCCGCCGAGGCCCTGGCGGGCGTTGGTGCTGAAGTACAAGACACCTGTTTGGGCGTGGTAAAACGGAGTCACGTCATCGCCGTCCGTGTTCAGCGCGGCGAGGTTGGCTGGCTCCGAGAACTTGTCGCCCTCGATTTTGGCGTACCAAATATCCTTTTTCCCATTGCCGCCGGGGCGGTCGCTCACAAAAAACAGGGTTTCCGTCAGTTCGCCTGGCAGGGTGCAGACAAACGGCTGGGTGGTGGTGCTGCCCTTTTGATTGATGGCTTTGGGCAGTTTTTCGGCGCGGCTCCAAGTGGATTCGCCGGTGCGCGTGCGGCGGTACAGGTCGAAGCGTATTTTTTTGTCGTCTGCGTATTTGCCAACGGCAAAATAGGCTACGCTTTTGTCGCGGTTGAACGCGACGTATGCCGTGTGTTTTTTCTCTTCGTTGAGGTCGCTGCGGCGGATGTCCATGCCACCGTCGGGGCGGGGATCGGCGCTGAAAATCTGGAGCATGGGCCGGGTGGAGTCTTCTTTATACGGGTGGCCGTAGGCGGAGTAGTACAGGCGGTTGTCGGTCCACACGTTCGAGTACTCGGCGAAGGGCGTGTTCACATACTCGCGCAGGCTGTCGAGCAGGACATCCTGCATATTTTTTTCCACACCGATAGCCCAGTCGCAGTTGCTGATCCCGGTTTGGGCCAGTTTTTTTTGTACAGTGGTGGCCCCGGTAGCGGCGGCTGCGCTCTGGTAGAGTGCTTTGGCATCGGGGTAATTTCGGAGCAGGTAGCGGATATCGGCGAGGCGGAGCAGGGTGGCAGCATCGTCGTCCACGAGGTTTTTGCTGCGCAAAAAATCGTAAGTGGCGGCGGCCACCTCGTAGCGGGTGTGGGCGGTGGCAGCACTGGCCAAGCCTTCCAGAGCAGAAATATGGAACGAGTCCACTTTCAGAATCCGCTGGTAGTACTGCATGGCAGCGTAGTAGTTGCCCTCGTTGTAGCTCTTTTTGGCCCTGTTTTCCAGCGCGTTGAGCGAAGGCCCCCGGTCGAGGTCGGCACCGATGCGCTCCGGGATGCCCGATTGGGCACCAGCACGCAGGGCGCACAGCAAAACGAGCGGCAACAGAAACGGAACGTATTTCAACATATAACAAGCGGGTTTTCAGTCAATGGGGCAATCAATCACTCAATCAATAGGGCACTGTTTGGCCACGGGCTTGATTTTGTACAGCCGGTAGATAAGGGCGAGTTCGGGGCCACCCCGGCTTTCAGTGGCGATGTCGAACTCGGACAGGTTGAGGTCGTAGGAAAAGCCGAGCGTCCATGTGCGCCAGTGTACCTCAGCGGTCCAGACGAACGCGTCGGTGTAGCGGTGGCGAAACGTAGCGCCCACCTGCACAGCCAGTTCGTCATAGCGTTTGGCGCTCAGGAGCAGGCGGCCCGCCACGCCGTACACAAGTTCACGGTAGGTGCCCTGCTCCTGATACATCACCTGGCCGAGCAGATCGAAGCGGTCGGTCAGTTGGGCCAGAGCGTTTCCGTACATGGCCATTCGGGCGGCGAGGCGCACGCCCTTGGTGTTATTTGTCCAGAAGTTGTGATCCGGTCGGTTGAAGTGGTGCAAGGCTGCACCGAGGTCAAACCGGGTGCGGCTGTTTTTGGCGTAGTGGCGAAAATTGAGACCCGCGCTGAGGTCGAAATACTGGATGTTGGTGCTGAACAGGGAGCCGTCCTCGTGCGTGGCGGCGGTGGGGTCGTACAGGCAGTCCACAAACTGGGCATCGAACGACCACTTATTGGTGCCGAACGAGCGCTGGCCGAATGCTGGCGTGATGCCGAGCGAGAGGTAGTTGTCCTTCGTCACGGGCAGGGTGAATCCGACGGGGATTCCGATCTGCAGGGATGTCAGTGCAAGGGAGCCTTGGCGGTCGAGGTTGATGAGTAGGCCGCCGGTGAAATAGCGGTCGTAGCGGTTTTTTCGGTGGTAGATTTTATGCTCGATGGTGCCGGAAAACGTGGTGTAGGGCACGGGCACGGCGTTCCACTGGCTGCGGAAGTTGCCGACGAACCGGACATCGCCCCCGAAAACGCCGTTCAGTCCCGGGCTGAGGTTGAGAGGGGAATTGCCGAACTGGGAAAAGTGGATGTCTTGGGCCAACAACAGCTTACCCGTGCTGAGGAGGGCGAGACACAGGCAAAATTGGCGTAGGTATAGCGTTCTCTTCACAAGCGCTTGTGTTTTGAAATTCAATTGAGCGTAACGACCGGGCAATCGGAGCGAGTGGAGGAAAGCCGCCGAATTGGTGTCGGCCCTCTGCCCGAAACCCATGCCCCGAACAAAAAACATACCATTAACCCCGCTTTTTTGCGCCTTGCTACGGGCAATCAGCGGGTATGTCGAGGAAACGTGGACGGGGGAGACGACCAAAGCCGAACCTTTGCACGGTTTTGACTTTGCATGAGATGAGAAACGGCGGTAAAGGTAGCGTTTTCCGTTTCCGACCCAAAGGAGGGGTGTGTTAAAACGAAAAAAGGTTTGTCGCTGGAGTGACAAACCTTTTTGGGGCTCAAGTACCCAAAACACAGTAGGCTGCGGGTATTGGAACGATAAAAGAATAAGTTGACGGTTGGGTCATGTCCCTTTCCCTCCGCCGCTGTGCTTGGTGTTTTCACAACCGTTGGTGCTTGGCGAAAACACAAAGCGCGGCGGCGGCGGGAATAGAGAAGTCATTTCTTAAGTTTGTGTTTGGCAAAAAAAAACCCCGACCGTTACAGCCGGGGCAACAACTAAAAAATTAAGCTATGAAAACAAAAACTTCTTGTGTCGAACGAATTGTGCGGCAAGTTTAACGCGATTGTAGCGTTCCGGCCAAGCGGATCGCCCTAATTTTTTCTCATTCTGTCACATCGCGACCACCGAGCAACATTTCCTGATAGTCTTTGAGGTCGTCCCATTGGCCAGCGGCGGCGAAGCGTGCTTGCGCGGGCCATGTGCTGGGGTCGTGCATTTGGTAGCGCGAACCGGCAGCGTCAAGGATTTCCTTGAGGCGTTCTACCTCGGCGTTGGCCAGGTCTTCCCATGTATTGATGCCGCTTTCCTTGAGCAGCTGTTCAATTTTCGGGCCAACTCCCTCCACGATTTTCAAGTCGTTGAGCTTCGGCTCCTTTTTGGCAGTAGCCTTTTTCTTTTCCGCAGGTGCCGAAGCTTCTTCGTCAGTGTCGGCTTCGGGAGCTGCCGCTTCAACAGCAGGCATTTCGGGGGCAGCCGTCTCGGCCACTACTGCCGGGGCCTCTTCAGCGGCGGCGGCGATTTCCGTTACTTCAGGCTCTGCAACGAGGGCAGGTGCTGCTGCTTCCTCAGCGGGTGCTGCCTTTGGAGCGGCGGCCTTTTTGGCGGCGGGTTTTTCCGGAGCAGGAGCGGCGGCGGCTTTTTTGGCGGTCTTGGCGACCTCAGCCGGTGCCGGAGTTTCGGCCACCTCCGGGAAGGGGACGATGTTTACGAAGCAGCGGTCGTTGACCGTGCGCTTGAACTCTACGACCCCGTCCACATACGCGTGGAGTGTGTGGTCGCGGCCCATGTACACGTTTTCGCCTGGGTGATACCGGGTGCCGCGTTGGCGAACAATGACATTGCCGGCGTATGCTGCCTGGCCGCCGTAGAGTTTCACGCCGAGTCGTTTGCTTTTACTGTCTCGGCCGTTGTCGGTGGAACCTGCACCTTTTTTATGTGCCATTTTTCAGTGTGCGATTGAGTGATTGAGTGGTTGAGTGATTTGGGGTTAGCCCGCGATGCCTTCGATTTTGATCTTGGTGAAGGCTTGGCGGTGGCCGTTTTTCTTGCGGTAGCCTTTGCGGCGTTTTTTGTGAAAAACGATCACTTTGTCGCCCTTGATGTGGCTGAGTACGCTGGCGGTGATTTTGGCACCCGCCACATTGGGCGTGCCGATGGACACCTCGGCACCTCGGTCAATGAGGTGGACAGTGTCGAAGGAGACCGAATCTCCTTCCTGAGCTGCCAGCCGGTGGACGAAGATCTGTTGACCTTCCTCAACTTTGAATTGTTGACCGGCGATGGAAACGATTGCGAACATGTTGAAAATCAGATTTTTTTGAAAATAAATACAAGTGCCTTTCAGAAAGGCGGGCAAAGGTACACCGTGTGCTTTGAAAAACCAAGCCTCGGCTACATGTAGATTCCCAGCAGGTTTTGCACTTCGGCATCGTCGCGCAGGGCAGGCGCCCAGCGGAAAATATCGGCTCGGCGGTTGGCATCGGCGGCGAGGGCTTCGCGCAGGGTGGCTGTGGCGCTCAAGCGCTGGCCACAGAGGAACCGGCAGGCGGCGGCGCAATACAGCAGCTCTGCGCTGTGAGCATTTTCCAGAGCCTGTTCCAAGGTGTCGCAAGCCTCGGTTATTTCGCCGCTGGCCAGCAGGTGCTCAGCCAGATGGAGCCAAGGAGTCGGCTCGTCGGGCGTGATCTCCACAGCATTCCACAAATGGTGCAAGGCCCTCGAAGGCTGGCCCAAATAGCGGTACGAAGTGGCCATCAGGTCATGGTAGTCCGCTTGGCTGTCGTCGTTTCGGATGGCCTCCTGCAGCCAACGCACGGCCTGTCGGTAGTCTTTTTCGGCGACATGGCAAGCGGCCATCTGGTAGCAGGATTCGGCGTGGTATGGATCAAGTTTGAGCGCCAGGCGGCACATTTTTTTTGCCGAGCGGAGGTCGCCGGTTTGCCGATAGGAAGCGCTCATGCGGGCAAGCACGCAGCTGTCCATTTCCGCGTGGTCGTTCATTTCCGCATAGCAAAGAAGGGCACGCCGGTGGAAGCCGCACCGGGCGGCCAGTTCGGCGCAGGCTTTGTATGCATCCTCGAAATACGGCTGGGTGATGTAGGCGTACTCGAAAGCCTCAAGAGCCTCGTCTGTTTCGCCGAGCGAAAGGTGCGCCCAGCCGAGGTTGTACCAGGCATAGCAGCAGTAGGGGTGGCGATCAAGTACCGCAGCGTACAGGTCGCGGCTATCGGCGTGGTTGCCGGTAGCCTCCGAACAGAACAACAGGCTGCGGAACAGCGCTTGGTTGTCCGGCTCACGAAATGCGCGGTCGCGCAGGAGAGTGAATTGGATCAGATAGTCATGCATACCGAAAGCAGGATTAAAAAACGGGCTTCAAAGGTACGGCACGGCTTCCGAAGAATACGAAGGAAATTTTTTGTGCTCAGTCGGAGGACAGCATTCGTGGGCCAAAACCGTCTTTGGAGGCTTCGATGAACTGCTGAGCGGTTTGTCGCACGGTTTGTTCCAACGGGCGGTAGGAAAAATTCGGTACCGTGAGCGATTTAGCGTTGTCGTAATAATAGCTCGACACACTGGCCCGGGCGCTTTCCTTGGTCACGATGGGTTCTGTACCGAGCAATTTTTCCTTCAACCACTCCACACGCCACGCAATTTCGGCCAGCAGCGGGGTTACTTTCACGCTGGGCCGTCGGGTACCCAGTTCGTCGGCGATCAAAAAAAACAGATCGCGGAAGGGGGTGTTTCGGCCGTTGAGGATGTAGCGTTCGCCGGTGATGTCACTTTCCAACAACTGCATCAGAAACTGCGCCACGTCCCGCACATCCACGAGGCCGGTGCTGCCCACCGACCAAAATTTCAGGCCATCGTGTACCTGCTTGAACATCTTGCCCGTGCCTACTTCCCAGTACCCACTGCCCAACACGACGGATGGGTTGGCAATTGCCACGGGTAGCCCCTCGGCGTGGCCGCGCCATACTTCCTGTTCAGACAGGTACTTGCTGATGGCGTACTGGCTGTTGTCGCGGCCCTGCACCCACTGGCATTTTTCGTCTAAGTTCGGGCGGTTTTTGGCGCGACCCAGCGCCGCGATGCTGCTGACGTGTACGAATTTTTGCACACCGAAGTCCAGCGCCAAGTTGACCATGTTGGCCGTGCCTTCCACGTTTACCTGCATCATTCGATGCACATCCTTGGGATGAAACGAGACCATCGCCGCGCAATGGCAGACGTGGGTAATGCCCTCGAACGCGTCTTCAAGCGCCCCGAGGTCGGTCACATCGCCTTCGGCCCATTCCACCTCTTGAGCAACGCCTCGCACCAGATCGGTACGGCTGTCGGCCCGGCGGAGTGCCCGCACGCGGTAGCCTTTTTTCAGCAAAAGGCGCAGCACGTAAGCGCCGATAAACCCGGTGGCCCCGGTGAGCAGTATTTTCGATTCGCTGGTCATTTTTTCATTGTTTCGGTGAATGCCGCCACGGCACGTATTTCTTCCGGTGCGAGCACGCCCTCGAAGGCTGTCATCAGGTTTTTGCCCTTCGTGATCTGTTCCACTCGTGCATTGAGGCTCAGCGCGGACTTGGTCAGATCGCCTGCGCCGTTGAGTCCGAGCGTGCCGTCTATGCCGTGGCAGGTGACACAATTTTTGCGGTAGATGGCCTCGCCGTCCGGGGCGTTTTGGGTTAAAACGGCGGTGTCCGACGGCTTGTCCGGGTTGCAGGCGGCGAGGGCAAAGCACAATGCGGCAGGGCCGAGGTTCCTACGTGAAATTAATGTTGAAGAAAAAAAATGGAGGCGTACCTTTGTTTTGCCGCACCCCCCAACCGCACGCCAGTTGAACCAACCCTCGATTTCCCCTCCGAGAAAATAGTGTTTGTTCATAGTGTTTGTTTTTTGATCACCCTGTCCAGTAGGAATATTCGACAGGGTTTTTTGTTTTCAAAAGGCAGTTTTTATCCCAGATTAAAATTTTTTCTGATGAAAAATCTTGTCCGCGATTTTTTGGCACAGCTTTGGTTAACAATAAAGTCTTCATACAATAGAAACGGTTTAGTGAAAAAGCCCGGGGCAAATGTGCCACCGGGCTTCTTTTTTGTCCGTCATCGCAGCAGCGTGACGCTGCCCGCTTTAATGCGCTCCGTGCCGTCGCACCGGTATCGGAGGCGGTACAGAAAAACGCCGGCGTTGACCGGCTGTCCGTTGAACGTGCCGTCCCAGGTTTCGAGCGGCGAGGTCGCGTTGAAGACCTGTCCGCCCCAGCGATCGAACACTTCGAAGGAAATAAATTCGTCCACCGAGTAGGGGTTGCTGATGCCGAACTGGTCGTTACGGCCTGTAGAGGAGCTGGGCGTGAAGGCGTTTGGGATGAATATAAGGTTGCAGTCGAGGGTATCGGGGTCAATGACTTTGACCAAGATGGTGTCGGTAGCCGTGCAGCCTTCGTGAATAAAATTCAGGGTGTAGGTCGTGGTGGCGGTGGGGGTAATGGTCGGTTGGGCGATGCCTGGGTCCGACACGCCCGTGGTCGGGGTCCATTGTAGATTATCGGTGCAAGCGGGGTTGGAAAGAACCTTGAAGGAGTTGCCGAGATAGATGACCGTGTCGCCGGTCATGATCCGGTCGGCGCGTGCGTTCAGGGCTTGGATATCGGCGGCGCTGAGCGCCCTGCTGTACACGCGCAGTTCGTCCAACGTGCCCCAAAAGGGCTTGTCGAGCACGCAGATTGGTTCTCCGACTTTGAAAATCGCGTTGGAAGTCAAGTCAATACGCACTGGTGAGGTTTTTTGATCCATCAGCACACCATTGATATACATAGAGTAAATGGTGTTGCTGCGGGTGAGGGTAATAAACTGCCAGCAAGCCGTTGGGTCGAGGTTGGCTGTGACGGTGGCCTGCACCGTGTCGTTCAGGCTGATGCCGGAGCTGATCTTTTTGGTTTTGGGATTCAGGCGCACCCAAAAAGCGTGGTTGGTGCTTGAGCAGCTTTCCTGTTTGGACAACACTACCCGCGAGCCGCCTACGCTGGCGGCTTTCGCATCCTGCCGAATGTAAAAGCTGACAGTAAAATCGCTCAGGCTGAACACGTCGCTCAGCGGGCCGACGAAAAAGATGGCACCGCCGAGGGTATCGAAGTAAAAGGCCGAGTCGCGCACGCCGCAAACGCAGTCCAAGCTGCCGATGAGTGCGCCGGTAGAGCCGTTGCCGCTTTCGTCAATAGCCTTGCACTCGCTGAAAGAAAAATCGGCGACCAATTTGTCGGTGATATTCTGGGCACTGAGGGCTGGTAGCAGCAGACTGAAAAGAAGGAAAGGGAGAAGTATTCGCATCTGTTGTTCCGATTTTTTTTGGACTGGTAAACGCCTTGGTCGGGGGTAAAGTATGGGGCATTTGTGCTACATCCTGAAATGCACAAGGTCGGCAAATTGTTTGATTCGGGTCTGGATCATGTCTTGGTCGAGTTCTTTCAGGCGCTCCACGCTGAATTTTTCCACACAAAACGAGGCCATTGCCGAGCCGTAGATGATGGCGCGGCGCATGTTTTCCATCGAGACATCACCCGTTTTGGCCAACCAGCCCATGAAGCCCCCGGCGAAGGTATCGCCAGCGCCGGTGGGGTCGGCCACGTCGGCCAGGGGCAGCGCCGGGGCGTAGAACAGTTCATCGCCGTGGAAGAGCAATGCTCCGTGTTCGCCTTTTTTGATAACCAAAAATTGTGGCCCCATCTGGTGGATGATCCTGGCGGCCCGCACCAGGGAGTGCTCTCCGGACAGCTGCCGGGCTTCTTCGTCGTTGATGGTCAGCACATCCACCCGTTTGAGCACCTTCAACAGGTCGGGCATGGCGGTGTTCATCCAGAAGTTCATAGTGTCCATGGCGATCAGTTTGGGTCGGCGCAGCAGTTGGTCCAGTACCCGCAATTGCACTTGGGGGGTCAGGTTGCCGAGCATGAGAAACTCGGCGTGGCGGTACGTTTCGGGCAGCACGGGGTCGAAATCGGCCAGCACGTTCAGTTGCGTGTCGAGGGTATCGCGGGTATTGAGATCGCGGTAGTACTTACCGGCCCAGAAGAAGGATTTTTCGTTGGGCCGTACCTGAAGCCCGTCGAGGTCGGCACCTCGGTTTTTCAGGTCGTCAAGCATTTCCTGCGGGAAGTCACCGCCCACGACGGAGACGATACGTACTGGTTTGACAAAATATGATGCCGCGAGGGCGATGTACGTACAGGCCCCGCCAACGACCTTTTCGGCGCGTCCGAAGGGGGTTTCGATATCGTCGAAGGCGACGGTGCCCACGGCTACTAAACTCATGGTGGATGTTATTTTGTGGTGATCAGCGTAATTTTGGTCAACAAAAAAGGCCACCGCGTTCAGCAGTGGCCCCTTCGCGCCTCATCAAGGACTTGAACCTTGGACCTACGGATTAACAGTCCGCCGCTCTAACCGACTGAGCTAATGAGGCGTTTTTCAAAAGCGGGGGCAAAGGTATGTTCCTGTGTTTCCAAAACCAACGAAAGTTTTTCAAAAATTTTTTGGTCGGAGAAGATGTTCAGCCGATGGGGTTGCCGGGGCCATAGGTGCTATACTTGTTTCGATCACGCCGCCACCAATTCCGTCAGCGCTTTGTACACATCCGGGAACCCCCGGTTGAACGCCTCCATGCACGGAGCCAGGTGTGCTTGCGGCGCACCGGCTTCCGCGAGGTTTTCAATCTCCTGCAGGCAATTGACCACCTCGGCGTAGCCGAAATACCGTATCTGGCTTTTCAGGGTGTGGGCGTGGATTTCCAGTGAGGCCATATCAGCAGAAGAATAGGCCTCATCTATGGCGTTGACCAACCTCGGGGCTTCCTCGACAAAAATGGACGCGAACTTGCGCAGCAGCGACGTGTCGCCGCCAAAATATGTGGCGATGGCTTGTTGATCAATCACGGTGAGCGAGTTGAGCGGTGAGGGCGGTGAAAAAGTGTGCCCAAAGGTAACAACCTCCGCCGTGAGCGGATATAGGGGCATTCAAATTAGTTTAGGCTACAAAAATGAAACGGACAAGACAGGCTGGCTCCCATGTAGGTATTTATAGTTCTTCATTGCCGCACACGTTCGGTGTTATCTGTCGCAAGCCAAATACGGTACCGGTCATCGAAATAACCTAAATATACCGTTTGTTGCTGGCTTGATTTTTGTTCCTTTGCACTTTCGTTTGAATCTTGTTCTGACATCACAACCTTTTTGACTCATGAAGTTTTCCTCGACCCAACTGCTTCTCCCCGTTTTTTTGCTCCTTCTCACGGCTTTTCCGGCTCAGACGCAAGATATTGTCGCTATTGATGACTCGTTGTGCATCACCGTCGGCGACAACCTGCATTTCAACGTTAAGGATAACGACTCCATCCCACAGGGTTTTAATTTACCCGTGTTCCTGATCGGCCAATCGGACTGTTTCGGGCTGAAGGCCGACGGTGAGCTGTTTTGGCTGCCTGGTGCCGATCCGACCAAATGTTGTGGCGAACATATTCTCCGCTACCGGTACGAGGGTTGTCAGCCGCCCAACAAATGTTCGGCTATCATTAAAATCATTGTCAAATGCCCAAAACCGGATTGCTTTTTGGTCAATTTGGAAGATTATTTCCCCACCGATCCGAATAGCGGCGGCCCCGTCACTCCCCCACCCGGCTGCCTTTTTTCCTGTGAAAATTCCTCTGCGATCTACTACGTGGACTACGACTCGGCCAGCACCTACACCTGGTCGGTCACCGGAGGCACCTACACCATCGGGCAGGATTCCGCCGAGATCATCGTGGCTTGGGGGCCACAAGGCAACGGCTCCATAACCCTGACCATCACCAACGGCAACGGCCAAACCACCACGCACGTGTTTTGCGTAGATATTCTGGAAGGTCCCGTTGCGGCGTTCACACCCTCCACCGACTCGCTCTGCCTGAACGCGCCGGTCAGTTTTGTCAATAATTCCATTGGCGGAAACTCCTTCTTCTGGGACTTTGGCGACAGCAACACCTCCTCCATGTTCCAGCCCACGCACCAGTATGCCGGGCCGGGCACCTACACCGTTACCCTCATTGTCACCAAAAACAACTACGACGCAAACGGCAATGCCCTATGCTGCTGCTCCGACACGGCTATGGCCACGGTTTTCATTGATTCCCTGCCAGGGCCGGACATCCACTGCATTTCCACCTTGTGCGCGGGCGACAGCAGCAAGTACTGGACGGACGCAACCAACTGCGGCTCCTACATCTGGAGCGTTCTGGATGAAGACGGCAACCCATGGCCGTTCACCGGACAGGGCAACGACACCATCTGCGTGCAGTGGGGCAACGGCCCGCAAGGCACCATTTCGTTGCAGGTTTCCGGCTGCGACAGTGCCTACTGCGATCAACCAACATCGGTAATCGTGCCCATCATTTCGCCCACGGTGCTTATCAACGGCCTGACCGATGTATGCGAAAACGCTACGGCCACCTACACCGTGCCGAAATGGCTCAGTGTGGTGTACAACTGGCAAGTCACCGGGGGCACCGTCCTCTCCGGCCAGGGCACCAACGTGGTCGTGATTCAATGGGGCACCGCCCCCGGGCCGGGTGTGATCAACCTGAGCTACGCCAGTCCGTTCCTCGGTGGCCTTCCCGGCCACGACCCGGAAGATTGCGCGGGTTCCGCGACGCTGACGGTGGGCATCAAACCCGCGTTTGACGTGAGCGACCCGATTCCGTCCGTGGTTTGCACCAACAGCACGACCACCTTTTTTGCCACGATCACGCCGTGGGCAAATTACAATTGGACCGTAACGCCCGCTGCCACGTTCACCGGGCAGGGCACCAATTCCATCTCTGTGACTTGGGATGGTGGCCCGAACGTTTATACCGTCACAGCGGTACCCACCGACACTTCGGCGTATTGCAACGCCTCCGTAAGCAAGGTGGTCAGCGTGGTAGAAACCCCGCTCGCGACCGGAATTTCCGGCCCGACCGAAATCTGTCCCGGCGGCACCGACACCTACTTCGGCCAAACCGCCCAAAGCGGGACGGGCTTCCAATGGGTGGTGACCGGCGGCACGCCCGTGTCGTTCACCGGCAACCCGCTTGTGGTGACCTGGAACGCCAGTGGCCCGTACAGCATCGGGCTGATGCAGTTCAGCCTGAGCGCTCCGAACTGCCTTTCCGACACCATATTTTTTAGCCCGACCCCGAAATTGCTCGTTGGCCCGCTTACCATCAGCGGCCCCAATGCCTGCGTGAACACCGTGCAAACCTACACTGTGGCCCCGACCCAACACCCGTCCGCGGTTTACCAATGGTCGGTAGTGCCGGCGGCACTGGGCAGCGTGATCGGCGGCCAAGGCACGTCGAGCGCACAAATTCAGTGGAACAATACGGGCGGTTCGGCCATGTTACAAGTTACGGTCTACCTGTGTGATGACAGTTTGACGACCACAGACACGATCCTGCTGGCACCCGCGCCCGCACCGGTCATCACACAAATCGGTATTTTGTGCCCCGGCGTTCCGGCTACCCTGAACGCCGGTCCGGGCTATACGTCCTACCTGTGGTCAACATTTGCCACTACCCAGGCCATCACGATCACCACAGGCGGCACTTATTTGGTGACTACCACCAACGCCAGCGGCTGCACGGCAGTGGGTACTTTCACGGCCATTCCGGTGGCTGGTCCGATCGCCTCCATTTCTACAGGCAACCCCACCACATTATGTACTACCAGCACAGGTGCCACGGTCAATATTTCGGCCATAACTGGCACCGGCTACACGTATATGTGGTATTGCAACGGCACGTTGCAAGCACTCCCGCCCACACAAAGCACCTTCACCCACACCAATACATTAGTGGTGGCCAATTTCAACTACTGGGTGGTAGTGACCAACGCCAACGGCTGCACGGCCCAGTCGAACACGATCTTGGTGCAACAGGTTATTTGTCCCACGGGCGGCGGCAATACGTGTATTCCATTCCCGCACTCCTTGTCATTCACCTCCGCCAACCCGCCGCCAAACTGCAACACCGTAAATTTCAATGTGACAAAAACCGCTAACGTGACCGTCACTGGCTGGAATTTCGGCGACCCAGGGGGTAATACCAATACCGGGACACTTCCCAATGCCCAGCACACGTACACTCAGGCAGGTTGTTTTTTGGTGACTGTGACCGCCACAGTGCCCAGTTTCATACCAACCGGCGGCACCTGTACGATCACCCGCAGCGCTCAGGTATGCGTATCGCTGGCCGCCGATTTCAGCACCATCGTCAACTGCCAGTCGGTCACGTTCTGTGATATGTCCACCTATCTCGCCGGGGCCAATCCGACCTCGTGGTCGTGGTCGTTCGGCGATTCACAAACTTCTACCGCGATGAAGCCTACGCACACCTACGCGAGCGGCGGCACTTACAATGTGACGCTAACGGTGATGAACGCCGCGGGGTGCGTAGCCACCATCACCAAAACCGTGATCGTTCCGCCCAAACCCACCCCCGGCATCACGGTTGGCACAGCCTGCGCCGGTTTTCCGGTTGCTTTTGTCGGCAGCGGCACCAATATTATTTCCTGGCTCTGGAACTTCGGCGACGGCTCCAGCAACGGCAGCCAAAGCCCCTCGCACACCTACCTGACGGCCGGTACGTACAACATTTCGCTGGCTGTGGTGAACAACATGGGCTGCAAAGACACGGCATACGCCGCCGTGACCGTACACCCAAGTCCCACGCCCGATACCATCGCCTATTCGCCCAGCCTGACCGTTTGTGCGGGCACAGCGGTGACTTTGACCGCCCCAGGCGGCACGGGATTCACGTACCTGTGGTCGAACAGCGCTACCACACAAGCCATCACGGTCACTACTTCCGGCACCTATTCCGTAATCGTGACGGATGGAAATGGCTGCTCCTACACCCCCGATTCAGTGACAGTGACCGTGCTGCCCTTGCCGACAGCCACCATTGCCGGGCCTAAATTTATTTGCGACCAAAGTTGTGTGGACCTTCAGGCCTCGACAGGCTACGGCTACACCTACCAGTGGCTCGACAACACCAACACGCCCATCGGCGGCGCGGTAACTGCCACACTGCAAGTGTGCTACAACACCCTGTTGCCCGGCTACTCGGTGGTGGTGACCGATGCCAACGGCTGCTCGGCCACCTCCGCACCGTTCGTGGTGCAGTTGGCGGTATCGCCGGCGTTTTCCATTACCATAGCGCCCGATCCCTGTGAAGGCAAGCCCATCACACTCACCGTCAATCCCGTGCAGCCCAACGTGGTGTACACCTGGAACACCGGCGGCACCGGGCCGATGATCACCGTAATCCAGGCCGGAACGTACACCGCCGTGGGAACCGACACAATCACCGGCTGCAAAGGCTCGGCCAGCGCCGTCATCCACCCGCTTCCTGACCTGTGCCTCGTGCCCGTCGGCTGCTACGAAGCCTGCAACCCCGACACCATCTGCGGCCCCGACGGCCTGACTTCCTACCAATGGAACCTGAACGGACTGCCCATCACCGGCGCTAACAACCAGTGCCTCATCGTGACCCAAAGCGGCACGTACACGCTCACCGGAACCAACCAGTACGGCTGTACTGCCACTTCCGACTCGCTTGAATTGACACTGATCAACTGCGATTGCGAATCGCTGGAGGTCACAGTCGAACCCTCCGAAACGGATTCCTGCTGCTGGTCGCTCAGTTTTTCCAACAACTTCAACAACCTGTTCGGTGTGCATATCTGGACCTCGGATGCCGACTTCGTGTTCGACCTCGGAAGTTTGGACAATGCCTTGTCGGTATTTTCCATTTCGGCCAGTTCCATCGGGTTGGTCAACAGTACCACCGGCAACCCCTTGCCTACCGGCACAGTGGCGGATTTCCTGAAATTCTGTTTCGACAACATCACCAACGCCCCGCAGCAGGTCATTTTCGACTGGTACGATTTTGATTTTGCCATCGTATGCTCAGATACACTCACGTTCAACTGCCCGGTGGAACCGGATTGCCTGTACCTCCAGTCCGACTCAATCTACTGCGACGGCCCGAACCTGGCGTACACATTCACGGTCTGCAATCCGGTGGATGCCAATTTCCCGGTTGCGTTTTTCCAAATCAAGCCTACCTCCCCGGCAGGAGTGGTGGCGACCCCGAGCACATTCGACGAAACGGCCAACCCGATCCAGCCCGGCGATTGCCGCACGTACACCGTGTTGCTTTCCGGCCCGCTGACACCGGGCGACGACTTCTGCTTCAACTTGGTGGCGCACGACGAAGTGCCGGGTGAAATTGACACCTCCTCGTGCTGTATGCTCGACACGATGTACTGCGTGCCGATCCCCGACTGCGACCCCTGCGACTCGATCGGGATCAAATTCGTCAAAGCAGTCATAGACAACGATGGCACCTGTTGCTACGGCATCAGCCTGTTCAACAACCACGCTCCGGGCTATTTCACCGGCATCAACCTGTGCCTGCTCACACCGGGCACGACCATGACGATCAACAACCCGTTCGGTTCTGGCTGGTTTACGACCAGTTACACGCCCACGATGATTGACCTGAACGCGATGCCGCCCATGGGCACGAGCATTCCGTTGGGCACGGTGAACCTGCCTCAACTCTGTTTCAAGACGACCACCGCACCGTCGCAATTTTTGGAAATAAAATGGATGGTCGGCGACAGTGTGGTATGCCGCGACACCCTCGAACTGGGCTGTGAACCGTCTTGTGGCTTCATCCGCGACGAGGCCATCGTATGCGACCCGGCCACCGGTGCGTGGGTATGGAATGGTGTCATCAAAAACACCTCACCGTACACCATGGGAGAAGCACACATCGTGTTCACCTCGCCTGCGGGTATGGGCGCATACAACACGACCATACCACTCGGCAGCCTCGTGCCTGGTGGCACGCAGAGTTTCACCATGACGTTGGGCGGGCCTGCCCAACCCGGCGACACAGTATGCTTCACCGTCGCATTGCACGTGCTCAACGACGACACCACCCACACCCAGTGCTGTACTTTCCACGATTGCATCGTACTGCCCGACTGCAAAAACCCGATCGGTCCCAACCCGGTCGAGCACTTTGTCCTGTTCCCCAATCCATCGGACGGACAGGTATTTGCCCGCCTGACCACCGGCTGGACTGCCGAAGCCCGCTTCCAAGTGTTCGATGTACTGGGCCGACAAGTAGCCGAACAGACAGTGGTCAGCACGGCTGGAAAGCACGACCTGCCCGTCCGGTTCACCGGCCTTGGCAAGGGGCTGTACACCGTGGTGGCCGAGTCGGGGGCGAAGAAATGGGTGGTGAAGTTGGTGGTGGAGTGAGTGATGTATACTTCGGCGAAGCCGCTTTTATCATGCTGAGCGCTGCTAATCAGTAGGGCGAAACCCGCTTGCGGTGGTACTAAGAGCGTGTTTAAATTTCAGTCGCCGGGCTGCAAGCGGCAAATTTTGCTTCATACTGCGTTAAAATTTTCGCCGTAGGCACCCGGCTACGACTGCAAATTTTGCCTTGTCTGAAACAAAATTTGCTCGCTTTCGCCTCGGCACTGAAATTTAAACACACTCTAAGCCCAAAAAAATGCACCACAGATTTTCACAAATTCACACAGATTTTCTCTTTCCGTTTAAAAAATCTGTGTGAATCTGTGAAAATCTGTGGTTAATAATGGTTCGCCGTGACAGGTGCTAAACAGTTACATTTTCCATCGCCGCACTTGGTGTTTTCACCAATCAGGTTCCTGTGAGGTAGGTGTGCGCTTGGTGAAAACACAAGCGCGGCGTTAAAATTTTGAAATGCCCAATTCTCACTGTTCAATGATTTGTGATAGCTCCGTTTAGCCTAAATGCTTACGCAAAAAAAAACCGCAGCGCCTCAGCCATCCGCTCCGGTTCTTCTTCCTGCACGAAATGCCCTGCGTTTTCAAACCGAATGACCTCAGCATTTGGCAGTGCCTTTTGCCAGCGCTCCAACTCGTAGGGCGGCACAAAAGCATCTTTCAGGCCCCAGAAAATGAGGCATGGCTTGGCGGCCAAGGTTCCGACCTGCCGCCACTGGTTTGCCCAAAAATCCGTGGCTCGGAGGAGTTCCGCCGAAAAGGCGTAGGCGGCTGTGCGAGAGTTTGGGTCGGGCAAAGCCATTTTGTAGTGGCGGTGTGCTTCTCGGGTGAGTTTGGTTTTGTCGCCAAAAGCGGCGGGTGTGACCACCGTGACCGGAAAATTGAAGCGCAGGTACAGCAACCGACCCAACCAGGTTCGCATCCAGCGGGCAGGGCGGGCGTAGTGCGGGTCGGTGTCGAGCGGCCACATCCAGCCGTTGAACAGGCTGATGCGCTGCACGTTTCCAGGGTGCCGGAGCACGTAATTGAAGGCGATGGAGAGGCCAAAATCATTGGCCACCAAGTGGAAATCGTGCAGGCCGAGGTGCTCCACGAACCGTTCGAGCCGACGGGCATGGGCGGCCACGGAGTAGTCGGCATCAGCGGGTTTGTCGGACAGGCCGAAGCCCAGCAGGTCGGGCGCGATGCAGCGAAACTGCCCGCGCAACTGGCGCACCAAGTCGCGGTAACCGAACGACCACTCCGGCGTGCCGTGCGAAAACAGGATGGGCACGCCCGTGCCCTCGTCCAGGTAGTGCATACGGTGCCCTTCGATTTCTGCAAAGCGCGACTCGAAGGGGTAGAGGTCACGGTTGACCCATGAATTGTCCATAACGGTATTTTTCGATGATGAAATCTTGCATGTTGTCCAAGGGGTACACGTCGGGCATTTGCACGTACTGCACGGTCACGCCGTCAATGAGGGCAAAAAGCAGCAGCGCCTCCTCGATGGGCCGCGCCGCGCCGAGCATCTGGAACGGTACGGCCAGTTGGCCCACCACCGACTGCTTGAACGACTCGATTTGGGTCTCGGCGTTTTGCTGGACGGCGGTTTGTTGCCGCAACGAATGCACCAAGCGCCAAAACGGCGTGTTTTCCCGCAGCAGCCGAAACGATTCACGGATGTGCTGCACCAATGCCTCGCGCGGGTCGGCACCCCGGTGGTACGGCTGCATGGACTCATCCACCTGGGCCTTGCCCTGCTGGATGATAGCCCCCAGCAGCCCGGCCTTGCTGCCGTAGTGCCGGAAGATCAGGCCCTCAGACACCTCGGATTCGCGGGCAATCTGGCTCGTCGGCGTGCGGTCGTAACCGTTTTCGGCGAACAAGCGCAGCGCGGTTTGCAGGATTTTTTCTTTGTTTGTCATGCAATGAGTGAGTAATTACTCGCAAAGGTGCTGCTCCTAAAATGAACTTGCAAGGGGTTAGGAAAACTTTTTTGCGCCTGTTCTTTCTTTCGCCGCTTTTCGCGTTACCTTTGCAGCCCGTTTTTTCACACATCATTTTTACCAACAAAAAGGAGAAATTTCATGCTCATCGTTGAGATCAAGGATGGCGAAGCCATTGACAAGGTGCTCAAGAAGTACAAAAAGAAATTCGAGCGTGCCGGCATCCTGAAGGAGCTGCGCCGCCGCAAAGCATTCACCAAGCCTTCCATCACGCGTCGCGCCGAGGTTTTGAAAGCCGTTTACAAAGAGGATATGTACGGCAACAAAAACGACTGATCCGCTGCCGACGCGGTGAGCCAACCGAGGCCAATGTCCAACACGGCCTTGCCAACAGTCGCTGTGCACCGATGTTCCACGAAGAGTCGTTCTTGCAATTTCTGGCGCTGGAGCGCCGATTTTCACCGCACACCGTGACGGCCTATCGGAACGACCTGAACAAATTTCTGCTCTACATAAAAGAAAATCAGTGCCTCACCTCCATCGCGGAGGTGGGGCATTTGCATATTCGAGCCTGGGCAGCCGCACAAATTCAGGAGGGCCTAAGTGCCCGCAGCGTCAACCGCCGCCTGTCCTGCCTGAGCTCGTTTTTCAAGTACCTGCTCAAGCGTGGCCTCATCGCCAAAGACCCCATGAAAAAAGTGACAGCGCCCAAGATGGGCAAACGGCTGCCCGTATTCGTGCAGGAGTCGGAAATGGCCACGCTTTTTTCCCAATTGGACTTTTCACCGGACTATCCGGGCCAGCAAGAGCGCCTCATTTTGGAAATCCTGTACGCAACCGGTATGCGGCGCAGCGAATTGGTCGGCCTGAAACTGGCGGACGTGGACCTCGGCAACATGGCTTTCCGCGTCATCGGCAAAGGCGGCAAAGAGCGCCTCGCACCGTTTGCCCGTTACCTCGCCGACCTGCTCGAAACCTACCTCAGCCTGCGTGCCGAAGCCTTCCCGGCAACCGAAGAACCCTGGCTCTTTTTGAACAAAAAAGGCGACCAGTTGAAAGCCGAAGCCGTGTACCGTGTTGTGCGCAAAAACCTGTCGCTCGTCACCAGCGCCGAGCAACGCAGCCCGCACGTCCTGCGTCACTCCTTCGCCACGCACCTCTCCAACCGGGGTGCCGATCTGAACGCGATCAAGGAACTGCTCGGCCACTCCAGCCTGGCTGCAACTCAAATCTATACGCACAACTCCATTGACCGACTGATCGAAATTTACGAAAAATCCCACCCGAAAGGGAAGGACGACTAAAACTGCCCATTGTTCATCCACACCATTTAAGCACCATGACTGCAACTACGGAACTCCCAACCGACAGCCTCCAGCTCATCCGCGAAAGCGCCCGCGATTTTGCTGAAACCCACATCCGCCCTTACGTGATGGAATGGGACGAATCGCAACATTTCCCCATTGACCTGTTCCACCGCATGGGCGAGTACGGCTTCCTTGGCGTACTGGTGCCCGAAAAATACCAGGGTGCCGGACTCGGCTACCAGGAATACATCACCGTCATTGACGAAATATCCAAGGTATGCGGCTCCATCGGCCTGAGCGTGGCCGCGCACAATTCGCTTTGCACCAACCACATCCTCTCGTTCGGAAGCGAGGAGCAAAAACAAAAATACCTGCCCATGCTAGCCACAGGCAAATGGGTCGGTGCCTGGGGCCTCACCGAACCGAACACCGGCAGCGACGCAGGCCGTATGCAGTGCGTGGCCAAACGCGACGGCGACCATTTCGTGATCAACGGCACCAAGTCTTGGATCACGCACGGCATCAGCGGACACGCAGCCGTGGTTATCGTGCGCACGGGCGAGCTGCTCGACAGCCGCGGCATGACCGCCTTCGTCGTCGAGCGCGGAACACCCGGCTTCCGGGGCGGCAAAAAGGAAAACAAACTCGGCATGCGCGCCAGCGAAACCGCCGAGCTCATTTTCGACAACTGCCGCGTCCACCAAAGCCAGATACTCGGCCAGGAAGGTGAGGGCTTTATCCAGGCCATGAAAATCCTGGACGGCGGACGCATTTCCATCGCATCCCTCGCGCTGGGCATTGCCAAGGGTGCCTACGAGGCCTCGGTGAAATACGCCAAGGAGCGCCAGCAGTTCGGCCAGCCCATTGCCAGTTTTCAGGGCATCAGTTTCAAACTGGCCGATATGGCCACCAAGATCAGCGCCGCCGAACTGCTCACCCGCCAGGCCGGCGACCTGAAAAATGCCAACCAAAAATGCACCCGCGAGGCGGCCATGGCCAAGTACTACGCTTCAGAAATATCCGTGGAGGTAAGTACCGATGCCGTGCAAATCCACGGCGGATACGGCTACACCAAGGACTTCCCTGTGGAAAAATTCTACCGCGATTCCAAGCTCTGCACCATCGGCGAGGGCACATCGGAAATCCAAAAATTGGTGATCGCCCGGGAGGTGCTGAAATGAATATCCACACGCTCGACCTTGGTTTCCGGCACCTCGACCACACCATCGCGGCCTTTGTGCTTGAAGGCCCCGGCGGCCTGGCCTTGGTGGAAACGGGGCCTTATTCGGCATTTCCCCAAATGGTGGCCGCGCTGGCCGCCAACGGCTGGAAACCTGCCGATTTCCGACACGTTTTTTTGTCGCACATCCACTTCGACCACGCTGGCGCGGCATGGGCGTTTGCGCGCGAGGGCGCTACTGTACACGTCCACCCGAAAGGGCTACCCCACCTCGCCGCCCCTGACAAGTTGTACAATTCGGCCCGAATGATTTACGGCGACGAGATGGACTCGCTCTGGGGCGCGATGGAGCCGATACCCGAAGCACAGCTCCGCGCACCCGAACACGGCGAAGTCGTGGAAGCCGCCGGCCTGCATTTCACGGCCTGGTACACGCCCGGCCACGCCGTACACCACATCGCCTGGGAAGTATCGGCACCCGGGGACGAACCCGTCGTTTTTACCGGCGATGTAGCGGGCGTGCGCATTGACCCGCGCTACCTTGCCCCACCCTGCCCGCCCCCCGACATCCACCTGGAGGACTGGCAGGCTTCGCTCCAGCTGTTGCGCGACCTGCCCGCCGAGGTGCTTTTTCTCACCCATTTTGGGAAAATAACTGCCAAGCAAACCCATTTGGACGAATTGGAGTCCCGCCTGCTCACGTGGGCGGCTTGGATGAAACCGTATGCCGAAAGACAAACTCCGGCCGCCGAGGTCGTGCCGGCCTTCGAGGCGTATGTGCATGCGGAACTCGTGGCAGCGGGTGTTTCTCCCGAAAACCTGGCCCGGTACGAAGTCGCCAACCCGGCGTTCATGTCCGTAGCCGGCCTGTTGCGCTACTGGAAGAAAAATCTGACCGCATGACCGCTCGCGAGATTTTGAAAAAATTGGAAAACCAGCACGTGCTCGTCGTGGGCGACGTGATGGTGGACCGCTACCTGACGGGCAGCGTGAGCCGCATTTCGCCCGAAGCGCCCGTGCCCGTGGTGTTGCACCAGCGCACCGACGACCGCCTCGGCGGAGCCGCCAATGTGGCGCTCAATATCCGCGCCCTCGGGGCCGTGCCCGTGCTGTGCAGCGTAGTGGGTGACGATACCGACGGCAGCGCCCTGTTGGGCATCCTGCCCAAAACCGGGATAGGTGCCGAGGGCATGCTGCGCTCGCCCGACCGCAAAACCACGGTGAAGACCCGCGTGCTGGGCAACAACCAACAAATGCTGCGCATTGACCAGGAGGATGTACACGACCTGTGCCCCGACGACGAACAGCGGCTGACCGAACGGGTCGCGGCCCTGCTCGAAAGCCTGCCCGTGCGGGCCGTTATTTTTCAGGACTACAACAAAGGCGTGCTCACGCCCACGGTCATCCGGGCCGTATCAGAAATGACCAGGAAACTGGGCATTCTCACGGCCGTGGACCCCAAAAAGGCCAATTTCTTTGCCTACCAGGGCACTGACTTGTTCAAACCGAATCTGAAGGAAATCCGCGACAGCGCGCCGTTTGTAGTCGAGCCGGAACTGGAGTCCCTGCAACGCGCCGCAACTTTTTTGCGCAAAAACTTACAGAGTCGAACAATCATGATCACGCTATCCGAAAAGGGCCTATTTTTGGACGGCGAAAACGCAAGCCTCCTTTGCCCCACTGTACCGCGCAACGTGGCCGACGTGAGCGGTGCCGGCGACACGGTCATCAGCATTGCCGCGCTCGGAATGGCGGCAGGTTTGGACAACAAGACTGTGGCAGCGTTGTCCAATCTCGCGGGCGGGCAGGTGTGCGAATACCCCGGCGTGGTGCCCGTGCGGCGCGATGTGTTGGAAAAAGAACTCGATCATTGGTTGCATCAAAATACATAGGCCATGAAACAACTTGTACTCGTACTTTTCCTGCTCGTCATCGTTTCGAGCGCCCAAGCCCAGTTTTTTGGACAGCCCGATACGGTTTTTATCCAAACCTTCACAGTGGACCCCTCCGACACCATGCTTCCCGCGCCCAACGGAAACGACATGCACTGGGTCAACTGGGATGCGGACAACCTGCCCACCTACTGCGGCGACGAGCAGCCCGTGCCCCGAAACTGGTTTTGGGACAGCGACCTCGGCGACCCCAACGACCCGCCCGTCAACTTCGCCTTCACCAGCTGTTCTTTTCTCAAAGACGGGCTGCCCAATCAGAACTGGCTCATCACGCCACCCGTGTTCGTCGCCGATTCTACCGTCATGCTTTCTTGGCGCTCCTCTTCTTTCGAAGGCCCGGGCTACCTCGACGGCTACAAGATATTGGTGTCCACCGCCAGCAACGAGCCGTTCCTCGGCGTGTTCACCGATACGCTTTTTGTGGCCGCTGAAATGACGGAGGCGCTTGTCCCCGGCTCGCTCTTGGTGGAGGACTACCTTTTTTCGCCCGGCTATATCCACGCTGACAGCTATACCCAACCGGACTATTTCTTCCTGTTAGATCCCTCCGCCCAAGCCTACACCGGGCGGTTGGAGCCGCACACGGCGAACCTTGCCCGGTACGTCGGCCAGTACATTTACATCGCGTTTTTGCACGATTCGCAGGACGACAACATCCTGCAGATAGACGACATCGCCATCGTGCGGGGCGAATCAACTTCCGCTGCCGAGCCAGGTGTGCTCAACCTCGGGCTTCGTGTGCTACCCAACCCGGTAAGCGATCACGCCACGGTTTCGTGGCAGGCCGTCCGGGCTGCCCGCTCCGGCCTCCTCACCATTTCGGATGTTCTGGGAAAATTAGTTTTGGAACAAGCGGTGCCCGATTTGTCTGTCGGTTTTGCCAAATTACACCTCGGCAGGCTGGCCGCAGGCACGTACGCGTGCTCCCTCGCCACGGCGGGAGGGCAGCAAACGGTGATGGTGGTGAAGCGCTAACGCCGCTCCACAAAATACATCTGCACCTCGCCTTTGTTCTTGGCCTCGATTTTTCCCCGAGATGTACACCGGAAACGCTCCCGCACCAACTGGCAGGTGGTCTCCGATACGTTGACTTTGCCCACCACGCCGCTGGATTCCATGCGGGCGGCAATATTCACGGTGTCGCCCCAGATGTCGTAGGCGAACTTGGTGATACCAACGATGCCCGCCACCACCGGCCCGGTGTGGATGCCGATGCGCAGATCGAAAAACGGCAACCCGGATTCGGAACGCTGCGCTTTCTCGGTTTGCACAAAGTCCAGAATGTCAAAGGCAGCCGAAACTACGTCTTCCGGGTGGGTCGTATTGGGTTCGGGCAGCCCGCCCACGCAGAGGTAGGCATCGCCGATGGTTTTGATTTTCTCGATCCGATAGGCTCCGATGATCCGGTCGAACGCGCTGAAATAGTGGTTGATAAGCGCGACCAACTCCTCCGGTGCCAAACGCTCGGCCACTTGGGTGAAATTTTGAAAATCCGTGAACATGACCGTCACCTGCTCGTACCGCTTGGCTTCGGCCCGGCCGGTTTCTTTCAGTTCTTCAGCCGTGTCGAAGGGCAGGATGTTCAGCAGCAGGCTGTCCGACTTTTGTTTTTCCTTGCTCAACACCACGTTTTGGCGTTTCAACAAATTCTCTTGTCGCTTATTTTCCGACTTGAAATAGTAGATCATCAAAAACAGGATCAGGAAGGTGAACACGTGGTTTTCGATGTACAGTGTTTGCCCGCCGGGCATGAACAAAAACGGCTGCATGGCCGAGAACGACCATTTGCATAGCCAAAAGCAGGAAAAATTGAGCAGGAAAAAAAACAGGATGACCCAGATGCTTCGGAAAAACAGCATGCTCGCCACGCTGGAGCACAAAAGGAGGTACTCGGCCGCGTCCACCACGCCGTGCGAGATGGCGTAGAAGGTGTAGATCAGGGTGGAAAAAATATTGAAGGTGAAAATGGCAGCGAGGTAGCGCCGGAAGTGGTTGAGGATCAGCGGAACCAGATAAAAAACGAACGAGATCAGGCTCTCGTACAGGGTGGTCCGGTGCTCAGGATCGAGGTACGAGGCTATGAAACCCAGATACGTGAGCGCCGCCACGAGCGAGATGCCGTTGATCAGTCGGGTGCGCTTGCGCTCCCAATTGCTCATCTGCTCGTACACTCCGAGCCGGACGACCGATTCCCATAGCCTGGCCACGCGCCGGAAAAACGCCCGGAGCCAGTTGTCTTCTCTCGTTATGTCATTCGAACCGGGTTTCAAGGTGTGGCCGCAGTTTGTCGGTAAGGTTTGAGGTTGTTTGCATTAAGCGATGCCCAAATGGTTTTTCCAGTAGCTGTTGAGGAAAATGCCGTGCGGGTCCATTTGCTGGCGCAGGCGCATAAAATGGCCCCACCTGGGGTACTGGGCTTGCAGATATTTGGCACCTTCGGCACTGTCGGCGGGCGGCAAAAACTTGCCCCAGTGCAAGCGGTACGGGATGTCGTTTTGCTTGAACAAGTCCCAAAACTGCTGGTAGTACGGTGTCGGGTCGCCCGCCCCTCGGGCAAACCACATGAAATTGAACCGCAGCGCGTCCTGTCCATAGCCCGGGCTAAGCCAAAAATCGCTCTGTTTGGCAGCCAAAACCTCCACGGTGTAAAAGCCCGTGGCCGCAAATCCGCCCTTTTCATAAAACCCCTGCATGACGTTCACGGCTTTTTCGGCCATGCCGATCGGAATCCACATCTCGGTGTATTTCAACGGCATGAGGTGGTTGCTGAATTCGATGCGGTCCATCGGCAGGCTGCCCGACCAAGTGTCCCAAAACACCTGCTTCGGGTGCTTGTCGGAGTTGATGGGAAAATACATGTCGCAGAGCAGCGGGTACATGGCCGGGAACAGACTCGACAGCACGTTTTCGATTTCGTTTAATTCCGGGTCGTTGCCCAGCAGGTCGTACAGCCACTGCGGCCATGATGCCAACAGCGAGTACCCCACCCCGGCCGCCACCTCGGAAGGCAGGGTGGAACCGAGGACTTTGTGAAACACCGGCTGGTACGGCTTAGGGTGGAAATTTTGTGGTGTGCCGGTTGCCTGGTTGTAGTCCGATTGCTGCATAGCCCGGGCCTGCCAACTGATCACCCGCTGAAGGGTCTGGTACGGCCACCAGAGCAAGCGGGCGTATTCTGTTTGCGCAAAATGCGCCTGCAAAGAAGGCCGAACCGGCGTACCGCTGCCAAAAAAGTCGAAAGCGCATTCGTTCACGGACGTTACCGCCTCTTGCCCGATGATGTCGAACGCGGGCACGCATTGCAGGGTGACCGAGGTGATGACACCGAGCAGGCCTAATGAGGCCACGGTGCCGAAAAAAGGGTCATCCGGGTCGTTGCTCCGCGCGAACGTGCGCACGGTGCCGGTGCCGTCCACCAACCGGATGGCCACCACGCAGGAATCGAAGGCATGCACGCTCGTGCAGCCCGACGATCCGGTGGACAAAAATCCGGCCACAGTCTGGTGGATCGCGTCGGGTACGTTCGGTATGGCCCAGCCTTTTTGGCTCAGTTGGGCAAACAAACTGTTCGCATGGGTGGACGTTTCCGACGGGTCGAACGGATCGAAGCCGAGGTTGCAACCGCCACCAACCGTCACCTGCATAGCGGTATCGTCGAAGGTCGCTGTACGCATTTGGTCCAACAAGATATTGATGTTCTTGACCGTCGGGTCGGGCGCTGCCGGGTCATAGCCGTCGGAAAAAACCGCTTCAGGTACCGACTGGGCCGCGCCCCGCACCCGCACCTGGAGGTTGTTCTGAACGGCGAAGCGGATCAGTTCGGCAATCTGATCCTCGTTTTCGGGGTGGTAAAGGCCGTTTGCATCTGCGTGGATCATGGCTTAGTTTGTTTTCCCGCCGGCGAGGCGCATTAACCAATTGAAAAAATTCGGGACCAGGCCGCTTGATCGTTTCGAAGCCGCCGCTTTTTCGGGCGGTTGAATACCGAGGTGTCCTCGCCAGTAGTCGTTCACAAAAATTTGGTCGGGGTCGAGCTGTTGGCGCAGCTGCATCCACGCGTCCCACTTGGGGTACACCGAGCGCAGGTAGTTGGCACCGAGGGGGCTGTCGCCTGCGGGCAAATACTTGCCCCAGTGTGGTCTGAACTTGAAGGGCGCAAGCAAATCCCAGAATTTTTGGTAGTAGGTTGTCGGGTCGCCGCTGTTGTTGCCAAACCAGAACACGTCAATACGGATGACATCGGTATCGTGCGCCGGGCTGAGCCAAAACGCGCTTTTTTTAGCAGCATAAATTTCGCAGCAAAAGGCCATGGTGTTTTGGGGGCCGGAGTTGTAAAAACCGTGCAGGGTATTCATCACGTCTTGGGCCTGGTTCAGCGGAATCCACATCTCGGTGAACCACACGGGGAACAGGCGGTCGCTCATCTGGTTGTCCATCGGCAAGCCGCTCCACCAGTAGTCCTGAAACGGGGTCGGCCCTTTGTCAGGCAGGTCGAGCGGGGCGAAAATGTCCAGAATCTTGGGCAGGATGAGGGGGTAAAAAGCCGCGCCCACGATGTCGCGAATCTCGCGGTACTCCGGGGTGTCGCCCAGCGCGTTCTCCAACCAGTTCGGCCAGCGCCCGATGGCAGTGAACAGAATATCGGCTCCGAGGGTAGCCGGGATGGGGCTGTTGAAAATATACGGCACCTCCTGGTACGGGTTGGGCTTGAAGTCGGGTTGCGAGGGGATGGGCTTGGCCTGCCACACCACCATTTTGTCCACATTGCTTTGGGGCCACCAGATCAGGCGGGCATACGTCGTTTGTTGGAAATAGGCCTCAAGGCTGGGCCGTTGGGTAGAGCCGCTGCCGAACAGGTCAATGGCACAGTTGCCCGTGTTCGTGGTGGCCTGAAAGCCCGTGATGTTGAACTTGGGGATCAGGTTGAACGTGGCGGACACCAGCACGCCGAACAGGCCCATCGTGGCACCGCCTGCGGCGAAAAAGGGATCGTTCGGGTCGCCGGATGCCGGGCGCTCGAACGTGGTCTTTTGCGCCCCGTTCGGGCCGTAATGGATAAAACTCACGCTCTGAAGCGAGTCTTGGAACGCATACTGTGTGGTGCCGCCCGCCGAGCAGGTGGACATGAACCCCGCCACCGTTTGGTGGATGATGCCGCCGAGGTCGGGCACCGCAAACCCCGCTTGGTCCAATTGATACAGCAGGGAATTTTGCAGGGTAGAAATCTTGGTTGGGTCCCATGGATCAAAGCCAAGGTGACAGCCGCCTTGCACCGTCACTGTTTTGTTGGCAGCGTCTATGGCCACAGCGTTCATCTTGGCGAGCATGGCGTACCGGTACGGGTGGCCGCTGGCAGCCCCTTTTTCCAAGATTGAAATAACCGGGAAAGAGTGCGCGGCACCGCGCAAACAGACGATTTCACCATTTGAATGCGCCTCCTCAACCAAATCCATCACATCACGCTCATCGGCTGGCAACCAATAGGTGGCCCCGTTTACAACAATTGAATCCATGTCAACTGGTTTAGGCAATGACAAATAATACCCGGACTTTCCAGGTTCTCAAACCTGAAAAGCCTTTTGCTTAGACGGTGGGATGAGCGTAGGAGAAAGGGGGTACTCGCGACTCAATTAGTATTCCGTGTCGTCCGGAATATCTTCCGCTTCGTCATCATCACGGCGGCGCGTAACGATGATATGGTCGTCTTCTTCGGAGGTATTGTCTTCCAAGTCCTCATCTTCTTCGCCAGCTCCGTCAAACTCGCTTTCGACTTCGATGTCGCCAAAATCCTCACGAAGCACGCCGTCATCGTCGTAGTCTTCGTCTTCTTTCACAATGCGTTTGGCTTCCTGCATCGTCATGCGGATCAGGTAGTACACTTCATCCGTTTCGAATGGGAGCGCCGACACCAATTTGCCCTCTGCATTGGTATACGACAACAGAGAAGTGGCAAAGCCGGTAGGGTAACGGAGCTTTACCTGGCGGATGATTTCCTCCGGAAGGGCATCGTAATCTTTGACAACTCGTTTTTTGGCCAAGGCAAGGAAGGTAATTGGTTTGAAAAATGGCAGGGCCACCGACGATCGGTTTACCCCGCTGTCCTGTTCTGTTTGCGGGCAAATTTAAACGAATGGGTTTCGAATCGTCAAAATTTTTTCCCGCTGATTTTTTTCAGGATCATTCTGCAGCCATTGATGGGTGTCAGCGCTGCTCGCGAATTTCCACGATTTCCACGCGGCGCTCGCGTGCGGCATCGGGATGGTACACCGAGTTGCGCTCGTCGCGCAGGTCGTCGCTGATGCCTCGTCGGGCCGTGGTTTCACCAAAACTGGCCTCCGATACCCGCAACAGACCGGACTGGAGGTACGGCGCGAACACTCCATCGGCATAGGCATCGAAGTAGTTGCGCACGCTGCTGATGCGGCGTTTGCCCAAGGAAAGGTTGTACGTGCTCTCCGCTCGGGGGCTGGTAAAACCCTTGATGACCACTTCCACCGGTTCCTCGGTTTTTAGTCGCGCAAGCACCAATTCGCACAGCTGATCCAACCGTTCGTAGCCGCGGCGCACTTCGGTGTCAAAAAAACTGTCCACCAGCATTTCGGCGGCATCCCGCATAGGGCCGGTCAGGCCCTCGGCAAACCGCTCCCGGTACTCGTTTTGGCGCTCCAAAAAGGCCTGCACGGTTTCCACATAATTTTTTTTGGTGCGCGTGCGCTGGGTGCGCTTGTCCGGCTCGTCGTTGTCGAAGTACAGTGGCAGACCCACAAAATCGGCCAGCACGGGCGGCGGCGCTTCCGGCAGTTTCGGCTGGAGTTGCTCCACCGGGATCATTGGCCGCTCGATGGGGT
>JBEBHD010000383.1:0-2525 GCA_040080915.1 Saprospiraceae bacterium
GTGTAAATTGAGCATATACCAAGTGTGAGTCGTTCGCATCGTGGGTGTTGAAAACCGGTTTTGGATAAAATATTGAGAAAATTTTCGCCTTCCGGGAAGGCTTGTACGCTTTCAAAAAGGTACGTGTAGGCGCGTATGTCGCGGCTCGTTAAACGCCCGACGAGCGGCAAAACGTATTTGAAGTAGGCGTTGTACAGTTGTTTGAGCGGAAACAACCGAAGCCGCGAAAACTCCAGTATGACTACTCGCCCGCCCGGACGAAGCACACGCAACATCTCTGCCAGTCCAGCCTCCAGATTCTCAAAATTCCGAACGCCGAAGGCGACTGTCACGGCATCAAATGTGGCTGCGCCAAAACGAAGCCGCTCGCTGTCACCGGTCTCCAGTTCGATAGTACCCGACAGGCCCGCGCGTTTTATTTTTTCTCGCCCGATGTCCAACATTTGGTTGGCAATGTCCACACCGACTATGCGGTCTGGTTTCAACATTTTTGCCGCCATGATGGCCACATCGGCCGTACCCGTGGCCACGTCCAAGATTACCTTGGGCTTATCACTCCTCAGATAACCCAATGCCCGTCGCCGCCACCAAACATCAATTCCAAGCGAAAGCACCCGGTTCAGCAAGTCGTAGCGACGCGCAATCGAGTCGAACATGCGCTCGACCTGTACCTTCTTGCTCTCGCCTACATCGCGATAGGGCGTTACCACTGGTTTATCATTCATGCGCAAAAATAAAAAGGTTAGGGGTTTCTGGTTAGAAGGTTAGGGGTTTCTGGTTAGAAGGTAAAAGGGTTGGGGGTTCCTCATAAGAGGGGTGCCCAACCCTTTTACCTTCTAACCAGCCCCCCCCAAACCTAACTGTATGTTTTCGATGATTTCCAGCCCATAGCCTATGAAGCCGGTTCTGGGTTTTGGGTTGTTTGTCAGGAGGCGAATTTTGCTGATATTCAGGTCGCGCAGGATTTGAGACCCTACGCCAAAGTCCTTTTTGCCCATGCTGGTGTGCAGTTCAAACTTTTCTGGTTCCCTGTCGTCCATGAGTTGTTTGTAAATTTTCAGTCGGGCTAGCAGGTCGGCCTTGTCGCCTTGGCGCAAGTAAACGAAAGCGCCTTTTTCTGCTTCGGAGATGGCTTGCAGGGCTTGTTGTATTTGTTCGCCGTAGTTGGAGAGCAGGTTTCCGAGTATGCCGCCGGTTTCCGACCACGAGTGTACCCGCACCAGTACTGGTTCGTCTTCCTGCCAGTCTCCTTTTTTTAGCACCAAGTGGCAATCGCCGGTGGATATATCGGTAAAAACAATGGCCTCGAAATCGCCGTACACCGTTTTCATACTTGTTTGAAACTCCCGCCGCACGAGGCGTTCCGTACGCATCCGATACGCGACGAGGTCGTCAATCGAGATAATCTTGAGGTCAAATTTTTGGGCGACCTCCAGCAGCTGCGGCAACCGGGCCATGGAGCCGTCAGGGTTCAAAATTTCTACCAACACACCTGCCGGGGAAAAGCCCGCCATACGGGCCAGATCAACTGCGGCCTCGGTATGGCCGATCCGGCGTAACACCCCGCCCGTTTTGGCCCTCAACGGAAAAATATGCCCTGGTCGGGCAAAATCGCTCGGTTTGGCAGCAGGCGTAGTCAGATGGCGGATGCCCGTAGCACGGTCGTAGGCACTGATACCAGTGCTGCAACCGTGGCCTATCAGGTCAATGGATACTGTGAAAGCCGTTTCATGCAGAGCCGTATTGGCACTGACCATCAACGGAAGATCAAGCCCGTCTGCCAGTTTTTCTTCGATGGGCGTACAAATCAACCCGCGTCCGTGTTGGGCCATGAAGTTGATGACCTCTGGGGTCACGGCTTCTGCTGCGCAAATAAAATCGCCTTCATTCTCCCGGTCTTCATCGTCCACGACGATCACGACCTTGCCTGCCCGGATTTCGAGCAAGGCTTCTTCGATAGTGTTTAGTTGAGTCATGCGTTTAATTTGCTTTGCGGATTTTCGCCGCAAATATCTTTCAAAGCATCAACTCATGCGGCGGATGCCGCAGAATAATGTTAGGAACTCAATAAGACAGTCGAAGACCCATGCCACTGCTTGTCATCCCGATGTGGAGCTCGGGTTCAGGCAAGCCGGTGTACCCTGGCCCGCTGTTGTACAGATTGACGGCGTGTTTGGCGTGTTTGGTATAGGCGCTAGAAAATGGAATGGAGAGCACGATAAACCCTGCCCCGATACCGGCCAAGCCCCATTCCGGGTCTCCACCGGCGATAGCCGTACCCAATGGCCATCCGACCAAAAAACCGCCGATAAACCCGAATACGTTGGCGGTTGTGAAGTTGCTACGGGCTGCTTCCATTGCTTTGTTCGCCTCGGGAATGGAGGCTACCATCTCGTGAAGTTGTTTGGGCGACAAATTTTTGCCCTTGTACCGGAAAACTGTCCCAAAGGCTTTTTTGACTTCAATCGAATCGGTTTGTGTTTGGCCGAAGGCCCCGGCAATGGGCGCGAGCAAGAGGGAAAGCA
>JBEBHD010000217.1:0-9514 GCA_040080915.1 Saprospiraceae bacterium
GAGTGAGCGGGGTGAGCGGGTGAGCGGGGTGAGCGGGTGAGTGGGTGAGCGGGTGAGCGGCACTACCACCAGATTTTGAAGGGTTTATAGGCCTGTTCCATGCCGAGAATGTACTTGGTGAGTTTGTAACACTCTAAGCGGACGAGGTATTTGTACGACACCTTTTTGTTCAGCGTCCGGTGCTGGATGGTCTCCTTAAGGCGCTCCTCCAGGGCTTTCAAAAAAATCTGTTTGCCCGCGTTGTTCAGGAAGCAGCCATTCACGGCGTTGTCAAAGTGTTTGGCCTGTATCTCGCGTTTGTTCACCACGGTGAAAATAGTGCGGTCCACAAAGATGGGCTTGAACACTTCCGCCAGATCGAGCGCCAACGAGTAGCGTCGCGCCCCCGGCTCGTGCAAAAAACTGATCGTGGGGTTCAGTTGGGTGTGGTAGATCGCATCCAGCACCTGCGAATAACACACCATGTTGCCAAACGAAATGAGCGCATTCACTTCGTTGCCCGGCGGCTGCTTCATGCGGCCGCCCATCTCGAACTCGTTCAGGATGAGGTCAAAGGCAGCATAATAGGTTTGCCGACAATTGCCTTCCAGGCCCATGAGCGCCGGGACATCGCGCACGGTTTCCAAGCCGCTGCGATACTGCTCGATGGCTGTCATTTGGGCGCTCAGGTCGCGGCCACGTCCCGTGTAATACTTGAGGTTGCGCAGCATATTAGCCGATGCGCCCTCCACAAAACCACAAGCGAGGTGCAACCTGCGCTTGGAGTCAAGATAGGCCCGCGTCTGCTCCACCTGCATCTTGCCTGCCAACAAATACTCCTTCGGCTGAAACGACCCGGAGTAGTGCTCGTAGTAATCGAAAAAATGTACGCTGACGCGCTTCTTGCCCAAAAACGTGTACAAGGCGCTGTTGGCATCCAGGCTGCCGAACACAAAAAGCGTTTCCAGGCCTTCTACCGGTATGAACTTGGGCGGTAGTTCGCGGCCTTGCTCGTCCTTAGGCACGAAGCGCAAGGTATTGTCCTGACGCTCCAGGCGGCCAGGGTTGAAGAGGTAGTAGGTGTCCTTCATTTTAAACGTGCGATGAGCGGGTGAGCGGTGACGTTTTGCATGGCATCTCGTTTACCTTATCTTTGCAAAAAATTGATTCGACATGACAGCCGAACTGACACTTTATTTTGAAAATGTGGATGATCTGACGCGAGTATTGCAGGTTCTCCGGGACAGCGGACTGGCGCTGACCGTAAAAAAAAGAAACGCTCATAAGAAAACACCGAAGCCCGCAAAACACGAATGGGCTTTTGGCATAGGAAATCTGGGCGGACAATTAGATCAGGTCAACATCCGGGATTTTGCCTATGAAAACTAAAATCCTTGTAGACTCCAATGTTTTTGTCTACGCTTATGATGGAACTTCTGCATTCCATCAGGATGCAGTAGGCTTTTTGAGCGACCCAAACGTTGACTTCTTTTCCACTACCAAGAACATATCGGAGTATTTCGCCGTGCTATCGAAAATGAATCAACCGTTTGACAAAGTTTTTCGGTTTTATCAGGATATCCGGCGAAACACAACATTGCTGTTTCCAACCGACACAAGTCTGAATATCCTCGAAGAATTGCTCAAAAAATACCAGCCACGCGGCAACCGCGTCTATGACATGGAAATTGTGTCCATCCCCTTGGCAAACGGCATTCCCGAAATCCGCACGGTGAACGTGAAAGACTTTACGGGTGTCACTGAAATTTCAGTTGCCTCGCTTTAGAACCAATGCTTGCAGAAGTTCAAAAACAGGATTACTGTTTGTTTATCCTTCCTCCCCGGCATAACACAAATCATAGTACGAACAACTGCTGCATATTTTGAGGCGAATGACCGGCGGGCATTGTTCCAGCGCCACGATACGCCGCACCTCAGCCTCCCAACCCTCTATTTCCAGTACGTCGGCCTCGGTGAGCGGCGGCACCGGCTCGGTCTTGCGCAAATCGGGATACTCGATGATGCCCGAAGCATCGGTCACGCCATGCTGCCGAAGTTTGTACAGGTAGTACCGCACCTGCGCCCGGTGCGCCGCTTCCACCGCCCGGCCCCGCTTGGTCTCGTGTACGGTGCGGGTACGCGGGTCGAAGAAGTCGATTTTGATACCGTCGAGTTCGACCTGGGTGTACTTGTCCGCACGGCGGTCGTAGGATGTGTCGCCGATGAGTTTGCCCTCGGCTACCAGATCGCTGGTGTGCTCCATACGGATCTCGTGGGCGTGGAGCCAGAGTTTGCGCTGACAGGTGTGCAAGTAGGCGATGAGGGTAGCGGTGACGTTTTGCATGGCATATCGTTTACCTTTTCTTTGCAAAAAATTGATTCGACATGACAGCCGAACTGACACTCTATTTTGAAAATGCGGATGATCTGCAAAAGGTTATGCAATTGCTTCGCGAAGCTGGCCTTGAAATTTTGACGCTCCAGCCTAAGCCTGCTCGTAAAAAGTTACCTAAACTCCAGAAAAGGGAGTGGGTCGGCATTGGTTCTGTTAATTTGGGTAATAAACTGAGGTCCATTAACAACCTTCGAGACTTCGCTTATGAATAAAAAAATCTTACTCAATTCAAATATATTGGTGTACGCCTTGGAGGAGACCAACCCGTATCACCAAAAAGCGGAAACGCTCATCCTGAATCCAAACCTCGACTTTTTCGTCACTACCAAAAACATCAGCGAATACTTTGCTGTCTGCACAAAACTGAATATTCCATTCGATAAAACCTGGGCTTTTTATGGCTCGCTATGTCAAAATGCCGGGATACTTTTTCCCAACCAAACCAGCCTTGGCAAACGGCATTCCCGAAATCCGCACAGTGAACGTGAAGGATTTTTCAGGTGTGAGCGAGGTTTTGGTTGCTTCGCTTTAGAACTGGAGGAGGGTGAGTCAGGGGGATGTGGCTAAAAAATGTTGTCTGGTTCTTTCAATTTTGACTCGCCCAACCCCGCTTTCAGGTCGTACAAGTCGTAGTGGCGCGTCAAGTAAAAGTAGTTTTCAAAGCAGTCGTTTTCGTCACAGTAACTCCTGAGGCCGAGCCAGTTTTTTTTACTCTCGAATAGAGAGAATGTGAACTTCGACAAAATACCCTGCAAGGTTTTCTGCTTGATTTTGCTTGAGACATAATCAGATGGCTTCTCCATATTCAAGACGATTTCCCGGTACAGTTTCCAAACTTGAGCACCATCCACTGCCGGATCGCCTTTTTTGTAAATCGCAGCATGTTCCAAAAACATCAATTCAAATCCGTTGAAAAAGGGTTCCGGCTCACCTTTTTCGTTTTCAATTTCCACGGGTAACAAAACGGGAACGAACACCGAAAGTGTCGGTTGGTCAATGATCTTAAACTTGTCGTCCACTTCCGGGAAGTCTAATTTTTGCACCAAACCGAGGTAGTCCTGCTCAAAATTTTCAATCATTTCGCTCTTGTTTAACTTCTCAATTTCGGCAAAAACCCGCTCGTACAACTTCCCGAAGTTTTTGGTCTCCAAAATATCTCGGTGAAAAGCCGGAGGTAGATTTCGAGTGACTTCGTGCCGCAAATCGCTGCCGTAAAGTACATACGGCTCGTTGATTTTGAACAGATAAACGGCGCAATCATGCTTGCTCACGTTGCGGTTCACCCGTCCGGCGAGTTGTTCGTCGGAGTCAATCAGCGATACATTTTTGAAACCCATATCCATGTCAATGTCCACGCCCGCTTCCACGACTTGCGTGGTGATGACCAGCACTTTTAAGCCCGGCGTTTTGCGATTCCGTTTCAGAAAAGCGATGATCTCACGACGGCGGCTTTCCAGAATGGTGCCCGAAAGCACGAATATGTTTTCGCCAAAAAAGGCCTCCTGTTTTTCCAATCCGTCTATCACGGTCCAAAATTCAGTGGCCGATTTTTTGAAAATAAACTCCACGATGGTGAAAACACGCCCGTCGTTCGCTGCTGCCCGCTGGCGCGATTTTGTCAGAACAACCTCTGCCAATTCGGGGAGCGCAATGTCGGCCTCCCGGTTTTCCAGCAGGTCGAATTTGAATTGCACTCGGCCTTTGAAGTTCGGATTTTGAAAATAGCGTTCAGGTCTCGGCAGCAAGTCCACAACTTCCGGCAGATGCCCGCTTACACGCCCGACCGCCTCGATTTTGTCAAGTCGGGGTAGCGTAGCCGACATCAGGATGAAGCGGATGTTGAAAAACCGGCTGTACTGGTCAAGCAGGTAAAGCATTTTATCCCATTGCTTGGGCGGATACGATTGCAGCTCGTCGAGTACCACGACCGAGTTTGCCAGCCGATGCATTAGGTAGATGTCGTCCTTGTTTTTTGATTTCAGGATGTCGAAGAACCGGATGTGCGTGACCAGAGAAAAAGGGTACAGCACGAACAGATTTTGCAAGAAATCTCGCCGACGGCTGCCATAAGTTCCATCTTCTTTTTCCTCTGCGTTCTGTTTGGCATCAGCTTCTTTGAGTGTCTGAAAACCAGCCCGACTGTGCAGCAGGGCAATGTCATCGTCGCCGAGTTGCAACGTTTCGCGAATGGCCTTGTGCGTCTGCGTGATGAGCGTCGTGAACGGGAAGACGTAAAAAACTTTGTTCAACTCCGGGTTTGCCCGCAGGAGCTCCGCCACTGCAAGCATGGAAAGGTTTGTTTTGCCGCCGCCCGTGGGGGCTTCGAGGTAAAAAATGCGCTGGGCAGGGTGCGCCGCCAATTGCTGCAAGACCTCCACCGCCATTTCGGTGCGCAGGGTGTTCAGGTTGTCTTCGCTGGCTTCGATAGGGTGCTGAAAAGCGTAATTGCCCGACTCAAAATGTTCGTAAGCGCGGGCATTGTAGTCCTTGCTGGTGCGGGCGGCCTGCCGGAGCGCGGCCTGTTGCGCTTCGCTCAGCACACCCCAGTCCTTCTCGTTTTCCGGGCCGCTGCCGTAACCGTAGTGCCAAGTGGCTAGGTAATCGGATGCCGTGAGCAGCGAGAAGTTGAGGCGGAGCAGGGCGAAAAGGGTGAAGTCGGTTGGCTTTTGACCAAACATATTCAGCACACCTTCGATATTCAGGAAATATTTCTCCGAAACCTCAACTGCTGGGAAGCCTTTGTAAATCTGCAAGTAGCCGCCCAATTGAGCGCGAAATTTCAAGAATTGGCTGCCCGCGACGCGCACCTGTGGCTGTTTCAATCGTGGGCTGTGATGCAGTAGTATCGTGTTGCAAAAAAGCAGGGCCAGTACCGACAGTTTTTTCTGGTCTTCAGCCGAATGCACTTCAGTACGTATTTTTTCCAGATGATAGACCGAAAAAATGTAACCGCCCAAATCTGAATGCCCGGAACAGGGCGTGAATATTTCCGGGAAATCACCCCGAAACAGGGCATCGTCGTTTTGCATCCGCTTCGTCTGAAAATGCTCGTTGACCTTGCCGAAATCATGAAAAGCAATCGTGTTCACGAAAAAAGCCAGCACCCAATCAGCAGCCTGTTCCGGGCTGTCAAATTTCAACAGATTGACAACTTGCCCAACCAACCGCTCAACGGTATCATCCAGCCCGTGTAGCGCACAGATGTTTCGGGCGTGTTTCAGCACCAAGTCCATATGCTCGCCCAGCGTTTCCTCTTTTTTGTCAGTGGGGTCGCCCGGCTTGGGGATGTGTGCGAGGTACTTTTCGGCATTGGTCAACAGGTTCTCCTCAACCCGCATGGCCTCGCCGAGCAGAACGGACAAAGGTTTCATTTTCAGAAAAGTTGAATGATTTTTGACTGTTCACCGGGCGATTTAATTTGCAGGAAGAGCGGCATTTTTGAGCCTTTCCTAAACGTGCAATCCGTGAAGACGAACTCTGCAAGCTCGTACTGCACGAATTTCAGCGGCTTGGCTTTTCGAGGTTCTGCGCCAGCATCGGAAAACAAATCCGGATTTTCGGCTTCTGGTAAATCGCCCACGAAAAAGTCAATTGGCAGCCGCTCGAAGTAGATGTAGGTCGCCGCGTTGACCATTTTGCCCAAATCAATGTCAAAGTCCAAATCGGCTTTCTCCTCTCGGACGGAGCCTTTTCGGACAAACAGCGAATCCACCCGAAAGTCCGCATCCGCCTGAAACGGCTCAAACTCATAGGCTTTTACTGCGTCCACGTCCCACCATGCTGAGCATTCATTTTTCCCGAAGTACGGCAAGTAGTCGGCCTCGCCAGTACGGATGCGGTCGTGCAAAAGCGCCTGTACTTCGTCGTCAAGATCAAGCATCAAATAACATCGGTAGGCCGGGCAGCGCAGCGTCTGCTCCGTGATGATGAGGTTGCCGTCGGCGTTGGCATATCCTACCGTATTGGTGTACTTGATGACGGTTTTGGTGAAGTTGCCTTTGTCGTGGTCGAGCGGCTCTACTCCCACGCGGAGGTCGCCGAGTTTGGTATAATAATCTGGGAAAACGCCCCGCCGCTGGTAACCCTCCAGCCCGGCGATGGCTCCGAGGATACCGAGCAATGCGGGCTTGTGCAGCAGGTTAAATGTAAGTTGCAGCCCTTCGTTCACGTCCGGCTTTTTAAATACGCCGAACCCTGCCCGAAGGTCGAAGGAAATTAAATTCGGTCGCATGGCTTACTGATGTATTTCGTGGTGAATGGCACCTCCCGGCATACCGGCAACAGTTGTCGCGGTCTTGTCGTAGTAGACTTCAATTTTTTCAATGGCCTCTTTGATATGGTTGCGAGCAAGAATTTCGCTAACCTTCGACAGGTCAATCGTGCGCTTATCGTCTTCGCCGACGGTAATGAGTTCTACAAAAGAGGGCAGCACGAGTTTGGAGCCGGGCTTCAGTTGTACCCACAGCATCAGTTCGTTTTCGGTGCCAGCCTTTGCCGAGGAATCGTACAACGTGACCCCGCGCGACAGCCCGGCTTTCAGTTTCGAGATATCCTCGTCGTTCAGACTTTCGCCGCCGGAGAGGTTCACCAAATCGGTGAGGTTGTGCGGGTTGACGGAGAAGTGGTGGACGTAGTGGCCTTCGCGGAGTTTGAACTGGGTGCCGAGAGTGGTCTGCATGGAGTCTGCGCTTTTTTCGTTGGCGTTGCGGAACGGTGAAGCGATTTGCTCGGAATAGATAGCGTTTTCGGGAAAACGGTTGACCCCGTGTGTGATTTGGGTCGTGCCGTGAATAGACAGGCTAACTCCTTTTTCCGCAAATGTGCCGCCGAACAAGCGTACGTCAGTACAGGTCAACAGGTTTTTCAATACCTCTTTTCGGTTTTTCACTTCTTTGTCCTTGCCTTCGTTTTTTGGGAAATCGCCGAACAGGTTGATGTAGGTCTCGCCGAGATCGCGGGGTTGCATTTCAGTGCTCAATGTTTTGAAATAGAACACCTCTTTGGCGGTGTGGACTTTGTTCAGCCAGTTTCGGACGCTGTATTTCAGCACTTTGTCAGTGGCGTACACCGTGCCGTCGGGCAGGGTGCGGGGCTGGTGGGTGAAGTCGGCGTTGTAGTTGGAGTTGATGGATTTGACGATGACGCAGCCGAAGACGCGATTTTGAAATGGAGTGGACATGGTGGTGTGGATTTGAGTTTGGAGGTGAAAAATTAGATGGTGGATGCTTCGGTTTCCGTGGTGGTCTGATCAGGTTTTTTGTCCGAAACAAGCAGGCTTTCCGAAAAAACACCCGCGAGAAAAAGCGGGAGCAACTCGCGGATGCTGCCGTTTTTCGGATAAGCAAACACTGCGGCACTCACGGTTTGAAAGCGTTGTGAGTAGTTGGCGTGTTTATACCGCTTGAAAAAGTTGGCGATGGCGAGTTTCAATCGCGTGGCATCGGTCTGTGCCAAAAACGGTTCGAGGTAGCCGAAACTTCTGTCGCCAGATTTTGAAGTCCATGAAATTCGGTCAACTACCTGCCCGGCGGCAAAGGCGAATTGCTCGTCGGTCTCGAGGTGCGCGTCGCCCCGCGCCACCGCGTCCACGCGTTGGCGGAGTTCGATGATGTTGTCAGGCATAAAATATGGGTTGGGTTGTGGTGAAAAGTAGGCGTATAAACTGAACAGCAGGTTCAGTTTTGTTCGAATGTTTAGGCTTTCTGAGTTGTACTTGCCTTCGTACTTGTCCAATCGGATGTCGTCCAAGATGCCTGTAAGCAGTATCCCCTCAATCGCCGACCCTGTCACGCTCTGGCGCTGGCTTTTGTAGATGAAGTCGTAGAACGCTTTGCGGTATTTCATGGCCAGCAGAAAGGCGTTGTGGGTCTTGGTGTAGGCCGGGTCCATGTCGTCGAACCAGTGATAAATCCAGTCTTTCTCCTTGCGGCGCACCACGAGGGCGTTGTTGAACATGGGTGGCAGTACCTGTGTCATCAGGTCAGACACGGTTTTGAGGTGCATTTCCTGTCCAGTACTGAAAAGGTCTTTAACTATCCAGTTCGAACCGTCCAGATTGAGGTTGTATTCAAAGCGGCTAACAAAATCGAAGTCGCGGATTTCGCCAAAGGCCGTGAAAAGCAGGTAGTAGTTACCCACTTCGTTAGGGTGTTCCTTCCAAAGTTCTTCTATGATTTCGAGGTAACCTTTCCGTTTTTCTTCTCCTGAAGTAGCGTCGGCTTTGAAAATTTTGAACGCCCGCTCCCGCTCGTCGGCCATCACAAATAGCGGTAGCGGATTGGGCAGCAATTTTCGACGGCTCAGTTCCGAAAAGTCGTAAAGTGCTTGTGCTTCCTCGGACGAGATGCGACCAGCGATTCCGAATGTGGCCGATTGGTGCAGCAGGAAAGGTTTTTTATTCGGAAAGCCATTAAACCAGTTGCTTGTGCCGTGCAGCACCTCGGGTTTCTCCGTGTCGGGAAGGTTGTAGTCTGAAGTGTTGAAAAGTTTCTCCTTCAGGTATTTGCGATTGGCTGTGGCATAGGTTTCCAAAGGCAAGTCGAGATAAAAAAGGACGTACTCGCCGTCCTTCACAGCCTTGTATTCTTCGGCCCCAGCGAGCCAGCCGCTCAACCGGTCAAGGTCGTTCAAGGCGAGGCAGAAGGCTTTGGCGACTTGTTTTTCCTCCTCGTTTTCAAGCAAGGTGACAGCTCTATCGAAGTATTCGATGATACGCTCATGCACCTGCGACTTCCCTTCTTGCTGGTTCTCCTTGTATTTTTCGCCGCCCTCCAAGTTGGTGCGTTTCAGTGCGAAGCAAAATGGCGATGCAGAGTGGATGGCCTTCACAACTGGGTCGAAGCACTTGTTGGTGTCCACCATCCAAGCGACTTGTGCCCAAGCGGCACACTTGTCAAACCAAGCGTTCATGGTCGTTTTTTTGGTAAAAGCTCCAACAAAGGCCAATTCTTCGGCGATTACAGTTTGCTCCTCCGTTTTTTCCACTCGCAACACGATGTGCAGCCCTTCGCGGGGCGCAAGGTTGAGGTTGCGAAAAACTGGGTCGGCGAGCGCCGCTTGGGTAAATTGTACAAGTTCTTTTATCATGGTCTTCGATCATTTACTTTTTCCCGGCAAAGATTCCCCCACCCCCTCCGAACT
>JBEBHD010000218.1:0-9512 GCA_040080915.1 Saprospiraceae bacterium
AAAACTTGGAAGAGAGCGCCCCTGCGCAACCCCACCTCCAGCCCCACCCGGAGGGAGGGGAGCATGCCCTCGGCAAGGGCAAAGCCTTTGATTCGGAGTACGAAAGTATTCTGAGTCAAGAACAACCAACTACGCGGGATGTGCCCCCCTCCCCCCCTTGGGAGGGGCCGGAGGTGGGGTTGCGCAGGGGCGCTCTCTTCCAAGTTTTCCCCAAAAACGACCAGTGGCACGCAGTCGTGAACGCCCTGTATCCCAGCGGAGGGAAGATGTTCGCTCGCTGGTTGCACCTTTTTCCGCAGGCTGCGAGCACATGGTTGAATGAGCCGGGTCGTGCGATACCTTTCCCTTGGCAAGGTTTTTTCAACGCCAACTACCAGCCCGCGACCGCAGTTTCGACTCTGGCAGTGCCTGGCGGCCGAGTGCGGGTGTGTACGGGCGGGCGGGAATATTTACTCGGCAACGTGGAGGTAGCACAAGTACACGGCAGCCTCGTTTTGCGTGACCGGGCAACCGGACAACCGCTGACGCTGACCGACCTCGGCCTTGAAGCGCCCGACACACGCCCGCCAGTCATGCACTTGTTGTGGCTGCTGGGCGTGCCGTATGTTTCAGTGGAGGCGCTGTTGCCTGAGGACGGCGGTTGGCAGGAGTTGAACACGGGCATTTGGCAGCGACCGCGACAAGGCAACAATAACGTGGTTATGGCGCGAGCAGCGTGGGCTGTAGAGCAGGAACACTGGGGAGAATGGCTGGACGCGGATAAGCCGGAGGCGGTTTTTTTCCAAAAAATGCACACCGCGCTTGGCAATCTTGGCGTGCCTCGTCATTTGCTGGCGAACTTGGCTGGCCAACAAGCCCAATATTTCGACCGAGACAGTCCGCTTTCAATGCTGCTTTTCAAAAAAATGCTGCGGCAAGGCACGGGAATCCTGCGCCTGACCGAGTTCTTGCCTGTGCCGAATGGGGTGGCGCAGGAATTTGCCGTAGATTCGATTATTGCTGATCCGTGAAACCTGCGGCCAACGAGATTTTTTACCGTCAACGCATCAATCATAAACCAAGCGCCTATGGGCAGCAACGCTACGTGCAACACTTGTTTATTTTTTGAGAGAAGCACCCAGAAAACACGTTCTGTTTTGAAAAAATCGCCCCAACTTTGTTTTCGGAAATACCGACCTGCCAATGACAAAAAAGCGAACAAACAAACCTAAGGAAAGACCCTTTTTTCCAACGTGGCCAGAACAGAAAAACAATAGACACAATTCATGCGAATTTTACTCATACTGTTTGCCCCAGCCCTTTTTTTTGCCTGCCTTAACCAGACTTCCCGCCCGAAAACCTTGCCAATCCTCGGCGAGCGCGACGTGGTCAACGGCGACACCATTTATCCAACAGTGCCCGATTTTTCGTTTGTGGACCAAGATAGCCAGTTGGTCACCAATGCTACCTTTGAAGGGAAAATCTACGTTGTGGACTTCTTTTTTATCCACTGCCCGACCATTTGCCCAAAAGTGAAGGCGAACGGGTTGCGCATTTACGGGAAGTACAAAGATGATGACCGGGTTATGCTGCTCTCACACTCTATTGATGTGAAAAATGACACTGTTGCCGCCTTAAAAAGACATGCCGACAAACTCGGAATCTCGTCGGGTCGTTGGCGGCTGGTGACTGGGGAGCACGATGCGGTCTACGGAATTGCTGACAACTACTTCAGCGTGGCCGTGGAAAACCCGGATGCCCCGGGTGGTTTCGACCATAGCGGCCGTCTTATTCTTGTGGACAAAAACCGCCACGTCCGTTCCTTCTGCGATGGTACCGATGCCAAAGACGTGGATCGGTTCATGCAGGACATAGATATTTTATTGGCAGAACAATTTGCAAAGCGATGACTTGCTTTCCCCCTAAAACCGTCGTTGCGCTGGCTTTTATAACGTTCCTGTTGGCACGCTGCGACCCCAATACCTATCAGGAAGGCGAACGCCTTTACCGGGTCCATTGCGCTAACTGTCACTTGGACGAAGGCCAGGGCCTTGGCGCACTCATACCACCCTTGGTCGGAGCAGACGATTACCTCCAAACCAATCGGGATCGTCTGCCCTGTATCCTCAAGTACGGGTTACAAGATACAATCACTGTCCGAGACATCCGTTACGCCGAGGCAATGCCGGGCGTGCCCACGCTGTCGGCCGTCCAAATCACGAACATTCTCAACTTCGTAAATACCAATTGGGGGAATCAACTTCCGGTCTATCAATTGGACGAGGTGCGGCACATGTTGGGCAACTGCCCGAAGTAGAGGACGTGAACGATTTTTCTCTTTCATAGACAATGGCAATAAACCGACAGCAACGAATTATCCTCGGCCTCAAGGTGCGTCAGTTCCGTCAGGAGCGCGGCTGGAACTTTGAAGAATTGGGCAGACGCTCAGGCATCTCACCGTCGTATCTCAACGAAATAGAGAAAGGCAAAAAATACCCACAGCCTGAAAACCTGAACAAACTGGCCGAAGCCCTTGACCTTGCGCCAGATTTCTTGGTGTCACAAGAACTGACCAAACAGTTTGCTCCACTCGGGAACCTCCTGCAGAGCAACTTCCTTCACGAACTGCCTCTTGACCTGTTTGGCATTGAGGTACAACAAGTAGTGGAAATCCTCGCCCGTGCGCCCGACCGCGTCAATGCCTTTATCTCGGCCATGCTGGAAATCGCTCGCAACTACTCCTTGCACAACGAAAATTTCTACTTTGCCGCCCTTCGTGCTTATCAAGAGCTGCACATGAACTACTTCGAAGACATTGAGCAAACCGCCGATGTTTTTGTGCGCCAAAACGGGCTTCCTGAAACTGGTGGGATTACTGCTGAATGGCTTGCTAACACATTGGTCTCGAAATACCGGTACAAAATTTCCGAAAACGGCCTTGATGACTATCCTGAATTGAGCGGCATCCGATCGGTTTTCAACCCTAAAAAACGATTGCTCTTGATGCGAGGCAGCCTGAGCAAAAGCCAACGAGCATTTCAGTTGGCCAAAGAAATTGGTTTTAATGCACTGCGCCTGAAAACCCGCCCACTGGCTTCAACGTTGTCGCGCGTTCGGGCGTTCGAGGAGGTGCTGCACAACTTCCACGCCGCCTATTTTGCTGTGGCCCTGTTGGTCAACCGAAATTCATTTGTCGAAGACCTGCGCGGGTTCTTTGCCCGATCAACTTGGGATTCGAACATATTGCCTGGCCTTTTGGCCAAATACCAAGTCAGCCCCGAAGTGCTTTTTCAACGTTTCAACGTCCTTTCCCTCGACTTCGACTTGCACAAGGTTTTTTTCTTGCGCATCATCCATGATGTGGAGCAGGATCGTTTTGAAATTGACAAAGAACTGCACCTCAACCGGCGGCATCAGCCCCATGCATCAGGCCTCAACGAACACTATTGCCGCCGCTGGAAGGCCATTGCACTGTTGCGCGATCTATACGAGGGACAGCAGTCCGCCTCTGGAGGCATTTTCCGTTCTATGGTAGGGGTGCAACGAGCAGTGTTCAACGACTCGAACGAAGAATACCTGTGCCTTGCTGTGGCAAAACCGGGCTATCCCACAGTGGGTCGAAACGTGGGCATTACATTGGGGATATTGCTTGACGAACGTGCCCGTTCGGTCATTCGATTTTGGGACGACCCGGCAATTCCAAAAACAGTGGTGAATGTCACATGCGAAAGTTGCGGCATCGCAGAATGCGCAGTCCGTGCTGCCGGACCGTCTGCTCTCAAAAAACGCGAGGCCCGCAAACACATTGAGGAAACCATAAAAAAATTGACTGGGCAGCTCTGAGGACAGGACTAAAAAGGCATTTCTCCGTAATCATCGTCATCATCGTCGTCGTGCCAGTCAAAGTCCTCATAATCCTCTGGCGACGGCTCTTGGGTATCGTCCGCCAAGTCTCGTCCACGATTGGGGTCGAAAAAGAAAAGCCAGTGCATCGAGTCGTCTCCCGCAAAAAACTGGTGCCAACGTTGGTTTTCGCCTTCCTCCTCCCAAGGTGGCACGCCGAAGGGGGCATCGCCAAGCCATTTGCGCAGTTCTTCAGTTGGCGAGATTTTGAGCTGTGCAAGATCATCAAGATCATGTGCATTTTCCCACAAATCGAGGTCGTGGCGGGCACATGCTTCCAGCTCTTCACACCAGCACTGGCTGCGGTCGGCGAATGGGCAACCACCTTCGGAGCGCCGATCGCAAAAGTCCACGGTAGTACCCAATTCGTGGTTGTAGCGCACGGGTTCTTGCTCCATGCGTTCCACCATAATGGCGTAACGACGGCGAGCGGTGAGGCGCGGTGGGCAATCCCAAGCCACGTTCCAAGCCCGCCAAAGCGACTCAAAAGCCGTCAACAAAGCTGTTACTTGATTTTTGGTCAGGCGTTCGGATGGTGGGAAAACGCCTGCTGGCAGGCCAAAAAGATCGCACAGTCGAACGTACCGGGTATTGTACGCCGGGGTGTCCCGTTCGTCATGGTCGTCGAAGGGGTGGCGAAAACGGTACGAGCTCGCTGTAGGGGCGTTTCGTGTGGCCGTTTCCAAGTCGGCAAGCAAGTGTGTCAGATAGCGTTGCATGGCACGCTCCAAAGTTGTGTATTTCTTTCCGAACTATCCCAACTTTTTTTCAAAAAAAAAGATTGATCGTCATTTTTAAGCCTGAACAGCGCATCTAAACTATTTTTGCACACATGTTTTTTCCAAAAACTTTCCTGCTCGCCCAACTGGCGCTTTGCCTGCTGGCAATGGCCTGCGGAACGGCCCGCCCGGACGGGCCGTTCGATTTGCATGCGCCTCCGCCCGTACCCGATTACACCGAGTTGAAAAACTGGGCCGCTCACCCCGACAAGCCCGATCCTGCCGACCGCACGCCCTGCCCGCAGGAAACCGACTGGCAAAAAAACGCGCAAGCAGACGTGTTTTTCCTTTACCCAACATCCTACTACGGTCGCGGTACAAACAGCGACACTTGGAACGCTGCCTTGGATAACCCCAAGGTGAACGACCGGACGGATAGTACCTCCTTGCTTTTTCAAGCCAGTATTTTCAACCGGGCAGGGCGGGTATTCGCACCGCGCTACCGCCAAGCCCACTTGCAGGCATTTTTTTCCAAGGACAAAAAATCGGCAGAACAAGCAGTCGCCTTAGCCTATACCGACGTACTGGCGGCCTTCGACTACTACCTCAAAAACTGGAACAAGGGGCGACCTTTCATCATCGCCGGACACAGTCAGGGTGGCTTGCACGGCATGTACTTGGTACGGGATCGAATTGAGGGTACGCCCCTGCAAAAAAGGTTGGTGGCAGCGTACTTGGTCGGATGGCCTGTTAAGCGGGATTTTTTCCGCACCCTTAAACCCTGCGAAACGCCCACTGAAACAGGATGCTTTTGTACCTGGCAGACTTGGGAACGCCGTTTTGGCCGTCGTAAGGCCTTTGATCGCGATGTCGTTTGCACCAACCCGCTCACGTGGAGTACCCGTGAAGGCGAGCACGCGCCCAAGAACCTGAACAAAGGTGCCATACTGCGCTCGTTTTGTGTCGTGTACCCCCAGATCAGCGATGCCGAAGTACACAAAGGCATTTTGCTGTGTACCAAACCCAAGTTTCCCGGCAGCATTTTATTTACGAGAAAAAACTACCACATCGGCGACCTAAACCTGTACTACTATGATGTGCGGGCAAATGCGCAGGCCCGAGTGGAGGCGTTTCTCAAAAGTTTTTGAAACTTTGGTTCACTTCGAGCGTATTCACTGCCTCTGTTGCCATCTTTGCAGCCAGTACTTCTAAAATCACACACGTATGAAAAAGAAAATCTTGCTCAGTTTTGTCGTCATGGCCCTGTTGGCCGCTTGCAGCGAAACCGTCTTCACGGGGCGCAAGCAAATGAACTTGATTCCAGTTAGTGAACTAAACCAGATGAGTTTTGCCGAGTATAAGTCGTTTTTGTCCCAAAACAAACCGGTCACTGCTGGCTCCGATCTGGAATTGGTGCGCCGTGTTGGCAGCGACATCAAGGCCGCCGTTGAGGTGTATTACCGCTCGAAGGGCCTGTCGAGCGAACTGAAAAACTTCGCTTGGGAATTCAACGTGGTGGACGATCCCACCGTCAACGCCTTTTGTATGCCCGGCGGTAAAGTGGTTGTGTACACCGGTATTTTGAAAGTAACCCAAAACGAGGATGCCCTCGCCGTAGTAATGGGCCACGAGATTGCGCATGCATTGGCGCATCACGGCAACGAGCGCATGAGCCAGGGCCTGCTCACGCAGATCGGCTTGACCTCCCTGCAAGTGGCCTTGTCGCAAAAGCCCTCGCAAACCAACGACTTGCTGTTGGCCGCAGCCGGTGCCGGAGCACAAGTGGGGATATTGCTCCCGTTTAGCCGAAAGCACGAATCAGAAGCCGACGAGATCGGCTTGTACCTCATGGCGATGGCCGGTTACAATCCGACTGCTGCCGCCCCATTTTGGGAGCGCATGAACAAATCGGGCGGCGCTCGTCCGCCTGAGTTCCTCAGCACACACCCGGACCCGGAAAAACGCAGCGAGGAGCTCAAAAAGTTGGTGCCCAAAGCGCGTTCTTACGGCTTAAAATACCCGGTGCCCGCGAGTTCGAAAAACAAGGCGAAAAAGTAAGAGCGTGTTAAAATTTCAGTTGCCGCTTGAAGCCCGGCAACTGAAATTTTAACACGCTCTAAGTGGCATTCAAAAAGGGCGCATTTATGTCATGCGCTTTTCGTAAAAAAACGGAGATGTCTCATGAGACATCTCCGTTTTTTTACGCCTTTCTAAAAAATAGACTCTCCCGTCAACGTCGTCAGCAGTTCCAAGGCTTTCATGCCGCGTATGGAATTGCCGCACTCGTTGATTCCCGGCCCCCAAATAGCGGCGGCCCAACGCCCCGGCATAATAGCCGCAATACCACCACCGACACCACTTTTTCCCGGTAGCCCCACGCGAAAAGCAAACTCGCCAGCCTCGTCGTAAAATCCGCAGGTGAGCATGACGGCGTTCAAGCGCTTGGTTTGGCTCACGCTCAGGAGCCGCTCTCCAGTGCCGGGCTCTATACCGTGATTGGCCAAAAACAAAAACGACCGGGCCAGTTCGAGGCAGGACATGCTCAGCGAACAGTGGTGGAAATACGCGTCAACGACCTGTTCGACGGAGTGGCGCAGATTGCCGTTGGCCTTCAGATAATTGGCCAGAGCAATATTGATAAAACCTGTTTGGCGTTCGGAGGCCGCCACGGCAAGGTCGTACTCCAAATCGGGACTGCCGCTGAGCTGCCGGGCGAAATCAAGTACCGCGGCCTTGGCATCGGGCAGGTGCTCGATCAGCACATCCGTCACGACCAATGCACCCGCGTTGATGAACGGATTTCGCGGAATACCACGCTCATATTCCAACTGAACCAACGAATTGAACGGGTTGCCCGAAGGTTCCTTGCCCACCCGCTCGAACAGTTTTTCGCCCACCAATCGGATAGCCAGCGTCAGCAAAAAAACTTTGGAAATGCTCTGTACGGAAAACCGCTCCGCAGCATCGCCCGTGGCGTGCATACCGCCCTGTACGTCTGCGAGGGCCATGCCAAAACGATCAGCAGGCACCTTGGCCAGTTCGGGTATGTAGGATGCCACGGCACCTGTGCCCGACAGGTCGGCAGTTTCTAGCGTAACGCGCTCCAGGATGGCTTGGTAGTCCATGATGCAAAAGGCTGGAAAAACATGGCCTGCAGAACAAGGTTCCGGAACATTGACCGGGCCGGCGCGAAGTTCTGTGTTTGTGCCCGGAAACTCGTTGCCGATTTTCAATACCTTTGGCCGCGATACCTTTTTTTATGAAAAAATACGTCGCAGCCATTGACCAAGGCACTACGAGTACGCGGTGCATCTTGTTTGATCGGAAGGGCAGGATCGTGTCCATGGCCCAAAAAGAACACCGTCAACTGTATCCCCAGCCCGGCTGGGTGGAGCACGACCCGCTCGAAATTTGGACAAATACCCTCCAGGTAATGGCTCGGGCAAGGGCCGTACGTAGTATTGGGATTGACGATATTGCTGCGCTGGGGATCACCAACCAGCGGGAAACTACTGTGGTTTGGAACCGAAAATCCGGCGTACCCTACCACAATGCCATTGTTTGGCAAGACACTCGAACTACGGACTTGGTGCGGCATTACCAAGAGCGCGAAATTGACGATTGGTATCGCGCAGCCACGGGCCTGCCGTTGGCTACTTACTTCAGCGCACTCAAACTGCGCTGGCTGCTCGACAATGTGCCCAACTTACGACGCGATGCAGAAAACGGCGTGGCCTTGTTCGGCACCATAGATTCCTACCTGATCTGGAACCTGACCGGCGGAACCAAGGGCGGAAAGCACGTCACCGATATCACCAACGCCTCCCGAACACAGATGATGGGCATTTACAAATCCACATGGGACAACGAGGTGCTCTACCAAATGGCCATACCGGCCAAAATGCTGCCCGAAATCGTGCCCAGCAGCCGATTTATTGCCACCACTGCCGTCGAACCGATGCACGGTGTGCCTATCACGGGTGCGCTCGGCGATCAACAGGCGGCCCTGCTCGGACAAGCCTGCACCCTGCCCGGGGAAGCCAAAAACACCTACGGAACCGGGTGTTTTCTGCTGATGAACACGGGCAAGGAGATCGTGAAATCAAAAACTGGTCTGCTGACCACCGTGGCTTACCAGTTGGAGCGAGAGCCGCCCGTCTTCGCACTCGAGGGCTCGATAGCTGTGGCGGGAGCACTCGTGCAGTGGCTGCGCGACAACCTTGGCATCATCCAAAGCAGCGACGAGATCGAAGCGCTCGCCCGCACGGTGGACGACAATGGCGGCGTGTATTTTGTGCCTGCTTTCTCTGGTATGTTCGCGCCGTACTGGAACACCCACGCGCGTGGCCTTATCACAGGCCTGACCGGTTTTGCCAACAAAGGGCATATCGCCCGTGCCGCATTGGAGGCCACGGCGTTCCAAACCTTTGAAGTATTGCGGGCAATGGAACAAGACTCCGAGATCAAATTGGCTTCACTTCGTGTGGACGGGGGGATGGTCGTCAACGAACTGCTCATGCAGTTTCAGGCCGATGTCCTTCAAACACCTGTCGTCAGGCCAAAAATGACCGAAACCTCTGCCCTCGGCGCTGCGTATGCCGCCGGTTTAGCCGTCGGATTCTGGAACAGCCTCACCGATATCCGCCGAAACTGGGGCGTGGACAAAACTTGGGATCCGCAGATGTCCGAGTTTGAACGAAAACGAAAACTCTGGTTTTGGGACAAAGCGCTGGACCGGTCGTTCGACTGGGATGAGTGAACGCACTGTTTTTTTCCTCCTTTTTTCGTAACTATTTAGTACCTCCTAATGCGTACAATTTTCACCACAGATTTTCACAGATTCACACAGATTTTTCCTTATCCGTTTAAAAATCTGTGTGAATCTGTGAAAATCTGTGGTGAAAAACTTTA
>JBEBHD010000384.1:0-2504 GCA_040080915.1 Saprospiraceae bacterium
GCACATCATAACCCTTGTCGAGGTGCGCCTGCGTCATTTCTGAGGTGACGTTCATCCGGATCCGTGTTTGTTTCCGCGAAACCGCCGGATACGGCACGCCCACGGCCAGTACGCCCATGTTGCCCATAGCGGTGGGAGCATTCATTATCAAATTGTGGTTGCCCAAAATGATCGGGAATATGGCCGCTTGGGCTGTGCCAATGTTAAAGCCGCCAGCCAAGATTTTTGACCGGAAGTAGCGGATGTTTTCCCAAAGGTTGTTGTGCCGCTGTTGGTCCGATTTGATGACCCGGATGGACTCCAAGGCAGCCGCCATAGCGGGAACAAAGGGTGCCGTGGTGAAAAAGTAGGGCCGACTGGCAAAACGCAGGTAGTTGATCAGATCCTTTTTCCCGGTAACGAACCCGCCGGTGCTCCCGATGGCTTTGCTCAGCGTACCGACCAAGATGTCAATGGTGTCCGGGGGCAAATCGAAATGATCGGCCATGCCGAGTCCGTTTTTGCCCACGACACCAAAGGCGTGCGCCTCGTCCACCATCAATTTGCAGCTGTATTTTTTGCAAAGGCCGACGATCTCGGGCAGGTTGGCAATGTCCCCGTCCATGGAATAGACCCCGTCCACGACCACGATCTTGTCGGCATATTGGCTGTTTGCCTTGATCATGGCCCGCTCCAACGAGCGCATATCGTTGTGCTGAAAAAACAGTTTGTTACGGTTTTCTACCCCGTCTATGATGCTCGCATGTGCGAACATGTCCACGATGGCCACGTCGTTGCTGCGCAACAGGCAAGTCAATACGCCCGTGTTCGTCATATATCCGGTCGGGTAAACGAGCGCCATTTCGTTTTGAAATGTGTCCGCGATTTCTTCTTCCAAATCGGACTTGACCTTCGTGCGCCCTGCCGTTATACAGGATGCTCCGGCTCCTGCTCCGTATGTTTCGAGCGCACGTACGGCCGCCCCGATCACACGCGGGTGCTGGGACATGTTGAGATAATCGTTCGAACCAAAGTTTACCATCCGAACCACCCGATTGACCGAAGGGTCGAAAACCTCCCGCTCGGTTGCACAGCCGTTGAACGAGTACCGCCGGTTGAAGGTGATATTGGTCCGGTCACCATCTTCGACCCATTTGTTTAGAAGGGAGATCCTTTCGTCGAGGCTTAATTTTTCCAAGCGTGGGTCAAACAATACTTCAAACAAAGTGTATTTATTCGAGTCAAGGGTTCCAAAACCCGTAAGTTGGAAGCGCATTTCGTCGGCCTTTTGGCCGTAAACTAATTGTTGTTCCATGTTTTTTTTGTTGATTTTGATGATGAAATTTTGTCGGTCTCAGATTCCGCTCAGGGCGATTATCCTGTTTTGCGCCGGGTACCAGAGTTTGACCTGCTGGCAGTCAATCTTGTTGTGGCGCGAGAGGTTGAAAGTGAGCGCATCGTAGGTGGCGGTCATGGTTCCAGGTTCAGTTTTGCGATTTGTCCGAGCGGGAATTTTCCCGCACACAACAAATGTGCGCGCCCTTTTCGGACTGGCGCATCGAAAAGTGGGATTCGGTAGGAATGCCGTGAGATTCGGTAAAAGGTAGGGCTAGCGGCTCGACTGCTCGCGAGGGTCTTCAACCCGATGTGTTTCGTTGCAAGTCTCTGACTTGCACTGCACGCTCGCGAGCCACGTCGTTTTTTTAAGTTGCCGAACACTTGCGCCCAGCGGAAATTCAGGCCGTATTGATCCTTGATTTTGTAACGACTCATGGTTTATATTTTTTCGAGTTGTTTTCTTCCTTTACCTCGTTTGCTCGCGAGCGTCTGTGACGCGACGCGTTACGTTTGCAAGTCTCTGACTTGCTTTGCTTTGCACGTCGTTTCATATTCGCCAGTCAAAGACTGGCAGACACCACGCATCGCGTCAAAGACGCTCGCGAGCCACGTCGTTTTTTAAGTTGCCGAACACTTGCGCCCAGCGGTGAACGTGACGTGACCCGAATCGTATGCTCGCCATCAAGCACGTTTTGTTTTTATTGCCGAACACTTGTGGCCAGCGGGGCAAGCACATAAAAAATACCCAAAAGTATCTTTTTTGCTACCTTTGTGCCATGAATTGGTTTGAAGCGCTTCCTTCCGACTGTCCTCCCGATGAGGCTTTCCCACCGGACGATACATTTTTTCGTCTGGGAAGCATTCCTCCAGAGGACAGCGATTTTTGGTCGCACCGCCAGCGGTTTCCGCATAAGGTTTTTCAAGTCAGCGAATGCATCGCTCGATCACTGTCTGTTTTTGATGACCTTGAAGCAGTCTTGCGCTTGAAAAGGTTGCTGCCATCCATGCGATCCAAACCTGTTTTTCAGGTTGATTTGACCGAAAAGGATGGTTTGGTTCAACAAACGGGCAACGATATGCATCATTTTTCCTGGTGGCGTACTACTGAATTCGATTTGAACATAGTTAAAATTTTTGAAAAATGAAAATTTTTCTAACCGTTCTGGAAACCCTAATTTGGCACGACA
>JBEBHD010000385.1:0-2502 GCA_040080915.1 Saprospiraceae bacterium
CAACCAATACCGGGCAACCCGAAAAAGAAAACCCAAATGCAACGTGGGAGCATGCCCCCCTCCCCCCCGGGGGAGGGGATGGGGGTGGGGTTTACTCTGGCCTCGAACCCCTCTTCATCCGTCCCGAAACCAATTTCATCAACATTGGCGAGCGCACCAACGTGACCGGTTCCCGTAAGTTTGCCAACCTCATCAAGTCTGGCAACCTGACCGAGGCCCTGAGCGTGGCCCGTCAGCAAGTGGAAAGCGGTGCCCAGATTTTGGACGTGAACATGGATGAGGGCCTGCTGGACTCCGAAAAAGCCATGGTCGAATTCCTGCTGTTGGTGGCCGCCGAACCGGACATATCCCGTGTGCCGGTGATGGTGGACTCGTCCAAGTTTTCCGTCATTGAGGCTGGATTGAAATGTTTGCAGGGCAAGAGCATCGTCAATTCCATTTCCATGAAGGAAGGTGAGGCGGAGTTTGTCCGACAAGCCAAAATTTGCCGCCGCTACGGTGCAGCGGTGGTGGTCATGGCCTTCGACGAGCAGGGCCAGGCCGATACTGCCGAACGCAAAGTCGCCATTTGTCAACGCGCCTACCGCATCCTCACCGAACAGGTCGGCTTCGATCCCACAGACATCATATTCGACCCCAACATCTTTGCCGTAGCAACCGGCATCGAGGAGCACAACAACTACGCGATCAACTTCATCGAGGCCACCCGCATCATCAAAAAAACCTGCCCAGGTACCAAAATCAGCGGCGGCGTGAGCAACCTGTCCTTCTCCTTCCGCGGCAACGACAAGGTGCGCGAGGCCATGCACGCGGCCTTCCTTTACCACGCCATTCAGGCCGGAATGGACATGGGCATCGTGAACGCCGGCATGATCGAGGTGTACGAGGAAATTCCCAAAGAGCTGCTCCAGCGCATTGAGGACGTGTTGTTCAACCGCCACCCCGGTGCCACGGAAGAACTCGTGCGCTTCGCCGAATCACTCCGGGACACCGGCGGGCGCAGCATCGAAAAAGATCTCGCTTGGCGCGAGGCACCCGTGGAAGCACGCATCACCCACGCACTCGTCAAGGGCATCACCGATTTCATTGATCAGGACACGGAGGAGGCCCGCCAAAAATTCGACCGCCCGCTGTCCGTCATCGAAGGCCCGCTCATGGACGGCATGAACGTGGTCGGCGACCTCTTCGGCGCGGGCAAAATGTTCCTGCCCCAAGTGGTGAAAAGCGCCCGCGTGATGAAAAAGGCCGTGGCCTACCTCACGCCCTTCATTGAGGCCGAAAAAAGCGGCAGCGGGGCTGGGGGGCGCGGCAAAATCCTGCTCGCCACCGTGAAAGGCGACGTACACGACATCGGCAAAAACATCGTCGGCGTGGTGCTCGGCTGCAACAACTACGAGATCGTGGACCTCGGCGTGATGGTACCTGCCGACAAAATCCTGCAGGCCGCCATCGAACACCGCGTGGACATCATCGGCCTGTCGGGCCTCATCACACCCTCCCTCGACGAGATGGTACACATGGCCCGCGAAATGCAACGCTTGGATATGAAACTGCCCTTGCTCATCGGCGGCGCCACCACTTCCAAAACCCACACCGCCGTGAAAGTGGAGCCAAAATATTCGAACGCGCCTGTCGTGCATGTGCTCGATGCCAGCCGAAGTGTGGCCGTGGTGAGCTCATTGCTCACAAAAAACGAAGCAGAAAACACGGCGTTTGTCCAAGGCGTAAAAGCCGAGTACGAGCAAATCCGAACGGCCCGCGCCGGGCGGCAGTCGGCCAAGGAATTCCTCGCTCTGCCCAAGGCCAGGGCCAACAAATGGACAACCGACTGGTCGAACTACACCCCGCCCAAGCCTATGTTTTTGGGGGTAAAAACCTTTGAAAATTACTCACTTGCAGAACTCACGGACTATATTGACTGGACACCGTTTTTCCAAACCTGGCAGATCGCGGGCAAGTACCCCGCCATTTTGCAGGACGCGGTAGTGGGCATTGAGGCCAAAAAATTGTTCGACGATGCCCAGCGGCTGCTGCGTCAGGTCGTGGCTGAACAGTGGCTCACGGCCCGCGCGGTCGTCGGTCTTTTTCCCGCCAATTCCGTGAACGACGACGACCTCGAAATTTTCACAGACGACACCCGCACAGGCCGCTTGGCCATGCTCCACCATTTGCGCCAGCAAAACAAAAAAGCGCCAGGGCTGCCCAATTTTTGTCTCAGCGACTTCGTGGCTCCCAAAGAAACGGGCGTGCCCGACTACCTCGGCGCGTTCGCCGTCACGGCTGGCATTGGCATCGAAGAGCATGTCAAAAAATTTGAGGCCGTACACGACGACTACCACGCCATCCTGCTCAAAGCCCTCGCCGACCGCCTCGCCGAGGCCCTCGCCGAGCACATGCACGAGCGCGTGCGCAAAGAATTTTGGGGCTACGCCCAAACAGAAAACCTGCAAAACGATCAATTGATCTCCGAAGAATACAGCGGCATCCGCCCCGCCCCCGGCT